>QHNT01000129.1 GCA_003218515.1 Verrucomicrobiota bacterium | reverse complement strand
CGGCGCCGTCACCGCCACGTTTCGCAACGTCGGCACCTTGAATTTTGCCCGGTCCGTTTCAAGCCCGGTCACCTCCATGCGACCCAGATCGCCGGCGCGTTCCTCCAGTCCGTTGTTCATGAACTGGTGGTTGCTGAAAAGGTTCCCGCCGTGACAGTGAAAACAATCCGCGCCCCGCAGACCGCGCGCGGGATCGTACTCGGTGATGAACAACTGGAGCCCCCGTTGTTCCTGGGGAGTTAACTGAGCCAGCTTGCGTGCCGCCCGGTCAAACTTCGACTCCTGCGAGAGCAGGGTGAGAAGGAATTGCTCCAGCGCGAGGGCCATGCGGTTTGTCGTGATGCCGGCCGTGCCGAAGGCAGCCTTGAATTGCGCCGGGTATTTGCGGTCAGCCTCGAGTTTTGCCATCGCCCCCTGCAAAGTTTCATTCATCTCATGCGCGTCCTGGATGGGGAGCAGCACTTGTTCGCGAAGCGACTTCGCCCGACCGTCCCAGAAAAACTCGCTCGCCCAGGCCAGGTTCACCAAAGACATTGCGTTCCGCCGGCCCGCTTGCCCGCCGGTGCCGAGACTATGGCTTTGGCCGTCCGTGAACGCTTTTGCCGGGTCGTGACAGGAGGCGCACGACTGGGCGTTGTTCCGGGAAAGCCTGGGTTCGTTGAAAAGCCGCCGGCCCAATTCAACTCCTTCAACCGTCAGCGGATTATCCTCGGGCAATTTCACTTTGGGCAACCGTTCCGAAATGGACAGCTGGAATGGCTTGACACCCGGCGGCAACGACCGGGTCTGCGGTTGCGCTGAATCGGCCATTTGGTAGAGATCGCTCCGAACGGTTTTCACCCGAAATGAGCGGGACACCCGGGCCTTCATGGCGGCCGCCAGTGAATCGCCGCTGCGCGAGTGAGTGGACTCGGATTCGCGCACCACATCGCCCGCCGCCAGGATTTTGGCCACATCCATTCCCAAACGAATCGTTGTGGGCCGGCCGCCGGAGAACGTAACCGGCAATTCCACCGTCATCGGTTTTTCTGCGCCAGCCAGGTGATAGGAAAATCCACTGCTCTTTCCCTCCGCTGGCAACCAATGCCCTTCCAGCGCCAAAAACACGTAACCGGATCGCCAACCCCAGTGCAAACCACAGACACTCGGATTAAGCGGATGGTCGGCGAGCCACTCCTGCGGGTCGCTGGCGTCGGTCTCCGCATCCAACCCCACCTGGAAACGGATCGCTTGAAATTCCTCCGCCGGCAAACCGTCCGCCCTGGCGGTAAGACGCCGCTTCTCCGCGGAGAAATAGACGTGCCACCGGTCCGACTCCAGCCAGCTCCCATCCGCGCGCCGAAGGCCCAGTCGGGAAAGCAATCCATCCACGCGACTGAGGGACATCCCGCTCACCCGTTCGGATGATACTGTTTCTCCCAGCACGACTGGGTTTCCTTCCCACTCCGGAACAATCTCCAGTCGCAGCTCCTGGCCGGACAGTTGCGTAGCGAAAGCCAGCCAGCCGAGCGCGAGACCACACGCCAGCCAGGCCATCCGCGAGTTGCCACGCAACCTGGCCATCATTGCTATCGCCTGCTTCGATCGCGCGGTTCCAATCAGCAAGGGATCGATTCGTTCCATGGGGAAATTATCGTTCTGTTCGGCGGCGGAACATACGCGGAGCCCTGATGGTTAGTTCGAGAAAGCGAATAGATTGTTCGCCTGACGGGCGCAGTCTCGGTACACACGCTATCCACAAATTATTCTTGAGCTGGCAGTAGCCAGCTTATCCCGCGCCAAGCAGAGCCACCTAAGGTAGGGCCTTGAAATTCAGACAGTTGTTCACTCCCCTCCGCTTGAGTAATCAGCGCGGCAAAACTTTCGAGCATTGCAAGTGCATTGAAAACGCACCGGCTCACACCACCTGCCTTAACTGGGGAGTCTTGGACGAAGACCGCGAGTCAGATGACGCAGTTATCGGCGCCCGTCATACCAGAGCGTGCACCCGGCGCGGTCTTTGAGATTCTTACCCCGAAGCCGGAGCGTCCACCACAACATGCCCAAATGCTCCCGCAAGGAATAGAGATGCGCTTTGCGGGCCGACGTGATCACTGGATGACGATGCAAAATCATCAACTTCTTTCCGCGCTCTCGCGCCAGCTTCTTGAGCCGTTCGCTGAATTCGATTTCTTCGGCAGCGAATAACTGCTCGCTGAATCCGCCAAGCTCGCGGAACGCTTTTGTTTGGCAGAAAACAAACGAACCGGCCGCCCAACCTTTCATCCGGCTGATCACGTTCCATACGGGCGTGAAGAATTTCGTCCAGCCGACCGCGTGGTCCATTTCGACCACCGCCCCGCCGCCCAGGTGCTTGCCGCTCCGGATCGCAGCCGACAGGTCCGCGAACAGCTCTCGGCTTGGATAGGAGTCCGCGTCAACGAACACCAGCCAGTCGCCCTTGGCCGCCGACGCGCCCTTGTTTCGCGCCCGTGAAATCTGGTTCACCGGCTCGAAGACAACGATGGCGCCGGATGCGCGCGCCTTTTCGGCGGTGCGATCGGTGGAATTGTTGTCGCAAACGATGATTTCGCTTTCCCAGCCCGTGGCGGCAAAGGCGTCGGTCGCCGCTTTGATTTTGCGCAGCGAGCGGGCAATGAACTTTTCCTCGTTGAACGCCGGGACGACGACCGAGATTTTCATGATGCGTTCGCTAACGGATGGCCGCTTGAAAGTCAAAGACCGATCCAAAAGCGAAACCTCACGCCGGATTCACGTTCTGGTTAACACGCGGGCCGATTCTGGGAGGGACCGCATGTTGCGGTCCCTGAACCGATGCAATCCGCGCCCCGCGTTCGCACGCGGGGCGACTGCGCCCCTGCCAATCGGCAGCGTCGTAGATGAACTGGAGCAGTTCGTTCGTCGTGCCGCGATCGAAGCCTTCGGCGACATTGTTGGAGACGGACAGCGCGGCGCGGTCAAGCTGATCGCGAAAAGCGCGGCTGGCTTGAAACGATTCATTCTCCAGGAGGTCTTCGGTCTGCTCGTAAAGCCTGGCCGCCTCCTCCCAGACGGGAAGGTCTTCGAAACGTTGATAGGTCATAGGTAGCTGGATGGTTGAGAGTTGAGAATTAAGGTGCTCGTGAAGTTGGTTCTGGCGATTTCAAATTCAGAATTCAAATTTCAAACAGCCGACGCGCCACGCGCGCCAGCCGGTTCGTCCAGAGATTTCCAGGGAGATTTCGTATGGCTTCATGGATTGTTCAATTGTGAGGTTCCATTGGAATAATCCGGCTTGTAGCAACCTCAGGATTCAATGACAAGATGTGACGCCGGACACGATGTCGTCTTGTCTTTCTCTGGCCTTTTTCGCGGTTTGAACTGAATGTATACAGTTTGGGTCTGATGAATTATGGCCAACGCAACACCTGAATCCTCCCGGCCGGTGACACGCCGGGCCTGGAGACGCAGACTGGCCCAGTTCAGCGCCGGACTTCTGCTCCTGCTGGTCGTCGCTTATTTCGTCGCCACCAGCGCGCCGTTCTTCAAAGGCGTCGTCCTGCCGCGCGTCGGCAAAGCGCTGAACGCCGAGTTCACGGTCGGCAACGCCTCCATCAGTCCGTTTTCCCGGGTCGTCCTGCGCCAGCTCAAAGTCAAAACCGCCGGCGCCGAGCCGCTCCTTCAGGCCGACGAAGTGCGGCTCCGTTACAGTCTCTGGAGCATCGTCGGCGGCAACATCAAAGTGGATGAAGTCACGCTCGATTCGCCCACGATTCAAATCGTTCAAAATGCCGACGGAACCAGCAACCTCGACCCGTTGCTGGGCAAAGAGGAAAAGCCCGCCGCGAAACCGCCAACCAAACCTTCGAAACCGCCGCAACTCGACGTGAAAAACGTGACGCTCAAAAATGTCAGCTTGCGCGCGGTGCAGATCTTCAAGGACGGCGGGCGTCAAACCGTCGAGCTGTCCGATATCAACATCGGTCTCGACGAGTTGAAGAACGGCGGTTCGGGCAAACTGACCCTGGCCGCGGCCATGAAGATGGAGCGCACCCAAACCAACGCGCATGACTTGCTTCAGGCCAGGGGTACCGGAGCGCTGGAGTTCGCCCTCGGCCCGGACCTCATGCCGCAGTTCGTCCGAGGAAAAGTCACACACGAGATTGTGAAGGGAGACGGATCGTTCGCAGGCTTTTCCGGCGAACGCAGCGAACTCGACTGCGACGTCACGCCCACCGAAGTGAAAAACTTTTCGGTCAGTTTCTTCCAGTCCGACAAACCGCTCGGCGCGCTGCGCATCACTGGCCCGTTCGACCTCAATAAGCTCGAGGGCCATTTGAAGCTGGAAGTGCAGTCGATCGACCGCCAGGTGCTCAATCTCGCCGGTGCGACGCGCGGTTGGGATTTCGACAACTCGACGCTCAACGCCACCAACTTGATCGACATCGCCCAGCGAGGTTCCGTCATCGCCGCGAATGGAAAACTCACGGGCCGCCAGCTCGGCATCAAGCAAGGTAAACAGTCCACGCCAACGCTGGATTTGGACTTCGACTACCAGGTCACGGTCAACCTTAACGACGATTTCGCGCTGCTTCAAAAGCTCAACCTGTTGGGCAAACAGGGACAAAACGACTTGCTGCGCGCAGTGCTCGACCGACCGATGAACCTGACCTGGGGCGCGGTCCAGCCCGGCTTCAAGGAGTCCTCGCTGCAATTGGCCATCAACAAACTGAACCTCGCCGACTGGCAGCTTTTTCTCGGCAACATTCCTGTCAGCGGCAAAGCGGACGCGCAACTGAACCTGTTGGCGCAACAGGATGGCAAAAAATTGCAGACCGATTTGACGGCCAAGGTCCAGGAGTTGAACGCACAGCTTGGCCCGAACAGGATTGAGCGCGCCAACGTTCAGCTCCAACTCACCGGGCAGATGGACGATTTCAAGAATGCGACGGTGGAAAAGTATTCACTCGCCTTCGGCCAGGGGAGCCAGCCGACGCTCACTGCCAACGGTTCCGCCAGCTACACTTTGAACAGCGGCGACCTGAGCGCGCAAGCAACCTTCGAGGCGTCCCTGCCCGCGCTGCTCAGGCAGGTCGTCGTCCCGCAGCTCAACGCTTCGGCGGGCACAATCAAACTGACTGCGCTGGCCTTGCGAAAGGGCCAGGAAACGAGCGCCTCAGGCAACGCGGTGCTGGGCGATTTCTCCGGGCGTTACGACGATTATCAGTTCCAGAATTACCAGACAACGTTCGACTTCGATGTCGGCGTCAAAGACCAGGTCGCCCAGCTTCGACGCGTCGCGCTGGCCGTGCGGCAGGGTCCTGAATCGGGCGGGAGTTTCGACCTGGCGGGTAAGTATGACCTCGCAAAGCAATCCGGTCAGTTCAGCTTCACCGCCGTGGACTTCAACCAGAATGCGCTCCGCCCGTTTCTCGCCCCGGCGCTGGCGCCGAACAAGCTCGTTTCCCTTTCTCTGAACGGCAAAGGCAGCGCAAACTATGACCCTCAAGGTGAATCATCGGTCAAAGCCGGATTGACGTTGACGAACCTCGTCGTCGAAGACCCACAGAACAAGTTTCCGAAATCGTCACTCGCCGCCGGCCTGCAACTCGACGGAGGCATGAAGCAGAGCCTGGTCAATCTCCGCCAACTGCTTTTGACATTCTCGCCCACCGACCGCGCCAAGAATCAACTGCAACTGTCCGGCAAGGTTGATTTGGCGAAGACCAACGCCGCGCCGGGCCAGTTGACGTTGCAGGCCGAGTCGCTGGACGCGACGCCTTATTACGATTTGTTCGCCGGCCCGTTGAAAACGAGGACGGCCGAACCGGAAAAGAAAACGAAAACCGCGCCGCAGCCCGCTGCGTCGCCGGTCGAGCCGGACCCGGTTGCGCTGCCCTTCGAGCAATTCACGTTGGACGCAAAGATTGACCGGCTTTATCTCCGCGAAATCGCGGTGTCGAATTTCCTGGCGACCGTCAAACTGAATCATGGCGAAGTGGCGGTGAAGCCGCTTCAGCTCGCGTTCAACGGCGCGCCGGTGAGCGCCGGCGCCCTCGCGAACCTCGCTGTGAAGGGCTACACGTATGATCTTTGGTTGAACGCGGACAAGGTCCCGCTGGAGCCCATCGCCAATACGTTCGCGCCCG
Organism: Verrucomicrobiota bacterium; assembly: GCA_003218515.1. Lineage (GTDB taxonomy): Bacteria > Verrucomicrobiota > Verrucomicrobiia > Limisphaerales > AV2 > AV2. Next base: position 16,468 of record QHNT01000129.1, on the reverse strand, counting down.
ACGACCGCGGCCAGTATCAGGGATTGATTCTGGCCAACGCCCAAATCAAAGGCGCCGGTGTCACCGGAACCAATCTGCGAACCAATTTGAATGGGCAGGTCAGTTACAGCTACACCAACGCCAACATCCAGTTGCTCGGGAAAAAAGCCAAACTGCTGATCTGGCCGATCGCCACCCTGCTTCGCGTCAAAGACATTACGAAATCGCCGGTCAACTGGCTTGACGCGCGAATCCAACTCGGCGCCGGCAAAATTCGCGTCAATCGGTTCGCCCTGCAAAGCGAGGCGTTCGAGGCCCATGCTCACGGTGACATTCCCATTGCCGATGTGCTCGACCAATCGCCCTTGAATCTGCCCGTGGAATTTTCGTTGCGACGTTCGCTCGCGCAAAAATCCGGCTTGACGCCGCCGGGCGCGCCGCCTGACACGCCTTATGTGAAGTTGCCGGACTTTGTCACCGTTAAAGGAACGCTCGGCGACCCCAAAACTCACTTGAACGAGCTCGCGCTCGGCGGCCTCTTGCTCAAAACCGGCGTCGGCATCGCCGAGAAGGTCGGCGTCAATGTGGGCGACAAAACCGGCGGCTTGTTGAAAGGCGTCGGCAACCTGCTGACCGGCCAGAAGCCCACGACGACGAACGACACAACCACCACCAATCCGCCACCGAAATTCAACCCGCTCGATCTGCTGCGTAAAAAGAAGTGAGTCCGCAATAACGGCCGATCTGGGGACATGACAGGCCGCTTGCTGGCGGAAATTCGTTCCCGTAGCAGCCGACGTGAGCCCCATGAAGCAATTCCACACCACTGGGCGTGAAAATTCCGGGAACTGTGCGTGCTTCTCCCTCTCCTGGGGGAGAGGGCCGGGGTGAGGGCGAGCGTTTCTCCAATCCCATTTTCGGAGGAAGCTCTGACTCTGCGGCGCGAAATCCAAAGCCGCTATCGCTTAAGTGGCGTCGGTGTGCAAATCCGATTTTGACTCCTACGGCAAATAACTGCGGAGCAGCGACGAGAGGGTGGCCCACGGCGTCAGCAGTGGGGAAAAATGCGCCATCACCAAAAGCCCCGTCAGGAGCGACAGAATAGTGGCCAAAGAGAATTTCCTTCGCCGCTTCGCGGCTCCGATGGCCAATACCGCAACCCACGGCTGACGCCGTGGGCTACCTTCTACTCCGCAGCTCTTTGCCACCATTCTCAAAACTGACCTGCGCCCCTCCCCTCACCCTTCGCAATGTTTTCACGTTTACCTTTTGCGGCTTTGTGCTTCAATCCGCTGCGCCCATGCAAAATGTCCTCGATTACCTTGACGAAAACGAACCTCGTTTCGTCCGCGAATTGTGCGACTACCTCCGCTTCCCCAGCGTTTCCGCCCAGAGCCATCACCGCTCCGAAGTCGAAGCGGCAGCGTGCTGGCTGGTCGATCATTGCCAGTCCATCGGCCTGGACGCGCGGCTGTGTCCAACCGATGGCAACCCGGTCGTCGTCGCGCAAACGCCGCGAAACACCTCCGCCTCCTCACGTCGGCGGCTACATTTTTTGGTGTACGGCCATTACGACGTTCAGCCCGCCGAACCGCTCGAGCTTTGGAAATCGCCGCCGTTTGAGCCGCGCATCGAAGGCCGCTCGCTCTTCGCCCGCGGCGCCTGCGATAACAAAGGCCAGCACTTCGCCCACCTCAAAGCCGTCGAGGCGTATTTGAAAACGAACACGGAGTTGCCGTGTGACCTGACCTTTGTCGTCGAAGGCGAGGAGGAAGTCGGCAGCAAAAGTCTTGGCCCGTTCCTGAAAAAACATCAGGCTGAATTGTGCTGCGACGCCATTGTCATTTCCGACACCGGCATCCCGGACCTGAAACATCCGGCGTTGACCTACGCGCTCCGCGGCATCTGCGCGATGGAGGCCAAAGTGCACGGCCCGTCACGCGATTTGCACTCCGGCATTTACGGCGGCTCGGTGGACAACCCGGCGCTGGCCCTGTGCCAGTTGCTCGCCCGCCTGCGCGACAAAAATGGCCGCATCACCATTCCGGGTTTTTACGATGACGTGATTCCGCTTTCGGCTTACGAACGAAAACAACTGGCGCGGATTCCGCACAACGACGCGGCTTACCGGAAATTCCTGGGCGTTCCGAAACTTTTCGGCGAGCGCGGCTACACGCCGCAGGAACAGCGCACCGCGCGGCCGACGCTCGAGATCAACGGCCTGACCAGCGGTTATCAGGGCGAGGGCAGCAAGACGATCATCCCCGCCTGGGCGAGCGCGAAACTCACTTTCCGTCTGGTGCCGAACCAAACGCCGCAACGCATCCGCAAACTCGTCGCGAGACACCTGAAGCGTCTCTGCCCTCCGACCGTGCGCATCGCCATCGAGGGCGGCCACGGTGGGGAACCTTATCTCGTCCCGCCCACCGGGCCGCTGGCTCAGGCCGCGTTGCGCGCGCTCAAGTCCGCTTTTGGTTGCGAGCCGGTCCTGCTGCGCGAAGGCGGCTCGATTCCGATCCTGACGGATTTCAAAAAAATTCTCGGTGTGGATACCCTGATGCTCGGCCTCGCTTTGCCCGACGACAACCCGCATTCGCCGAACGAAAAATTCAGCTTGGATGCTTTCGCCAAAGGAATGCGCATGGGCGCGCTGCTCTGGCAGGAATTGGCCTTAACGTAGGTCAGGCGTCTCGCCTGACCAGCCAGGGGCGCGAGCCAACAGCCGGCCGGACTCATTTCTCGAGTGGCTTCGCTCCCGGCAACTGCATATCGACCGTTTCCTGAAGAATGCGCCGCATAATGGCATCACGAAGCTTTTGATTATTTTCCAAGGCTCGCTTGGCTGCAAAATAGGGCGCCACCGTTTCAGCGTCCCTGGCTCTGGCTTCGTCCACCGCGTAATTCAAGGATTTGATTTGCGCTTGTGTGGCCTCGGCTCTGACTCGCAATCCCGCCATGATTCCTTCGACGCGCCAGTTGATCTGCTCGTTGATCTTGCTTAATTCTTCTTTAACGCCTTTGAGGTCCGCATTTTCCGGCCCGAATCTTGAACCCAGATTCGCCAGTCTCTGTTCACACTCCGCTTTGGCTTTCAGCAAAGAGGTCAAAAGCTCGTCCGGAACTGCGACATTCATGATCCGTTGCAATTCACTCTCGCCTTTGGACTGCAGCAACCTCGACAGCGAATCGAGCCGGCGGTATTCGGCTTCGGCACTCATTCTCTCCAACTCCAGCCGTTGGATCGTCTCCGGGCTCAGGCCGCTTGACCTTCTGCCTTCACCTAAGAATTCTCCCTCAGTCAAGGAATCCGAAATCCGCAACTCTGACCGAAGCTTGTCTAACCTTCCTTGGGCCTCTTTCACTTTTGCGTCCTCCTCTTCCAATAGCTTTTTCAGACTCTCCAGGCCCACTTGCGCCTCCGGATGTTTGGCTTCCCGGATCTCTGCCGGTTTCTTCGCGGGTTTTTCCGCCGCCCGCGTGAACGTGAAACAGCACAACGCGACAACGATTACCGCTGAAAGCAACACCGCCACGCGGCCGGCCGGTTTGAATTGTGCAATCATAGTGACTCTCCTTTTGATTTCGTGTTTGTGGTTGATGACCGGCGCCAGGCTCGGACAAAACCCGGCACCCGAAAAATCGTCGAGCAGCTTGATGAGCGTGTTGCCGTAGACACGCCGCTCGCCGTCGGCAAGGCGCGCCATCACCATCGCGTCGCAAACCAGTTCGCGGTCCGCGCGCAGGCGGCGCAGCGCCAGCCAGACCAGCGGATTAAACCAGTGCAACGATCTGGCGAGGATAATGGCCCAGTTCAGCAAAATGTCGCCGCGTTTCACGTGGGCCAGCTCGTGCAGAAAAACCATACGCAACTCGCGGTCGTCGAGTTTTCGCAACGCGGTTTCCGGAATCAACAGGCGGGGTTTTCGGTAACCGAACACCGCGGGCGTGCCAGGCTGCGGCGCGATGACGGCCGTGATCCTTCGCCGCACTCCCAGGACGTCCCGGCAACTTTTCAAAAGCGACAGAATGCGCTCGTCGCCCACCGGCGGTTCGGCGGCGATCCGGCGTGCGAATTTACGATGCTGCCGCAAGGCCGTGAGCAGGCTGGCCGTCAGGCCGAACAACCAAAGAACCCGAACCACTTTCAACCAGTCGGTCTTTTGTTCTATCCCGACGCCGACGCTCAACGGCGCATCCCTTTCAGGAACCGCGGGAAGACTCGGCGCTTTTGGCTGGGACGAAGGCGAGACAACGCCAAACTCAATCTGCGGCTCAATAGGCAAAACAGCTTTGCCCAGATTGAAAATGCTGAACGGACTCGCTGGAACAGCGGGCAACAGGAGGCGGAGCAAAATCAAAACTCCCAGAGCATAACGCCACCGAGCGGCGAGCCATTTTCTTCCGGCGATTTGAATCAACACGACCAGGACGATCAAAACGCTGGCGTGGAGCGAGGTTCGCCATGTCCACTCGAACATCGCGCTCAGGATTTGATTGGCGGCGTTGAAATTCATTTTTGTTTGTCGTCCAGAATGCGCCGCAGTTCTTCAATTTCCTGTCGCGAAAGCTTCTCCCGCTCCAGAAAGCACGCGAGGAACGGCGCGACCTCGCCATCGAAAAAGCGGCTGAGAAACGACCGACTCGCGGCGTGAGCGTATTCCGTGGCGTCCACCCGCGGCCGGAAATGATACTCCCGCCCTTTCTTCTCGAACGCCAGCGCACGCTTTTGCACCAGACGGCTCAACAACGTGTGAATGGTCTTGGGCTTCCAATGCCTCTGCCGCTCCAGGGCCTCGACCACTTGATTGGCGGTGACCGGCGCCCTTTCCCAGACGGCTTTCATGACGACCAACTCTGCGTCGGAAATCCGCGGCAGGGCCCGGGCGCGACGATTTGTCTTCATATAAATCCTACAAACGTAGTATTTGTCTCTTACGGACGTAAGAGATGCAAGCGAAAAATTGGAGCCGTGGTAGCCATCTGGGGCAGAGCGCCGTTTCCTGCCGCCACCACGGACGCGGACCGACGTCACGAACGCGAGCGGGAGGCTCCTATCAGAATTAGAATTGCTCACTGCTCCCACACTGGCGGCTCGGAAACCGGTACCTGTTTAGCGGGGCGACGACGCGACCTGCTACGTTCAAGGGCGCGCTAAACACATACGGAAGCCGCCAGAACCTGCACGCTGGAAGCGTGCGCTACGTAGCGTAGCCTTCCAGGCTGCAGGCTTCCCAGCCCCGCGTTCTCGCACATGGCCTGTCATCCGGGGGCAGTGTCAAAGTGCGCCCGATCGTGAAGGCAATCGTCCTCAAGGATTGACAAGGACATGTCGTTTGTTTTGCTGAGTCGATGAATCGGGCCGGTTCCGCTTACGCGGCCATCGTGATTTTGCTCAGCTTCCACTGTAAGACTGCGGCTGCGTCGGCGTGGTCCGAGAGCGCGGGATTTCGAAGCATGGAGGTGCGTCCCGAACCCAGCGGGAAAACGGGGTTCACGCTGATGGATTCCAAGGCGACGGGAGTAGGGTTTACCAACGTGCTTCAAGGCGATGCCTACTTGACGAATGCCGTGGCGCACAACGGCTCTGGAGTGGCGATCGGGGATGTGGACGGCGATGGCTGGCAGGACATCTATCTTTGCAGTTTGCAGGGACCGAATCGGCTCTACCGCAATCTGGGCAACTGGCGTTTCGAAGAAATGGATATCGGCGACGCGGCCTGCGCGGACCAGCTCTCGACCGGGGCAACCTTCGCGGATGTGGACGGGGACGGCGACCTGGACCTGCTGGTCAATGGGATTTCGGCTGGAACGCGGCTCTTCCTGAATGACGGAAAAGGCAAATGGACGGAAGTGAAGGATTCGGGATTGTCGCGCACCGCGTCGGCGACTTCGTTGGCGCTGGCGGATATAGATGGGGATGGTGATCTGGATCTTTATTGCACGCATTACATTGACGTGATGCATCTGTTCGATCCGACCACCCGCTTTTCAATCATCAAGCGCGATGGCCGCTGGATGGTGTTAAAGGTGAATGATCAGCCGACCACGTTGCCGCGGTGGAAGGACCGTTTTGAGGCGTTGCCGGATGGAAGGGTGCGCGAATTGCCGGAGGTGGACGGATTGTACCGCAACGATGGGCAAGGGCATTTTACTCCCATTCAATTTGAGCCCGGCGTGTTTATGAACGAAGAAGGCAAACCGATTCCGCCGTACCGGGATTGGGGATTGTCAGTGATGTTTCGCGATCTCAATGGAGATGGAATTCCTGACCTGTATATTTGCAACGACAATGCCTCGCGCGCCGATCGAGTTTGGATCAATTCGGGGAAAGGGACTTTTCGAGCCATCGATCCATTCAGCCTTCGCCATACGAGCCGCGCGTCGATGGGCGTTGATTTTGCCGATATCGACCGCGACGGGCATGACGATTTTATCGTGGTCGATATGTTGGCCCGCGAGCACGAGAAACGGATGACGCAATTATTCAAAGATCTTCCGGACCCGCAAGATCGAGAGCGGATCGATGCCCGGCCGCGCTACGGCAGAAACACCCTCTTCTTTGGCAGGCCGGACGGATCGTACGTGGAAGCTGCTTTAATGGCTGGTGTAGCGGCCACTGATTGGTCCTGGTGCCCCATTTTTATCGATGTCGATTTGGATGGCTACGAGGACCTTCTCGTCACGAATGGATTTGAGTTCGATCTCCTGGACCAGGATAGCAAGGATGAACTCCGGAACCAGGGGCGGCGTCTCACACAGGCGCAACTGAAGCGCTCAAACCAGTTCCGGCCCCACGCGCGGTCGCAAAAAGCCGCGTTTCGCAATCGGCGCGATGGAACCTTTGAACCAATGAGTCGTGAGTGGGGCTTCGATCAGACCGGAATTTCCTATGGGATGGCGCTGGGAGACCTGGACAACGACGGGGATTTGGACGTAGTGGTGAACAATCTCAATGCAGTGGCCAGTTTGTATCGCAATGACGCCACGGCGGGCCGAATCGCGGTCCGTCTGAAGGGGCTGCCGCCGAACACAGCTGGGATCGGGGCCCGGCTCCGGCTCGTGGGCGGTTCTATAACGCAAAGCCAGGAGATGATCTGTGGCGGGCGTTATTTGTCGGGAGACCAGGCCATGCGCGTCTTCGCGCAGGACCCCAATACTGGAAAGCCAATCCGGCTGGAAGTGAGGTGGCGCAACGGCGATCAGAGCACGATTGCCAACGTCCAGCCCAATCGGATTTATGAAGTGGAGCAAGGCAAGCCAGTTGTCAGTCGTCCGTTGTCAGTCGTCAGTGGTCCGCCAGCGTCAACACGGACCCAGGAATCACGGACCAATGAGCAACCGTTTTTTCAAGACGTCAGCGCCTGGATTGGGCACACGCACCAGGAGGATTCTTTCGATGATTGGGCCCGGCAACCGCTCTTGCCCCGCCGCTTAAGCCGGTTGGGACCAGCGGTGAGCTGGTACGATTTCGATGGAGACGGCTGGGAAGACCTGATGGTGACGGCTGGCCGGGGCGGCAAGCTGGCCGTGTTCGCCAACGATCAGGGCCGCAATTTCCGCAAGCTTGAAGGCGTTGCTCCGGCGGCAGCGGATCAAGGCGCCGTCCTGGGTTGGCCCGACGGCAAAGGAAATCGAAAGTTGCTCGTGGCGGTCTCGAACTATGAGCTGCCGCCAGAACAAGAAAGTGAAATTTCTGTTTATTCGCCGGCCAGTCTGGCGGCGCCACAACATTTGCCCGCCGGAAAGGCGAGCATCGGTCCGATCGCTGTGGCCGATATCGACGGAGACGGCGACCTGGACCTTTTTGTCGGCGGACGATTCCGGCCGGGCCGGTATCCGGAGCCCGTCTCTTCGACTCTGTGGGTTAACGAGGAGGGCGAGTTGCGATTGAGCGGTTCACTCAGCGAACCATTTGAATCGCTTGGCCTGGTGAGCGGCGTCACCTTCACGGACCTGGACGGCGATGGTCATCCCGATCTCGCGCTGGCCGTCGAATGGGGCCCGGTGCGGGTCTTTCGAAATCAGCACGGACACTTTGAGGAAATGACGGCTCCGTGGGGATTCGCGGGGCGGACGGGATGGTGGACGAGCATCACCACGGGTGATTTCGACGGCGATGGCAAATTGGACCTGGCGGTCGGCAACTGGGGACGCAACACGATTTATGAACTGTATCGGCAGGTTGAGCCGCCTGAAACCGGAATTCCGAACGTCACCTTGCGCCTCTTTTACGACGATTGGAACTCCGACGGAACGGTCGAGTTGATCGAAGCCTGGCGGCACGGGGGAAATTGGCTTCCGGTGCGAAACCGATTCTGGCTCGCTTCTGGTCTTCCCGAACTGGCAAGCCACTTCCCCACGCACCAGGCGTTTGGCAAGGCTTCTGTCCGGGAGATTCTCGGGCCGCGCTATGAGAAAGCGAAAGTCGTCGAAGCCACGGAACTGGAATCCGGCATCTTTCTCAACCGAGGTTCGCATTTCGATTGGGTGCCGCTGCCGCGCGAGGCACAACTGGCGCCAGTGTTTTCTATAAACGTTGGAGATTTCGACGGGGACGGAAATGAAGATTTGTTCCTCAGCCAAAACTTTTTTGGAACGGCCTCGGACCTTACCCGCGACGACAGCGGACGGGGGTTATGGCTCCGCGGGAATGGCAACGGAACTTTCAGTGCCATGGATGGAAGCATTAGTGGCATTAAGGTCCAGGGAGAACAACGCGGGGCGGCTCTTGCCGATTTTAACCACGACGGGCGCGTGGACATCGCTGTATCCGAAAATAATGCGGCGACCAAGTTGTACCTGAATCAACGGGCGAAGCGAGGGCTTCGCGTCGTGCTCCATGGCCCGCCCGCCAACCCGGATGGAATCGGCACTCAAATGCGCGTGCTCTACCCGGGCGGCCGCGCAGGCCCCTCCCGGAGTGTCCAGGCCGGGTCCGGTTATTGGTCCCAGGATGGGGCAGCTCAGGTGCTCGGATGCGCGGAACCGCCGGTCGCTCTTTGGATTCGCTGGCCCGGCGGCAAGGAGCAGACCGTTCGCGTGGAACCTGATTTGTGGGACCTCCGGGTCGAATTCAAACAGTGAAAGCAAATGAGCATAATAGCAGCCGACGTGAGGAGGCTCTGACTTCCTACGCACGCGAGGGTGAGCAGGTGAGAAAGCGGGAAAGGGGGAATGAACCACGCAAAAATTCCGGCTCACGCGCCCACGTTCCCGCCTGCTCACTTGCTGAGATGATCGAGCCAACCTCCGCTGGTTTATCGACATGCCTTCTCATTCTCAGTATCGCGTTGTCTCATACCGGCTGCGACAAAGGGAGCTCAGACGCTTCCGCCAGGCGGCTCGAGTCATCGCCTGCCTCATCAAAAACGGAGCTGGTTCCATTGACCAATATGGTTTTGATCAAGGCCGGCAGTTTCGTACGCGGCAAATATCCCGTGACGATTACTCGCGATTTCTGGCTCGGCAAATACGAGGTGACTCAAGGCGAATACACGGCGCTAATGGGAAAGAACCCCAGCCACTTCCCCGGCGACACAAATCGTCCCGTCGAGAGGCTGAGTTACTTCCAGGCCGTGGCCTATTGTTCGGCCGTGACAAAGCGCGAACAGGAGGCGGGACGGTTGCCCCCTGGCTACGCATACCGGCTCCCAACCGAAGCCGAGTGGGAATACGCGTGTCGGGCAGGAACCACCAATCTGTTCAGTTTCGGTGACGATTCCGGCACGGCCGATCAATTCGCCTGGACACTGGAAAACAGCGAAGGGACGACGCATCCCGTCGGATTGAAGCGCCCGAACCCCTGGGGGCTATACGACATGCACGGCAACGTCTGGGAGTGGTGCCTCGATTGGTTTGCGCCTTATCCTGCGGCACCGCTCACGGACCCAACCGGGCCGGCGAGCAACAAGTTCAAGGTCTTCAAGGGCGGAGGATGGAATCAAGAAATCGAGTTCGCACGCTCGGTCAATCGGTTCATGATGGCCCCATCTAGCGGAATCTATTTTGTTGGCTTGCGCGTCGCTCTCAGCCAAAGTCACCAGTGACCATAGAAAACGGCGACGAATCGCAGCGCACGACCCCCCCCCATCGTCGCAAAGAAACCAAAGGAAATTTTGCCGTTTTTTTGTTTGACGACTTGCAAAAATTTCATTGTTATTAAGCGTTTGCGCCAAATAACCGGCGGACAAATTCGCGCCGCTCCACCTGGGCGGCAAGCATTTTGACGCCAATTCGAAATGACGTTTGCGAGAACAGAACTGTTCCATGTCGCGTTGTCTTCCGAACGCGGGCGCGGCTGGAGCCGGCTTCCAAAAGGCCGATCAAAAACCGTCCTAAACGTATGAATAAAAGAATATTCACCGCCCTCCCGGTGCTGGCATTCTCGATCTTCCAGCTCAATACCGCAGCGAACGACATCGAACCGACAAAAGAATTCTATACCGCCACACACGTCACCAATGCCATCACAATCAATGGAGACCTGGCGGCGTCCGAGTGGGGGGGAGTGCCGGTGCTCGCGGACCCCAAATTCGCGATTCCCAAAGGTTCCAGCACAAACGGGACGTTAGTCTTATTTGAACTATGTCCCCAGTGTATCCCTAACACCCCTGACTGGACCGGGCCGGACGATCAAACCTCGGCGGTTCAGATCGTCTGGGACATCGATAATGTGTACTTCGGTTTCGTCGTCACGGACGACTACCATGAGAACTCCGCCAATAGCGCCTGGAACGGCGATTCGGTCCAGCTTATGATCGCAGACGCGCCACGGACCAATATTGTGGCGCTTTACAACTACGCACTGGGCGGCGTCGAAGGGGCTCTGGGAGCCGTTATTGTCGAGCACCAGGATCTCCCCAACAACCGAGGTCCAAGTCCAGGCGGAGACCCGGCGTGTGGCTGTCCAACTGAAGCTGTCGTCACCCGCAACAGCACCACGAAAAAAACCATTTACGAAATAAGGCTGCCGGCCGCTTCTCTCGGCCTCACGGCGCCGTTGCAAGCCGGAACGAAGTTCGGACTCGGGATGGCGATTAACGACGGCGATGAACTTGCCCCCGGTCAAGGGGGCTGGGGTGGATTGGGCGCGCACTCCATCGTTTTTGGCAAAACGCCCGAGGAAACGGCGCTGGTGACGCTGGGCGCGAACTTCCCAACTGTTGATCGCATCTTCTTGTCGGCGATCAATCCCGCCATTGATGCTTTCTCCTTCCGAGCCAACGACAAGGGGGCATCGATTGTGGCGCCCGCCAGCGCCAAACTGATTATCGATAGCCAGACGGTCCCGCTTACTGCCAGCCCCAAAGTAGGCGCGACCGACTTCGCGTACGTACCCGCGACACCATTTCTTCCCAACACTGCCCACACCTACTCAATCGACGTGAAGGATACTCAGGGCAACTCCGTCACTGACTCAGGAAACTTCACCACGCCAAGATACGCCCTGTTGACCGCAGCCGACAAGGTGACAGCCGACACCAGCAAACCGGGTTTTATTTGGAAAGTTCACCAAAATAATCTCCTCACGACCGACAGCACTGACCGTCCTCTGAATCAACTGGCAGGGCTTCTGGGCCAGAACTTTGCGGATCCGAACGCGCAGGGTGTTGCTCTGGCGGCCGGCACTCCCGGAGCAAACAACCAGCTTCCAATCACGTTCGAAATCCCAGCCGTCCTGAACCTCAACATTGATTCTTCGGGCCTCGGCGACGGCGACTTTACTCCGGACGACCAAATGCCCGGCATTCCAGGACTCAGCCCCGCCGGTCCGACCGATGGCATCGCGGCGGAAATCACCACCTATCTCGAAGTGCCCGCCGGCAAGTACACTTTGATCGTGAACAGCGATGACGGCTTCCGCACGACCACTGGAAGCGGCGACAACGATGTATTTCAGGCCAAATTGGCGGGTGAATTCCAGGGTGGACGTGCACCCACGGATACTGCCTGCACCATCTATGCGCTGGAGGCAGGCATTTATCCTTTCCGAACCGTGTGGGAGCAGGGCGTCGGCGGTGGAAGCATCGAATGGAAATTGGTGAAGTCGGACGGCACAAAAGTTCTGCTCAACGATGTCGCCAATGGAGGGTGGAAAGCCTATCGCGCAGCCACGACCGCCGCTCTCACCGTTATTACCGCCGTCTCACCCGCGGCTAATGCAAGCAAGGTTCAAGGGACCGATCCGATCCAGGCGGCGATTACGGAAGGCGCCACGACAGTGAATACGGCCACGGCGCAAATTTCCCTCGATGGCAACCCCGTTGCCACCACGGCTACCCGCGCAGGCAATATTGTGACCCTGAAACATCAGCCTGCCACAGCTATGGCGGCCGGCACCCACACTGCCCAGGTGACCTTCACCCATGGCGGAACGACGCGAACCGAGCAATGGAGCTTTTCTGTTCCACCGGTGACTCTCGACAAACTCCACAGTTACCTTGCCCGTGTCTTCGGCACCGCCGCCTTCACGCCTGACAGGGGCGGGCACACTGCGCAAGCCGGCGACTACGCCATCGACTTTGGCTCGGGAAGCGCGGCACGATCGGTCCTGATCCCGGACGCCAGCTTCGTCAACGCGACGGCGGCAAATGATGTCATGACGTTCTCCCTTTGGATCAAAAAGCACGACAACTCCGACAGCTCGGCGTTCTGGGCTGACTCTCCCTCGAGTCAGGCCGGTGAGCGCGGTTTCCAGGCCCATACGCCGTGGAGCGACAACGTTGTTTATTTTGATACCGCTGGTAACGCTCCCGATACCAGTCGCATTAGCGACACCATCACCAACTTCCCTGCCTACACGGGCGACGCCTGGTGGACGAATCTTTGGCATCACTGGGCCTTCATCAAGAATGTCGGGACCAAGCAAATCTGGATCGATGGGCAACTTTTCCTGGAGGGGCCCCCCTCCGCCAACTCCGACCCGCTTCCCACGGACTTTACCCGCATCTGGCTGGGCGCCGAGGGTGGCGGTCCCGATGCCGGGGTTGTCAACAACATGCACGGTTTGATCGACGACTTCGCCGTGTTTGGAACCGCCTTGACGCAAGCCCAGGTCCAACAACTGGCCTCCGGAACGCTGCCTTCCGCTCTGCCCGCCAGCGCGAAACCGCTAGCTTACTGGGATTTCAACGACGTGACCATCACGCGGCCACCGGTGGCCATCGCGCGTTCGGGCGCAACGATCACTCTCTCCTGGCCGAACGCAACCGGGTTCCGGTTGGTGTCTTCGGATACCGTGAAGGGAACTTATGCCGATGTTCAGGGCGTTACCGGAAACTCCTACACAATCAACAACCCAACCGGCACGAAATTCTATTACCTGATCAAGTAGTATTAGCTTATGGAAATAACCCGCGTGTTTTTTTCGCCTCCTGCACGCGTCGCACACCATGGCTCAACGCCGCCAGGCGCATCGAAATTTTCTGTTTGCGGCTCAGGTTGAGCGTCTGCGTGAACGCGCCTTCCAGAATGCGGAACAGTTTGTCCACCACTTCGGACTCCGTCCAGAAGAAGCTCTGCAAATCCTGCACCCATTCGAAGTAGGAAACGATTACGCCGCCCGCATTGCAGAGAATGTCGGGAATCACAAAAATGTCGCCGCGTTGTTCCAGAATCACGTCGGCTTCGGGCGTGGTCGGGCCGTTGGCCGCTTCGGCGAGAATGCGACACTGGATTTGGCCGGCGTTGGCTTTGGTGATTTGCCGTTCCAACGCCGCGGGCACGAGAATGTCGCAAGGCGTCACCAGGAGTTGATCGTTGGTAACCGCGTCCGCTTCCGGGAAGCCGACCACGGTCTGGCGTTGCGCGTTGTACTTTTCCAGTTTCCACAGGTCGAGCCCCTTCGGATTGTAAATGCCTCCGTTGACATCGCTGACCGCGACGATTCTCACTCCATATTTCGCCAATGAAAACGCCGCGACAGAGCCGACGTTGCCGTAACCCTGCACGACCGCCGTCGCCTGGTTCGCGTCGCGGCCGAGCACATCCATCGTCCGATTAATCAGGTAGCCGACGCCGCGTCCGGTCGCCTCGCGCCGCCCGACTGAGCCGCCCAGGCCAACGGGCTTGCCGGTGACGATGCTCGGCACGGTGTGGCCCATGTGCATCGAGTAGCTGTCCATCATCCAGGCCATGACCTGTTCGTTCGTGCCCACGTCCGGCGCCATGATGTCCACCTGCGGCCCGATGAACGGGATCATTTCCTGCGTGTAACGGCGCGTGAGCCGTTCGAGTTCGTGCACGGACAGTTTGTGCGGATCGCAAGCAATGCCGCCCTTCGCGCCGCCGTAGGGCAAACCTGTCAGCGCGCATTTCCAGCTCATCCACATGGCCAGCGCCGCGACTTCGCCGAGCGTCACGTCCGGGTGATAGCGCAAGCCGCCCTTGGTCGGACCGAGCGTCAAGTGATGCTGCACACGGTAGCCGGCAAAGACTTCGACACTGCCGTCGTCGCGTCTGATCGGCAGGGCGACGGTCATGGAACGCTTGGGAAACTTCAGCCGGGCGCGTTCGGTTTCCGGAATCTGAAGAAAATCGGCGACCAGATCGAACTGTTGGCACGCCATGCGGAAGGTCGGATGGTCGTAGATGTCCATGGCCTAAGAGTAGCGTGACTCGTTAAATCGTTAAAACGTTAAATCGTTAGATCCTTAACCTGACTCCCGGTGGATGGTCACGTTTCAACGTTGTAACGATTCAACGATTCAACGAAATTACGCGCGTGAGCGACACGCTTGTCATCAACGAAATCTATTTGAGCATCCAAGGCGAAAGCACTTTCGCCGGGTTGCCATGCGTTTTTGTGCGGCTGACCGCGTGCAATCTGCGCTGTTCCTATTGCGACACCGCTTACGCGTTCGCCGAGGGAAGGAAGCTGTCCCTAGGCGAGGTGCGCGACCAGGTCCAACGGCTGGCGGCCCCCTTCCAAATCCGAAATCCGAAATCCGAAATCCGAAATGCATCAGCGCCTCCTCACGTCGGCTACTACCGATTGCCACTCGTCGAACTGACCGGCGGCGAGCCGCTGCTGCAACCCAATTCGTTGCCACTGATGAAAGCGCTTTGCGACGACGATTTCACGGTGCTGCTCGAGACCAGCGGCGCGCTCGACATTGCGGCAGTGGACCCGCGCGTGCGCCGCGTCATGGACTTGAAATGTCCGAGCAGCGGTGAGGCGGCTCGCAATCGCTGGGAAAACCTGGCGCATCTGAAAAACACCGACGAAGTGAAATTCGTCATCGGCACGCAGGAAGATTACGAATGGTCCCGGGAACAGGTCGCCAATCACGAGCTTGCCTCGATTTGTCCGATTCTCTTCTCGTGGGTCACACCGTTGCAGCCGCACCAACAGGACAAGTCGTTGAAGAAAGTTCCGGCCGGCCAAACGCTCATTTCACGGCAGGAACTCGTCGAGAAAATCATCGCCGACGCCTTGCCGGTCCGGTTCCAGCTTCAAATGCACAAGTTCGTCTGGCCGCCGGACCAGCGGCGGGTGTGAATGAAAACACCAAACACCAAACACCAAACACCAGAAAAGCCTCAAGCGCTAAACACCAACCGCGCAACGACGCGGCGGACGGAACTTTGGTGTTTGGGATTTGGTGTTTCTTTGGTGTTTGGTGTTTGGGACTTGGTGTTTCTGCAGCCTCCGGATTGAAAACAAGGACTCAGCACGTTCTCGATCTCCTGCGCCTTTACGAATCGCGCAACGTCACGTTCATCGAACCGGACGGTTCCTGGCCGATGGTGTGGGACAGGGCGCGCGACGCGCATGTCTGGGATGCCGAAGGTAAAAAGTATCTCGATTTGACAGCGGCCTTTGGCGTCGCGGCGGCCGGCCATGCGAATCCACGCGTGGTAAAGGCCGGGCAGCGCCAGATGAACAAACTGTTGCACGCGATGGGCGACGTGCATCCGCACGCCCTGAAAGCGGAGCTGGCGCGGGAACTGAGCCGGATCACATTCGAGCGCTGGACGGTAGCCGCCGACGTGAGGAGGCGGAATCCAGGACGCAAAGGATCGGTCCGCCTCCTCACGTCGGCGGCTACCGGGAAAACCATCTTCTGCAACTCCGGCTTTGAAGCAGTCGAAGCCGCGCTCAAGACCGCCACGCTGGCCTCGGGCAAACGCGGCGTTATCGCGTTCGAGGGCGCTTATCATGGTCTTGGCTATGGGGCGCTCAACGCGACGCATCGCGAACACTTTCGCGGCCCGTTCCGTTCGCAGCTTGGTCAGTTCGCGCATTTCGTCCCGTTTCCAGAAGCAGGACAAGCGTCCCGCTTGACTCAAAAGACATCCGACGATCCTTTGAAAGAAATCCAGGAAGACAGGCGGGACGCCTGTCCTACACGGGAGCGCGTTGAGGATTGTATCCAACGCCTCTTTCGCCGGGAACAAATCGGCGCCATCCTGGTTGAAGCGATTCAAGTCCGCGGCGGCATCAACATTCCGCCGCCCGCACTTCTCCCGTTGCTGCGCCGGCTTTGTG
>QHNT01000458.1 GCA_003218515.1 Verrucomicrobiota bacterium | reverse complement strand
GGTCGGCAGTCGATAGACGCTGTTGGTCCTGATCAGCCTCGCAGCCCGTTCCCGTTGCGTGAGCAGGGCACAGTAATTCGTGGCATCTTCCCAACTCACCGTCTCCACCGGCCGGCTGAAGTCGCCGGTGAAGACACTCGGGGTGCTGCCAGTCACCCACTGATAATCCGTTTGGGTCACCTTGTATTTGGCCATGTAAAAGCCCTTGGTCAGCGTCACCACCGTCTGCGGACCTTCGTCGTCGAGGCGATCCACTTCGTTTGTCGGGCTGCCCATCTTGAAGCTGCCGGGCGGAATAAATATCATGTTCGTTCGCACGTCGGCTACCGCCCGGTAAAATCGCCGGCCCGTGACGGGGGCACTCCGATCGAACCACAAATAATTCGTGGCCGGTAGTCGGACAAACTCCAGACAGCGCCAAGCGTTCGTTCGGGAAACGTCCGTGACGAATTCAATCGAGTAAACAGTGCCAACCGCCCCCGTGATGGTGAGCCCCGGATACAGTTGCAGGTCGAGTCCCGCCGAAGTCTGGGCAGAGGCCCGTGGCACCGCCGCCCAAACGGCCAAGCAAAGCAAGGAAAGCAATCGAACGAGGGTTGACCATCGGGTCTTCATAATTCCAAGGATTGATCGTCGCTGGTCAGTCCGGTTCAAACCACTTCTCGGCACGAGGGCATCCGCCCAAACCTCGGTCAACGCCGCGAGCTCGTGGAAGTAATATGGGTTGTTATCATCGCTCCGACCGTCGGCGGCGGCATATGATCGGAATTCCCTTTTTTGAAAGCGATGGAAATTTCCTTTTTGACGCAGCGCGATTCAGAGAGGATTGGTTCTCATCGGTGTTGATGGAGCAGTCTTGCCCTGACAGGTTGCGGTGTCAAGCGTCAGCACAGGAATTTCGGAAGGTGGGCTATCTCTTGCGTTGAGCGAGCGTAGGAGAACATTTGGACGCGGGACGGCGTGGATTTAGGAGCGGAGGGCTGTCGCGCTGGCCCTGATTATCTCGTGGCGCTTTATGCTGCCGGAAAACCCAACAGCCACGCCCGGCAGCCTCACTGGGCGCGACAAGCGGGAGATTTCCTACTTGTGTCGCCGACAAAGCGTTCGTTACTGCATTGACAGACTGCGTGGCGGCGAGTTTGGTGCGAGTGATATATCCGACTGATTGGCTCGGTCTGCTCACGGGATTCGCCGTCGCCGCTTGCGTCGGCGACGTTTGGATTTCACCCGGCGAGCCGAGTCATTCAGGAATGGTCAGCTGGGGTGGGATGTCCCAGGCTCGAAAGGCAACCGGGTAGCCGAGATAACAGAGCGAGTTCTCAAGCGCCAATGAAACGAAGCGGCCGATGCCCAAAGTGCGGGTCAATGGAGATCATTGCTGACGCCCAGGCACTTGATCGGGGTGATGCAAATGCGAAATATGAATTGAGCGTGGCGACCTTCCGTAAGCCCGACGCGGTTATCTTCAAGCAGAGGCAGACGAGCACAGTATCGGCATGGGTTTGTCAGGAGTGCGGCTACGTTGAGCTGTACGCAGACTCACCCGCTTCGCTCAATTACCTGAATGACGACTCGCCTAACACCGCAGCACCGCCAGATTTCTTTGAACGACCTCGAAGCAAGCACGAGCGAGAAATTGCAAACACCGGTGATCGAGGTGTGAGGTTGACCTCGCGCCGGAAGTTGGACTAACACCCTATGACTCATCGTCGCGCAACAGCAGAGGATTGCCCGCTACTGGCGAAACTCAACCATCAATTGATCGGTGACGAGGGCCATCGCAACCGCATGACCGTCCCTGAGTTGGAACAACGCATGAAGGATTGGCTGGAAAAGGAGTATGTGGCCATCGTTTTCGAGGATGCAAGCGAGGTTGTGGCCTACGCACTTTACCGCGAGCAGCCGGAAGAGATTTATCTTCGCCAACTCTTCGTCGTTCGTCATCGTCGCAGGCGAGGCATTGGCCGACGCGCCCAGCACATTCTGCGTTCGGAGATATGGCCAAAGACCAAGAGATTGACCGTGGACGTGCTCGTCCAGAATGAAGGGGCTTTGGCGTTTTGGCGGGCGATGGGCTATCGAGACTATTGCCTGACGCTTGAGATCATGCCGACCGATGCAACCGGCGCCTGACATTGTTTGGCCACAGCACGGGTAGACCAACGTTCAACACCGGTGGCATGACTGAGCGTGGGAGGCGGCCCAACGATGGTGCGGGCGAGTTTCCTGAATACCTTTTCCATCAACAAGAACTCCGCGCAGTCGTACCCGGACGATGTTGGTTCCGGCCTGCACGACGGACGAACGGGCGCGGTTGAGAACAATACCTTGGGTTACACCTGGAACGGGTGTCCGGTTGACGCGGTGTATCATTTGGCATTCAGTTTTCCTCATGCGGAATCTTCGCTTATCCTCAACTTCACGGGTGCAGGATTGCAGGAGATCACCGACGAGAATTGGGGCTTGGACAATGTTGCCGTGTTCGCCGGGGCGGTGCCGCCCACCCTTACGTATGGCCCGCAAAACCAATACGCGGCAGTGGGAGATGCTGCGGCGTTTACGACAAGGGCCGCTGGCGCTGTGGACATGACTTACAAGTGGTTTTTCCACGAGGTTCCACTTCCGGCGCAGACTAACGCCACACTATCCATCACGAACGTCCAGTTCACAGACGCGGGCACTTACAGTGTCCGCGTCAGCAATACGCTCGGTTTCGTGGACAGCCCGCCTGTGAGCCTCACTGTGTTCGCGAGCAGACCGGAAAAGTTGTGGGAGTTTGCAACCGGTCGTGGAATCAGCGCGCCGCCCGCGTTGGGTCGGGACGGCACCATCTATGTTGGGTCGGTTGATGGAAAGCTCTATGCGCTCGATGCCGGTGGGTCAAACAAGTGGTTTTTTGCGACGACCGCACCCGTGGTTTGCAGTCCTTCGGTCGGAGTCAGCGATCAAATCTATTTCGGTTCGCGGGACGGCAGACTGCACGCCGTCATGCCGAGCGGCTCCAACGCCTGGGCAAAGGCAACAAGCGGTCTGGATGATTCACCGGCGCTCGCAGCGGACGAGACGATTTACGTGGGCGGGCCAAACGCGACCATTTACGCTTTCATGCCGAACGGCAACAGTCGGTGGACGCGAACGACAGGG
>QHNT01000457.1 GCA_003218515.1 Verrucomicrobiota bacterium | reverse complement strand
CCGCGAAGTCTTCAAGGTTCCACGCGAACAACGGACGCCCGCACAAATCGCCGCCCTGTTCAGATATTGGCGCACAACGGTGCCGGAGTTTAAGGAGGTCAACGACAAGATCGAGGCGTTGTGGAGACAATGGCCCGAAGGCACGCCCACCTTGAGGCTCATGACGCGCCAGGGAAAGGGCCCCATCGATGAGCTGCGAACCACTCACATGTTGCGCCGGGGCGATTGGCTCAAGCCCGGCCAGGAAGTGACCTTCGGCGTGCCGTCATTCCTCCATCCGCTGCCGCCAAACGCGGATGGATCGCGGCTCACGTTCGCCAAATGGCTGGTGGACCGCAAATCGCCTACCACGGCCCGCGCGTTCGTGAATCGCGTCTGGCAGGCTTACTTCGGCCTCGGCCTCGCGGATACGCCGGAAGACTTCGGGACGCGCTGCGAAAAACCGTCGCATCCCGAACTGCTCGACTGGCTCGCCTGCGAGTTCATGGATTCGGGATGGAGCGTTAAATCGTTGCATCGTTTAATCGCTAAATCGGCGACGTACCGGCAGTCGTCGCGTGTGACGCCCGATCTTTACTCGAAAGACCCTTACAACCGTCTGCTCGCGCGCGGTGCGAGGTTCCGCGTCGAGGGCGAAATCGTGCGTGACATCGCGCTGTCCGCCAGCGGCCTCCTCAATCCGGAAATGGGCGGTCGCAGCATTTATCCGCCCGCCCCGGAATTCCTCTTCCAACCGCCCGCCAGCTATGGCCCGAAAGTGTGGAAAGAGGAGACCGGCCCGGAGCGTTACCGTCGCAGCCTTTACATCTTCAAGTTCCGCTCGGTGCCGTATCCGATGCTGCAAACGTTCGACGCGCCGAACGGCGATTTCTCGTGCGTCCGGCGCCAACGCTCGAACACGCCGCTGCAAGCGCTCATCTCGTTGAACGAAACCGAGTTTGTCGAGTGCGCCCAGGCGCTCGCGCACAAGATGCTCGTTGAAGGCGGCAAGACCGACGCCGACCGCGTCAACTACGCTTTTCGCCGCGCTTTGAGCCGTCCGCCGAACGCTGACGAGCGTAAAGAATTGCTCGCCTTGTTGGACAAGGAAAAGCAGCGCATCGCGCAAGGCTGGGTGAATCCGCTCGAACTCGCCACGGGCAAAAATGAAAAACCCGTCGAGCTGCCTTCGGGCGCGACGCCGACGCAACTCGCGGCCTACACGGTGGTGTCGCGGGTGTTGTTGAATCTGGATGAAACCATTACCAAAGAATGACGAAATCCGAATGACAAAATGACGAAAGAAGCTCGAATCCCGAATTACGGGAAACGCGCGGCTGGAGAAACGGTTGACTCGGCGGAAGAGGCGTTTTGGATGGGATCGGCCGAAGCCCGCGCTCTCTGGCAGGAGGCCAAAGAACTCCATTTGATTTTCAGCAGCATCTGGCGAAAATAATTCCATGAACAACATGCGCCACTCCTCGTTATTTGGGACTTTCTGCTTCGGCATTCTTTCGGATTTTGTCATTCGTCATTCGTCATTCGTCATTGTGAAAATATGAACTGCCAATCGCATCTCTATCTTGGCCAGGACCCCAAACTCATCACGCGCCGGTGGTTCTTCCAGCAATGCGGCGTCGGTCTCGGCGCCATCGCGCTCGGCACGCTCTTTCGTGAGAACGGCTGGGCCGCGCCCGCGGCGCTCGCGAGTCCACTCGCGCCGAAGCAGCCGCAGTTCACCGCCAGGGCCAAGCGCGTCATTTACCTCTTCATGGCCGGCGCGCCGAGCCACCTCGAATTGTTCGATTACAAACCGGCGTTGGAGAAATGGAACGGCAAACCGCCGCCCGAAGAGCTCGTCAAAGGCTACCGGGCCGCGTTCATCAATCCGAACGCCGCGTTGCTCGGACCCAAGTTCAAGTTCGCCAAACACGGCCAGAGCGGAGCTGAACTCTCCGAGCTTCTGCCGCATCTAGCCGGGGTAGTGGACGACATCGCCATCGTCAAGTCGATGTACACCGACGCGTTCAATCACGCGCCCGGCCAGATTCTCATGAACACCGGCACACAGCAGTTTGGCCGGCCGAGTGTCGGCGCCTGGGCAACTTACGGTTTGGGCGCCGAATCGCAGGACTTGCCGGCCTTTGTCGTCTTCAGCACCGGCGCCAAAGGCCCAAGCGGCGGGTCGTCCAACTGGGGCGCCGGCTTTCTCCCCTCGGTTTATCAGGGCGTCCTCTTCCGCAGCATCGGCGATCCGGTCCTCTACCTCTCGAATCCAAAAGGCGTGGACCAACAGATTCAACGCGACTCACTCGACACCATCAAACGGCTCAATCAAAAACATCTCGACGTCGTCGGCGATCCCGAAATCGCCACGCGCATCAACTCGTTCGAGCTGGCCCATCGCATGCAGCTTACCGCGCCGGAGCTGATGGACATTTCCAGAGAATCGAAACAGACGCTCGAGATGTACGGCGCCGAACCGGGCAAAGGTTCGTTTGCCAATGCCTGCCTGCTCGCCCGCCGGCTCGTCGAGCGCGGCGTCCGGTTCGTGGAAATTTTCCACGAAGCGTGGGACCAGCACGGGAATCTGAAAAAGGACATCGCCAAAAACTGCGAAGTCACCGACAAGCCCTGCGCCGCACTCATTAAAGACCTCAAACAACGCGGCATGCTCGAGGACACGCTGGTCATCTGGGGCGGTGAATTTGGCCGCACACCAATGGTCCAGGGCGGCGGCGATGACGGACGGGATCATCATCCGAATTGCTTCACCATGTGGCTGGCCGGCGGTGGCGTGAAACGCGGCGTCACGATCGGAGAATCGGACGAGTTCGGATTCAACGCGACGACTGACAAAGTTCACGTCCACGATCTGCACGCGACCATTCTGCACCTGCTCGGATTCGACCACACGAAACTGACCTACCGCTTCCAGGGCCGCGATTTTCGGCTCACGGACGTTTCGGGAGAACTCGTGGAGAAATTGCTGGCGTAGCGGAGGCCAAGTCCGGAAGGGCCAGACCTACGGAACGATTCGCCGAAAGCGGGACTCGCCCTCACCTCGGCCTTGCATAAACCCGGTGGGGCGAGACTCCGTCGAGCCCTAATTTCTGTCGTTGGGAGAGCCCAGGGCTCGACGGAGTCTCGCACCACCGTTCATGGCCCCAACT
>QHNT01000128.1 GCA_003218515.1 Verrucomicrobiota bacterium | reverse complement strand
CCGCCTGCCTCACTTGATTCGCTCGTCCCGGCGTTCGTTGAGTTCGTGCCGGTTGATTACCTGGATGGCCAGCCGATGAAGTATCACCTGAACCCCGACGGCAGCTTCGTACTTTACTCCGTTGGCGAGGATGCGAACGACGATGGCGGTGACGCCGCATTGCGAACGGGCAGAACGAATTTACGGAATCTCTGGGAACGGAAAGACTTTGTCTGGCCTGCCGCAGCTTCGGCCGAAGAAATCGAGGCTTATCGCAATGAGTCCGCGAAAAAGTGAGAAGACAGCGTCCCGAGCAATCAGATAGATAGGAACGAACGCGTTGCGGCGGGCAAGTTCTCCTGTGTTCCGCGAGGGCGCGGAACACTGCACGCGAGGCGCGTGCGCTCCCTGAGAAAATCCGCGTGCATCGGTGCGTTCGCGTTAATTCGTGGAATTCGTGTCAACCCGTCGGCATCCGTGTTCATCCGTGTCCATCCGTGGTTGAAAAATAGTTGAGAGTTGAAGGTTGATTGTTGATGGACGGTGCCAGGTTTTGACTCGCCGAAAGTGGTGCTGGCGCTCGCTTCACCCGCGATGAAGGTGCGCTTCAAGAATGCGGTCTTCGTCCTGTTCGGAGTCGTCGCGCTCGGCCTGTTGTGGTGGATGAGCCGCACGAATCCGCTGAGTTGACGAATAACGAATCGTTCGGCGGCTTCACCGAAGATGGATTTCGTAGCCGACGGTCGCGGCCATTTCAGGCGGATCGAATCTGATGGTATCGCCGTCCTGTCTGATGTCAGGAAATCTCAACGGCACCTTGCGATTGCGCGTGAGCAAAATCCATGACTTGCCCAGCTTCTGTCCAACGACCGTGCGGGGCAACTGACCGACGCGCAGTTCAATCCCGCCGCCTCTCAACACTTCATAAATGATGAGCGTTCCTGGGGACGGTGAGCGCACGGCCACGGCGCCGCTGATTTTCACCGGACCGAAGTCGAATGGTTTCCCGGCGAAAAAATAGTCATATTGACCGCTGCGCACGACCTCGACAGTTTGATCCTGAACGCGCGCGCGGTATTGGCGGAAGTTTTCCGGGCCGCTGATGAGATAACCGTTCGGCGGAAGCGTGAGTCCTCCCACGCCCCAATCCGTGCCGCCGCGATTCGACCAGATGCGCGCGCCGTTCGAATAGGTCGCAATCTGGCGATGGATGTCGTCGCCGTCGCCGGACACCGCCGGCCCGAAATCCACGCGTTCCATACGCGAAAGGTCGAGCATGCGGTGAAACGCGCTGGAGAGGTAATAGAGCTGCACACGTCCGCCAACGTCGGCTTGCGGGGTGCCCGGATAACCGGAGATAACTTGCGGACGGCCAAAAGAGATGGCCAGACCCATGTTCGTCGCGTTGTAGTCGGACAACGCGAAGGGCACGCCCGCGCCGCTGTTCAGCAACCGCTCGCGATGGATCACGTCGAGGAAAGGATAATATTCCCAGCCTGCGGCTTTGAGGCTTTGCGGCTCGACGCTGCGGCCGATCGTTTCGGGAACCGGCCACGGGCTGAAGATACCGGCATCCATGAGGCCCGCGAACGGTTCGCAGTCCACTTCCGAGTAAACCGGCACGTTGCCAAGGAACCTCCTTGCCCACTCGAAGAACTTTCGCTCCTGCGCCAGATGCTCGCTGAGCGGGTAGTGCTTGCCGCGATAATCGTAGTAATGTTCAGGCAGCAATGACGCGTGCACGTCGAGGTACAGCGCCGTCGGTTGGACCTTCTGTTTGAAGATCTTCAGATTGTACAACTCGGTGATCGGCGTGCGGAGGAAGTTGCGGTTGGCAAGTTCGCGGCCGAGCGTGCCTTGCCGGCGCAGACCGTTGGCCATCGGGATGTACAGATTCGGCAGGCAGCGGGTCGAGTTCCAATAACCGCGCTTCATGACACCCGGACTTTCGTAACGCACCCATTCCCGTGTCCAGCCTTCGGCTTTGCGCGGGCCTTCGGGAAACAGGTCCGTGTACATGTCGTATATGGAATAGAGCGCGCCATACGGCTCCACGAGCTTGCGGTCACCGGGCCACGGTGCATAGGCGAGCCAGATGAAATGGCGCACGCCACGGCCGGTCAGTTCATCCAGGAAATCCTCGTAGCGTTCGCGGATCGGGTAGCCGGTCATGATCGTCACGCGACCGGGCAATTGCGACAGCGTAGGCGGGGCCGGCGTGTGAATGGTGGAACGGTAGTGCGACATTGCCTCCTGCGGTCCTTTGCCGGTGAACACAAAAGTATAGGTGATGTTGGTATCGCAGTAGGTGTGCACATCATAGGTCCCGGTTTTATCGTCGAAGTCGAAGCCGCGCGGCGTCGAATCAGTGCCAACCATCTCCGTGACGCCGTTCTGCATCGTAAAACACCAGTACCGGAGACAATTGTAGTTGTATTTCAACTTGAACGGTTCGATCGGTGGTTCGAACACGAACAATTTGGTGACAAACATCCGCTTCGGCGCGATACCCGCGCCGTGATGATCGCCGATGCCGAGGCGGTCGAGATGCACGCGCTCGCCGTTGTCCGTAGCAATGGTGAATCGCGCCGCCTTGTCGTTTTCTTTCATCCACACCCGCACGACGACACGAATTGGCGACGGCAGACGCGGGTGTTCCAGCAGATGAGTGACCCGGACGGAATCCTTTTCCATTGCCGCGCTGACGGATTTGGTAAGGTAACCGCCACGCTCGCCGTTGAATTCAACGTAAAACCCATCGAATGAGAATGAACGATCGTCCACGCGAACATTGACCGGCGCATTGAACAAACCCATCGAACGGGAGAAGGAGATTTCGATGCGTTCATCCCCCTGCCGGACGAGCCGGCTGGTGTCGCCATCAAAGCTGGCGGTGGTCTGCTCCGAAAACGCGACGCCCGTGAAACCGCAGATCAGGAACGTGAAAACGGCTGTGCGCAGCAGTCCGTCATAGACGAGCATCAGGGCTTTCACGCCGTGCACTATAGTCAGCGCCCCGTGAGACGCAGCACCGAACGCGTGACTTGATTCCCGCTGGAAAGGTACCGCAGGGGCGCCGAGGCGCGGAGTCATTACACCTCGCTGCCTTCGGGCGCCAGTTTTCCGGTCGCGCGCAACCTCTTCAGTTTCGCGATGATCTCCCTCCAATAGCGGCGGTCGGCCAGTTGCAGGTCGGCGATGCGTTGTTGCATCCATTCGTTAACTTGCCGTTCGACCGATTCCCTCACGTCTTCCCCGGAGCGCAATTGACGGCCAAGCTCGGTCACTACCGGGTTCAAATTCTCAACCGACAAGTCAACCGCCTCCGCGTGTTCGGCGAAGAAGATTCTCAACTCCGGCAAGGTGAAGATGTTTTGCAGCGCCCATCGAACGTCGCCGGGTGTTTTCGAACATTCCGGCTGGTCGAACCAGGCAAGCGACAGCTTGCTGATGATCGGGTAGTCTTCGAGGCGTTGAGTTTTCTTCAGCTCGACGAGCGGTTGGAGGCCGATGGTGCGAATCGCGCCCCATTCGGTTTCCATCCAGCGCGCCGTGGCCAGTGAAGCGGCGAACGAACCCACGCGCGGCGGGCTGCCCATCACGTCCAGAAAAACTTCAGAGTCCTTTACGCCCGCCAGGACGAAGTGAAAGCCGTGTCCGCGACTGAGATTTTCCACGGTCAGACGAGGCGTGAGCTTGTAGAAACGCGCCCGGCAGTTCCTCAGGGCGGCTGAAAATCGGTCGCGATTTTCCGATGTAGGATTGATCCAGAGGTCAATGTCTTCCGAGAACGTCGCCGCGCCGTAAAGGACGGTGGCCTGGCCGCTGATGAGCAGGTACTCGACACCGCGATCGCTAAGGCTTTGGAAAAAGTTTGCGATCATGCACCGCCTGAAGATCGGGGATACGCGAACGCATCTGCCAACTGCGGCGCAATCGCTCCCGCGGAGTCAGTTTCCGCCACACGTCGGCTTTGTATGGCGACTGCGCCTCGTTCAGGGTCAGGGACGGGGTTGTGTCGCCCGGACTTGGTTTAACATTTCGCGTCATGGCGCCGCTCTCGCTTTCGACTCATCGAGGTTGAGAGTCTTTAATTTCCGTTGCCAACGCAATCCGGAAAGCGAAGCGCTCATTCGTGCAATTCGTGCCATCCGTGGTTGATAAAGGGTCGATGGTTGATTGTTGATGGAAGGTGCCGGGTTTTGACTCGTCGAAACCGGCGCCGTCAGCTACGCTTCACCCGATATGAAGGGGCGCTCTCGAGGGGGGTGGCAGGAGAAAATGGACGAATGGTCGTGAGCGAATCGGTGTTTGACTGACGGTTCGGCGCCGAATAACGTCCGAAATCAACCGGATGCAAAAGCATGTCCCCGTCTGCGGCCCGGGGGCCAAAAATCAAACTCCTGTCGATCAATGAGAGCCGGCCGACTGCTAGTGGGGATGCTCGCCGGGAACGGCGCGGCGGTTCTGCTATTTGCGCTCGAGTTCGTGCTGTTTTCCGTCTCACCAGAATCCGCCCTGGCCGTAGGGTTGCCGAGCCTGCTATTCGTTCCTTTCTGCATTGGGCTTGTCGCTGCGTGGGTTTGGCGACCGCTTGAGCTCGGCATCGGCGCGGTGCTGTTGCATTCGATGTCCTGCCTGTTTCTTGGCCTGATCATCGGGACGGTAGTGTTTCACGAAGGCGCCATCTGCCTGGTCATCGTTTCGCCCATCCTCTATGGCGGCCTGGTCGCGGGGGCGCTCACGGGCCGGGTCTGGTTTCGTAAGAACCGTGACCGGGCGAACCTCTGCCTTGCACCCGTCTTCGTGCTTGCGATCGTTGCCGAACCTGCGCTGCGCTCGCGGCACACGTCCGTAGTCGCCGACGAAATCCGCATCGCGGCGCCACCCGCGAGAGTGTGGCCGCACGTGCTCGCCTTCAAACCGATCCCTGATCCGCCCAGCTACTGGCTCTTCCGCGCCGGCCTTCCCTATCCAATGGAAACCACCAATGACGGCAATTTTACCGGCGCTCATCGCTCCTGCCGGTTCAGCGGCGGGGCCGCGTTCAAGGAACTGGTGGCAGAAATCGACCCCGGACGGCGCCTGACTTTCGACATCGTGGAGATGCCCGCCGACCCGGAGTTGCTCGGTCACCTGGACGCGCACTGCGGGCAATTCGAACTCCGCGACAACGGCGACGGCACCACCACGCTCATCGGCCGCACGTGGTATTCCCTGCACGTCCGTCCGGTGTGGTATTTCGACTGGTGGACGCACGATATTTTTCACGCCGTACATTTGCGCGTGATGCGACACATAAAACGCCTCGCCGAAATCCAAACGTGATATTCGAGTTTATCGTCCGGCGTCTGCGCTGGCTGGCGCGGGTGCCGCTCGCGCCGCAGGTTCTGGACGCGCTCCTCCTGGCAGGGACGGCGTTGTTTCACCGCGACCGATTCGCGGCCCTGGAGGCGCTGGAGGTTCGAGCGCGCCAGCTTCCTGGCGTCCGGCCATGCCGCCATCGCTTTGGCGGCATTGGCTTCGCGCGGGGCGGGTGTGAATTTGCGCACCTGCACGGGAATGGCTTGCTGGATGTCCACCTCACGCGCGAATGCGCTGAAAGCATGGTCGCTGCCGATCTCGCGCAACCTCACCATGTGTTCGGACCATCGGCCTGGGTCAGTTTTTGGGTGCGCTCGGAGGCCGACCTGCCGAATGCAGTCATGCTGCTGAGCGCAGGGGACAAGCCGCGTGACGGGGTCGCGGATCGGGCCGCTCCTGAAGCTGGACAGGCCGCGACTGCTCGCCGCAGGGATGGTTCCGGTGGGGCCCAGGACATTCAGCCTCAAGTCTAAGGTCTAAAGTTCAAGCTTTTCGGGCTTGGATCGAACGCGTCGCGGCGGGCAAGGGACTGCCCGCCTCACCTCTCCCTCTGAG
Organism: Verrucomicrobiota bacterium; assembly: GCA_003218515.1. GTDB lineage: Bacteria > Verrucomicrobiota > Verrucomicrobiia > Limisphaerales > AV2 > AV2. Next base: position 7,711 of record QHNT01000128.1, on the reverse strand, counting down.
AATATCTGCGTGCATCAGTGCCTTCGCGTTAATTCGTGGAATTCGTGTCAACCCGTCGGCATCTGCGTTCATTCGTGCCCGTACGTGGTTGAGAATAAGGTTGCTGGTTGAGAGTTGATTGTTGATGGATGGGCTAGCCAGGTTTTGACTCTCACAACACGGCAGTGCGGTTACGGACAAATCTGAGCACTTTACTTGGAGGCGCATTTGTTCATAAATCTGAAGCCGTGCGGGCCTTGAAAGAGAGCAAGCTCTTCTCCGGACTGCTGGCTGCGCAATTGCAGGCTCTGGAGCAGACCGCCCAATTCAAAACCTACAGGGCCGGTGATCGCATCTTCGAGGAAGGACAAACGGGAGACGGCCTGTACATCATTGTCAAAGGCAAAGTCGCAATCAGCACCCTGGTCGGGCAGGACCGACCTTTTGTGCTGGCCAATCTTGGCCCAGGCGACTTTTTCGGCGAAGTGGCCGCGCTGGTTGATCAGCCCCGGTCAACCACGGCCACTGCGGAGCAGAACACCGAGGTCTATCTCGTTCCGCAACAGGATCTGCTGGCACTTCTGGGCCGTTGGCCCGACCTGACCTTCGCGCTGTTGCAGGAATTCAACCTGCGGATTCGCGACCTTGACCGACGGTGCCTCCGGGAGATGGTCCAGGTCGAACTCCTGACGCTGATCGGGCACCTCGCCGAGTCGATCATTCAGGAGTTAAGAGTCCCTCTTGCCGTCATTGGTGACTCGACGGAAGTAGCGACCGGAAGCGCGTCCACCCCGCTCATGCGCCAAACGGCCAAAAACCAGATTCTTACGCAGGTTGACCGGATGAGCACGCTGGTCAGCCACCTGTTGGTATTATCGCAAGGAGCGGCGTCGACGGCCGTTCTGGATAACGCTGACTGTGCGGCACTGGTAAAATCACTGATCGCCGCAATGCGCGCGGACATGGCGACGCCATGGGCGGAGTGAACCTGCGTTTATCGGTGTTCATCCGTGTCATCCGTGGTTGAAAAATCGCTGGGAGTTGCACCCATGCAGCAGTTTGGTCGTAATTTTTATCTGTGGGTTTGCGCGCGCCACTTGCAAGGCTCCGCGATAAGGCAGGCAGCCGCTGACGATCCTGACGATTTGGCCGGTCGTCATGCCGGCTTCTTTCGCGAGCCGGACAACCTCATCTGGTGGAGCATAGCGGAGAATAGCCTCGTCCATGATCAGCCATTCTGAAGGCGTTGCAGCGCTTCTCCAATCCTCCGCCAACCTGTTCCGGTGATCGTGTACGTGCGCGGTGTGATAGGATGAACCCATGCGGATTTGATGGCTTGCTTAATGTCGCGCGGGAAATTGGCGGGTGACCTTTCTTTGGCCTGCTTGAAAACTTCGTCCATGTCGGCGCTTCTCGAAGGCGTGCCGCCTCCGTGCACTTCGTGCCAAGCTCCCAATTGAGACAAAATCCTACTTTGTAACAGCCGAGGTAAGGAAAGCTGTGAATTCCTTTCCGGAAAATAGAATGAACCTTGGCCGCTACGTACTCGACAGCGCAAGGCAGTTGTCAGATAATCCAAAAGCCCTTAAAAGATCATTATGAGCCATCACTGCGGTCGCTACGAGACATTCACGAACCGCCGCGACTTCCTGAAAAAGGCCGGGGCGGGCTTCGGCCTGCTCGCGTTGGCGGATCTGCTGCAAGGCGATGGTCTGCTGGCCGCCGACATCGAGCCGGCGCGGGCGCTCGACCCGATGTCCCCGCGTCCACCGCATTATCCGGCGAAAGCCAGGTCGATCGTCTGGCTGTTCATGGAAGGCGCACCGAGTTCGGTGGACCTTTTCGATCCCAAACCGGAACTCACCAAGCGCGACGGGCAGCGCATCGACATCAACGTGTTCAACGGAAATCCGGGGCCGCTGATGAAGTCGCCCTTCAGCTTCAAGCAATACGGCCAGTCCGGCGCGTGGGTTTGCGAAAAGTATCCGAACGTGGCGAAACACGTGGACGATTTCGCGTTCATCAAATCGCTCTACAGCGAATCGAACGATCATGTGCCGGCGCTTTACCAGATCAACACGGGCATCGCGCGGCCCGGCTTTCCGAGCGCGGGCGCGTGGATTACTTACGGGTTGGGAAGTGAGAGCCGGAATCTTCCCGGTTACGTCGTGCTCGGCAACAGCCAGGGCGTCAAGGGCGGCCCGCTCAACTGGAGCGCCGGCTTTCTCCCGACCAGTTATCAAGGCACGCTGTTTCGTTCGTCGGGCGCGCCCATTCTCAACCTCACCCGGCCCGATCACGTGACGCGCGACGATCAGCGGGCGCAACTTGATTTCCTCAAGCAGGTCAACACCGACCATCTCAAAGGGCACGCCGGCGAGCCGGACTTGCTCGCGCGCATCCAAAGCTTCGAACTGGCGTATCGAATGCAAATGGAGGCGAGCGATCTGACGGATTTCTCAAATGAATCGAAGGAGACGCTTGAGCTTTACGGCATTGACAAGGACGTGTCGAAAAACATCGGCACGAAATGTCTGATGGCCCGGCGACTGATCGAACGCGGCGTGCGATTCGTCCAGGTTTACAGCGACGGCGAATGGGACGCCCACGCCGACCTCAAGGGAAATCACTCGCACCATTGCGCCTCAACCGACGTGCCCATTCACGGCCTGCTCACCGATCTGAAACGCCGCGGTCTCTGGGACAGCACGCTGGTGATCTGGGGCGGTGAGTTTGGCCGCATGCCCGTCTCACAGGGCAATGGCGGACGCGACCACAACCCGAACGGTTTCATGGCCTGGATGGCGGGCGCGGGCATCAAAGGCGGTGTGAGTTACGGCGAGACGGATGAAATCGGCTACAAAGCTGTGAAAGACCGCGTAAGCGTCCACGACCTTCACGCGACCATGCTTCACCTCCTTGGCATGGATCACAAAAAACTGACTTACTTCCATAATGGGCGGCGTTATCGGCTCACCGATGTGGCGGGCGAGGTCATTGAGAAACTTCTGGCCTGATCAAAGTCCCTCTCCATGAAAGGACTGATCCGCTTCTCTGCACTCCGGTACCCTGTTCGCGTCGAGCGAACCAATGGGCATGACCAAAAAGCCATCGCTCATCTGCATGCGCGGATCGAGAAGGACACCAGTCCCTGATGGTATCGCCACCGTACATCGAATTTTTCAGAGAATGACTTGTCGCAACATCTCCCTTGCGTTGTCTCTGGTGATGGCGTCGGACGTTTTCAGCGCGGAGTCCGACGGCGTCACACCGTGGCGCCAGGACCAGCCGCCGAACCAGCCTTACTCGCCACAGGAAGCCCTCAGCAAAATGTCGGTGCCGGAAGGCTTCACCGTCGAACTCGTCGCCAGTGAACCGGACATCGTCAATCCCATCGCGATGACTTTCGACGATCGCGGGCGCATCTGGATCACTGAGAGCATCGAGTACCCGCGCAAGTCGGCCGGCGTCGGTCGTGATCGAGTAAAGGTTCTCGAAGACACGGACGCCGACGGGCGCGCTGACAAAGTTACGATCTTTGCCGATGGGTTGAACATTCCCACGGGCGTGGCGATTGGCTACGGCGGCGTGTGGGTGCTCAACGCGCCGGACCTGCTCTTCCTGCGCGAGAAGGACGGCAAGGAGATCAGTCGCGAGGTGGTGCTCACGGGTTTTGGCCGCACCGACACACACGAGTTGCCGAATTCATTGACGTGGGGACCGGACGGATGGCTCTACGGATTGAACGGCGTGTTCAATCAAAGCCGCATTCGCTCGAACAACGGCAAGGAGTACAAATTCAACTGCGCGCTCTGGCGGGTGCATCCGCGCACGCGCGAATTCCAAATTGTCTCTGAAGGCACGAGCAATCCCTACGGCCTCGCGTGGGACACCGAGGGCAGCGCGATTGTCGAGGCGTGTCATTGGGCGAACGATCATCTCTTTCATTTCGTCGAGACCGGCCAGTACCAGCGGCAGGCGGGCGCGTTCCCGTCTTTCACGATTCCGATCGGCTCGATCACGGACCACGGCCATCAGAAGACGGCCTATTGCGGCCTGACATTTCTCGACACCGACGCGTATCCGCCGCGGTTCCGCGAGCGCATTGTCGTTGGCAACATTCACGGCGGCGCGCTCAACGTGGACCGGTTGCAACGCGACGGGGCGACTTACCTGGCGAAGGGCGAAGCCGATCTGTTCACCGCGAACGACGCCTGGTGTATGCCGGTAGCGCTGAAGATAGGGCCGGACGGGTGTCTTTACATCCTCGACTGGTATGATCGCTATCATTGCTCGCAGGATGCCGCGCGCGATCCCGAGGGTGTGGACCGGCTTAAGGGACGGCTCTATCGACTGCGTTATCAACACACGCCGCGCGCGCCGAAGATCGATCTTGCGAATGAGAGCGACGACCAACTGATCGCACGGCTGGCGAGCGGGAACATTTATTTCCGCGAAACGGCGCAGCGCATTCTGACGGAGCGACTGGGGAGCGCAGCCGCCCCGGCTGCATCGGTCGGCGCCTCGCCGACCGAACCCGGTGGACGACGAAGGTTCGGCGAGGGCGCCGAACCCGGCACGCGAGGGCGCGTGCGCTCCCCGGAACTACGCGCGAAACTGGAGAAGCTCGTTGTCGGCGCCACGCCCCTCACCCCATCCCTCTCCCCCTCGGAGGGGGAGAGGGTGGCCGACTTGTCCGCCGTAGTCTCGGCGAAGGCGGAAGGCCGGGTGAGGGGGTTGACTCCGAAATCCGAAAATGATCAGAGCCTCGTTACCTCGGCTGCTACCGCCATCGAGCGCAAAGCGCGGCTGCACGCGTTGTGGGCGCTCATCGGCAGCGGAACACTTGAACCCGCGTTTCATCTGAAGGTGCTCGCGCATTCCGATCCCGCCTGCCACGCGTGGGGTGTTCGCGCGGCGGGAAATTCCGGCAAGGTGTCGTCGGCAATTCGTGAGCAGGTCGCCGAGTTGGCAAGAGATCCGTCGCCGGATGTGCAACTCCAGGTCGCCATCGCTTCGCGCAAAATTGAGAGCTTCGATGCGCTGTCTGTCCTGGTCGAGGTGCTCGAGCATTGTGGCCAGGACAAACTCATTCCCTCTATCGCGTGGAACAATCTGCATCCGCTCCTGGAAACTGACAGCGTGACGTTTGTTTCTTCAGTCAGGTCGAGAGAACGTTTGTCGCCCGCGCTGGCAACTCTCTCGCCGCGGATGGTTGAACGCATCCTGAGCGCGCGCAAACCCGATGCGGCATCCGTCGCGGCGCTCGTCAAGTTCGTTAGCGACCGGGACGGCGGGCGCGCCAGGGAATGCTTGTCAGCGGTTTCGTCGACGCTCGCCGCGTTGAGCCAGCCGGTCACTCTCGAACTCAAGACAGAACTGAACCCGGTGCTGCAGGAGCTTCTCTTGCGCCAGAACGACACGCCGATTTTGGATGCGCTCATTGCCTTTCGTGATCCGGCGTTGCTCGCCGTGTTGCCGGAAATATTGGCGTCCGGCCCGCCGCAATTCATTCAGCATGTCTTCCTCGCCCTGGGGCGCATTGAAGATCCGAAACTTGCGGACGTTCTTCTCGGCGAATACGCGAAACTCGCGCCCGAATTGCAGCCGCTGGCGATTGATTTGATCATGCAACGCGAGCCGTGGGCGCGCAAACTTCTCGATGCCGTGCTCGCGAACAAGCTGCCCAAAGGCGTGCTCAATGCGAATCATCTGCGAAAAATCCTGGAGAGCAACGATCGCGACGCGTTGTGGGCGGTCGAGAAAACGTTCGGCAAAATTCGCGAGGAACGGAATCCCGAGCGCGAGAAGGTCGTGGCTGAAATGGGCGTATTTTTCCGCGAGCACATCGGCGATCCGCACCGCGGCCAGATCGTCTTCCGCAATCTCTGCGCGCAATGCCACGTGATTTATGGTGAAGGCGGGAAGGTCGGACCGGACATCACGGCGAACGGCCGCGCGTCGTTCGAACAATTGCTATCGAATGTGTTCGATCCGAGCCTCGTTATCGGTCCGGGATATGAGGTCACGACCGTCGTCACGAAGGACGGGCGCAATCTCACCGGATTGATCGCCGAGGACAACGAGCAGCGCATCGTGGTGCGCCTGCCTGGTGAAGGCGAGGAAACCGTGCCGCGCAACCAGGTCAAATACACGCGCGCGAGCAAGCTTTCGATGATGCCGGAGGGAATCGAGACGTTGCTGGACAAAAAGGATCTGGCGGACCTGTTCGCTTTTCTCGCGCTCGACAAACCGCCGACGGACGCGAGCGCGAAGCTCATTCCCGGCGCGCCGGATATTCCGAAACCGAAGGAGCAAGGGAAGTTCACTGGCCGGCTCAAAGTTGAATCAAGCGAAAGGAGACTCGTCGTCCGCGCACAGTTGCCGGGGCAAGCCGACTGGATCGAGCTCGCGACTTACGTGATGGAGACGAACTCCCGTCCGTATCTTCATCCGGTTCACGACGCGTCGGGGCGAGTGGTGCTCACGGAGGATCGTCCCGCAGACCATCCGTGGCAGCACGGTATTTTCACCGGCTTTCACCGTGTCAACGGATTCAATTACTGGAAGGAGGACGAGGGCAGGCAGCGGTTCGTGCGGCTTCTCGATTTGAAAGAGGAGCTTGACCGCGTGACCTGGCGCGCATTGGTGGAATTTGTGGCGCCCGACGGAGCTGCCGTGCTCCAAGAAGAAGACGCGCTCACCATTCATGCACCTGAGTCATCCGACGCATACGTCATCGACTTCGATCTTTTGCTGCGCGCGAAAGAACAGGACGTGACCTTCGGCAAATTCTTCGTCGGCGGACTGGCGGTGCGCATGCCCTGGGACAAAGGCGACCCGCGCCAGACCCACTTGAACTCGAACGGGCTGCGCGGCCGCGAATGCGAGCAACAGCGCGCCGCGTGGTGCAACGTCGAGCGCCCGTTTGGAAGCGAAACCTTCGGCATCGCGGTTTTCGATCATCCTGGCAATCCTAATCATCCCTCCGGTTGGCGCGCGGACGAGCAAGGGCTGATCAACCCAAACGTTTCTGCTCTCGGTGACTGGACGCTGGCGAGAAACCAAACCCAGCGGTTCCGCTACCGGCTTCTCGTTTATCGCGGTTCGGCGAGCCGGGAGCAGTTGGCGGAGCGGTTTGAACGCTTCGTCGCCGAATTACGCGGCAGCCCGCAGGCCCGACCGTGAACCACGAGACGGTCTACTGAAACCGAACCGCCGGCGTGTGGGCAGGCCAAGTTCGAGGGATGCACTCGGCGGGAACGCCTAGTTGTGCATCTTCTGGAGGCGAAGGCATTTGCTGCGCAGTTCAAGAACCCGGTCGTAGTATTGTTCCGCGCCGCAAGCCGGATGAGCTTCGGCCAGTTTGACCAGCCGGACGGCGAACTCGTCGCACACGCGAACCATCGTTTCCCACCACTTGCTCACTCGCTCCAAATCCTCCTCGCGCTTGGTGCATTGGACGACCACCCGGTACACCGTGAGCAATTCCGCCTCAAGCTGGCGTGCCTCTTCATGGAACGGCGCGCAGAGGTCGGCAGGAATCGTGGCCAAGCGCCGCTCAAACGCAGCCAGCGACCCGCGCGATACCTCCAACAAGTCCGACTCCCTCAAGCATTCGTTCACGGCTGGGATATTACACCAATCGACCAAGCAATCCAAGGTCGAATTCAGGTCGCTTGACTCAGGGCGTGCATCCCCAAGTGGTTGGCCGCTCGCGAGTCAAAACACG
>QHNT01000127.1 GCA_003218515.1 Verrucomicrobiota bacterium | reverse complement strand
CAAACGCTGTAGAGGAAACAAGCGGGAAATTGGCCGCGAATGGACACCGAACGACGGGAAGCCAGGCAGACACGTATTGCACGAATTCGGTTTGCCTTGAACGAATCGTCTGGAAGGTTTCCTGCCATAAGCCTGCCCGGTATTCTGGCCGAACACAGCATTCCAGAACGTAACGGCAAGGTAACTATTCAGGTGGAGAACCGCTAATGGACGCTAATAGACGCGAATCAGAAGCAGGGTTGGGGACTTCGCGGCAGTTCCAAGGATTACTTTCGCGTGCCCATTCGCGGTTGACCTGAACAGTTACCCAGCAAGAACGCAACGCCGGATCAGGGGACCCGGCCTATAGGAGCGGGTTTTGGGAACGTGTAGGCCGCGCGCCCTCACGCGGCGCTCCGTCGGCGTTCCATCGACTTGGTGGAAATGTCCGGGCTAAGGGCGGTGAAGAATTTACCGCTTGCGTTCTTTGTGTTCTTTTGCGGCTAAATCCACGTCCACTGCTTCAACGACCGCTTCGCGAATCAGCTTCCTGAAGTTCTCGACGCCTTCGTCAAACGCCGCGGCGATGGGCAGCACCGGCGTTTTGCGAATCTTGCGTTTAAACTTCTTCAGATTCTCTTCGGCCACCGGTTCGTCCATTTTGTTCGCGACGACGAGTCGCGGTTTTTCGAACAGCGTCGAATCGTAAAGGCCGAGTTCGTTGAGCAGATTCTGATAATCGTCCCACGGCTGCCGGCCGTCGGTGGCGGCCATGTCCAGCAGCAGCACGAGCATCTTGCAGCGTTCAATGTGGCGCAGGAAGGAGTGGCCGAGGCCGACGTTTTTGTGCGCGCCCTCGATGAGGCCCGGCACGTCGCACACGGTGAGCCGATGCCAATCCGGATATTCCACGATGCCGATTTGAGGTGTCAGCGTCGTAAACGGATACGGCGCAATCTTCGGTCGCGCTTTGGAAATGGCCGTGAGCAACGTCGATTTGCCGGCGTTCGGATAGCCGACCAGGCCGACGTCCGCGATGATGCGCAGTTCCAGAAGAAATTCGCCTTCTTCGCCGGGTTCGCCCGGCTGCGCGAAGCGTGGCGCCTGCCGCGCGGCGGTGGCAAAGTTTCGGTTGCCCAATCCACCGCGGCCGCCTTTGCTAAGGACAAATTGCTGTCCGTGTTCGGTCAGATCAGTAATCAACCCGCCCTTTTCGTGTGAATGAACTGCCGTTGATTCGGCCGCTTCCGCTTCGAGATTGATTTCCATGGCCCGTTCGCTGCCGGCGTAACGCAGCGTGGGCCGTTTGCCGGTGGAAAGTTTCAATGGCGTGGATTGTTCGTCGTTCTCCGGGTCAGACACCTCCACCGATTTGCTTGACGCCAATCGCCAGACCAACGTGCCGCACGGGACTTTTACGAGCAGGTCTTTGCCCGCGTGGCCGTCCATCCCTTTGCCTCCGCCGTTTTCGCCGTTTTGCGCAATGAGCCGCGGCTGATAATATTGGGCGATGAGGTTGTTCAAGTCGTGGTCGGCCTGCAAGATCACGTCGCCCCCGCGCCCCCCGTTGCCGCCGGCAGGGCCGCCTTTGGGCCGGGACGTTTCACGGAGGAAGGCGATGCAACCTTTCCCGCCGTGACCCGCGCGCGCGAAAATTTTGACTTCGTCAACAAACATCGAGCCAACGTAGCCCCCGTCGTGAGGAGGGGAAAGCTATCTTCGCGTGCGCTCACCTTCCGGCAATCCGCCTCCTCACGTCGGCGGCTACGCATACACCAACAAAAAGGCGAGGCCAGTGACCTCGCCGTGACATTCATTCCGACAAATCTAATTGCCAGCCGGAGCCGCGGGCGGCAGCACATTGATCCGCTTGCTGTTCTTGTCGAACAAAACCTTGCCGTCGATCAATGCGAACAACGTCCAGTCGCGGCCCGTGCCGACGTTTTTGCCGGCAACAAACTTCGTGCCGCGCTGCCGGACGAGTATGCTGCCCGCCGTCACAAGTTCGCCGCCAAACCGTTTTACGCCGAGTCTTTTGCTGACGCTGTCGCGTCCGTTGCGGACACTGCCGCCGCCTTTTTTGTGCGCCATAAAAAGTTGATGATTGAAAGTTGAGAGTTGAGAGTAGCGCTCAAATCACGCTTTGATTTCTTTGATTTTGACGACCGTCAATTCCTGACGATGTCCGATGGTTTTGTGGTAGCCTTTGCGCCGTTTCATTTTGAAGGCAATTGTCTTCGGGCCGCGCTTGTGTGCCACGACGTCCGCCACCACGCTGGCCTGCGCGACTGTCGGCGAACCCACTGTCACTTTGCCGTCGTTGTTGACGAGCAACACGCGGTCGAAAGTGAAGGGTTGGCCGGCTTCGACCGCCAGACGTTCGATTTCCAGCGTGTCGCCAGCGGTCACTCGATACTGTTTTCCACCCGTTTCCAACACAGCGTACATAGGAATTTGCCTTAAAGGGAGGCTGATGAAACCAAGAACCAAAATTCATGTCAACGACTGATTTTTTGGCGTTCGGCTCCACGGGTGCAAATCGTCCGGATTTTGGTGGTGTTCCCTCCCCATGAACCCTCGTAGCCGCCGACGTGAGTCGGCGCTAATCCTTTTGCCTCGAAAGCTGCTCCGCAGCTATTTGCCTCCGCTCTCAAGAACGGCTTCGCGATTTCAGTCCTCATAGCCGCCTACCGATAATCCTCCCGAATCGGGTAAAAGACGTCGATAATTCGGCAGTCGGTGATGGCTCGACCGGAGTGCAGGGTGTTTGATGGAATGATGGCCACTGAAGCCGGTCCAAGCCGGCGCGTTTCCCCGGCGATCGTGAGCTCAAATTCGCCATCGATCATGTTGACCACCTGTTCGTGGGGATGCGCGTGCTTTGGAAGGAGCGCGCCCGCTTTAATTTGCCAATGCGCGAAGGTCATGTTGGTCGAGTGCACGAAATGGACTTCGAAACCGGGAAAGACTTCCCGCAGCGGCTGGTTGTCGAGTTGGATAAAAGGCATAGATTCAATCCTGGCCACAACGTCGTCCGGCGCCAGCCGCACGACATTGAATCTTCAGCGTTGCGCGTTCAAGACGTTGTCCGCGAGTCTTAAGATTGTCCAGTTCGATTGGAAGGAGGACCTTTCGACTCGGTTGCACGAGGGAACGTTTTGCGAAACAATCCGACACCGAATGAAAGCGTCCGTCCGCCTGCGAATGGTTCTTGTCGCGCATTTCGCGATTGCGCTTCTCCCCTGCCCAAAGGCACAAGCTGAATGGTGGGAGCATCCGCACGATAAATGGTATTTGAAGGACGATTGGAAGGCCGCGGACGTGGAGCATTACACGCCAGCGTTCACCATGCAAAACCCGGCGGCCAGCGGCTGGGTCGTGGTCTGGGGCGACAACGGCGTCGAACTGAGCGCCAATGGCGCCGTGGTAATGAAGGAGGTTGACCGCGGACTGGTTTACAACGCGGACTTGACGCCGTTTGTGCGCGGCGCGCGTGACGTGAAATTGCAGTTCGGGCCGGCTCACATCGTGGCGGAAGGCGAATTGGTGGATGACCAAGGCCGGCGGTATCCGTTCGCGTCGGGCTGCGATTGGAAAGTGCCGGTCGCGCCGGGCACGAAATTGCCGCCCGCCGCCAGGCCGTATCGGCCGGGCGAGTCTTCCGGCGCGTTCAACCTCGCGCACAATGGACTTTTGTTGCGCTACAACGACGAAGAACGCGGCAAGGCCGCCATCAGCAAAACGCTGGCGCGTGTCCAACGCTTGCGCGACCAATCCATTTTTTTGCTGCGCCGCTTCAGGCCGGCGGAAGAGATTTTGACTTTTTCGCCGGACACTTTGTGGCGACGCGCGGAACGCTTTGCCGCTGAACCGGTCTCCGGCGCCGAGGCGATTTTGAAGGAGCAGGCCATCCCGGCCCAGAAAGAGGGAAGCTTCACGAAGGCGATCTCGCTCGCGGAGAAGGCAGGAACCCTGCTCGCTTCCGCGGAACTGACGATCAACGCCGCTCGCGAAGTGGAGCAGACCGAGCGACGCATCCAGCATTTCACCGCCTGCGCAGCCCTGCTGGCGTTGTCCGTTCCGGCGGCCCAAAGCGTGAAGGACGACCTGGATGAAGCGTGGCGGCGGATGGTGATTGCGCGCTACGAAGCGACTTTCAACGACTGGGACGCTGTCCAGAAGCACGTCGCTACGGCTCGCGATATTCTTACGAGCGCCCGCGCGAGGCTGGCTTTGCCCAACGTGTCATTTGCGGAGGCGCCCGACGAATTTCCTGACGACCGCTTTGCGTGGCTCAATACGACTGAATTGATGAACAATGATCCCTCCCGCTGGACCTTTACGATCGCGCCATCGACCGCCGCATATCTTGATCTGGCCGGCCGCTGGGATTTCCGCACCGACCCGAACAACGAGGGCGAAAAGCTCGGTTGGCACACAGCAAAACAGGACAGCGGAAGCTGGAAGAAGCTCGTTGCGCCGGAACCCTGGGAACGGCAAGGGGTGGCGCAGGACAATCCCCGAAGCCCCGGCGACGCGCCCTATCGTCCGGGCGATATGCGTTTCGGCGACAAGCCGTACAACGGGTTTGCCTGGTATCGCAAAGGCGTTCTCCTGCCGGCAAAGTGGGAGGGAAAAAAAATCCGGCTGGCGACCGGCCAGATCCAGAATTGGGCGCGGATTTTCGTCAATGGCTGGCCGCTTGGCAAAGGCCAACAAAGTCCGCCGCCGACGCATGAAGTGCCGACCGACTTGCTCCTGTTCGGTCAGACCAACGTCATCGCTATTCAGGTTTACAACCACGACAACTTCGGCGGCATCATCAGTGGGCCACTCGCGCTGTTTGTCGAAGGCAACGCGCCGGGGTTGGTGGAAACGCCGGGATCGCTCTCCTTCGTCAAGGAATACGCCTGGCCGTCACCGGTCACCGGCACCCATCTGACCTTTCTCGCCGGCGCCATGTCACCCGCGGTTATGGTGGCGGTGGACGAACCCAAATTGGAATTGTGGGGCTGGGAAGCGCGCGGATTCGCCGCGCCGACCAACATCACCTTCGCCGCGAAGAAAGGAATGCAGCGGCTCCCGCTCAGTCCCGACGGCGGCATGTTGTTGAACGGCGCCGCGATGTCAGAAAATTGGATTCGATTGCAGGGCGCCGAAGCAGACGCCTTGATTGTGCTGGAGCGAGCGCCTGCTTCGCTCGCGTGGAAATCGAATGCCCAGGACGCGATCGGGCTGACGATCACTTTCAACAGCGGCCCGGTTCGCGCGGCGATTTTATCCACGCTGGCCGGGACGCGTCTGACCGAAATGGACTGTCGCTACTGGGCGCGAGCGCTGCGGCGCTACCCGGTGGCCGCCAGCGAGTGCACCGCGATTGAGCGAAATCTCGCGACGGTGGACCCGCTCCTGCGCCTCCATACGATCCGATATCACTACTTGGATCTCGGCGGCTTCGGCGACCTGTCGCCGCTGACGGTCGCGCCGGTACCGATGCTGTTCAGCTACGGTCTGGAATATCGTTCTCCGAGTCTGCAAATCGGCGTCACGAAAAAAACGCCCTTTCACTCGGTCCACGCGCCGTATCGTGTGGTCGAAAATTCCGAGACGGTCCAGTACCGCGCGCGAGCGGTCGATCGTTCCAAAGTCAGGAAAGGCGTCGGCGAACTGTTCGGCAAAGTGAAACCCGAATTCAACGCGCGCGGCGGGGCGGGCGAAGACGAAATGTTCCGGCGCATGGGCCGATGGGGGTTCGATCATTGTCGTTACGCGTTTGCGTTTCACGCGGATTGGGACCTGCCGCTGGTGAAATACCTGGGCGGACCGCTCCTCGAAGACAACGACGCCACGTGGCAACGGCTCGACCAACTCGTGGACAAATGCAATGGCGCCGGCATGCAAATGATGCTCTGCTGGTTCTTCAACGAGGACACGCCGCAAATCGACACCGCCGGCGCGGTGCGCAACAGCACCCGTTACTGGCGCGCGCATCCGGAGACGAAAACCAACGTGTTTGAGCTTTGGAGACAAATTGCCGCCCGCTACGCGGACAGGCCGGAATGGGCGGTCTCCTACGATTTCTTCAACGAGCCGGCCTACCTGAATCCCGATCATTGGAACGAGCTGATGCCGGAGTTGACCGCGGTCATCCGTTCGGTGGACAGGAAGCATCTCATCGTCTGGGAGTCCGCCGACGGCTGGGCGCAACCGGAATGGTGCGCGTGGCTGAAGCCGGTGAAAGACGCCAATGTGCTTTACAGTTTTCATCACTACGGCAAGCACTGGGGTTACGCCTACGACGAATATTATCCGGGCTACAAGTCCACCACCGAGCGCACGCAGATCGAGCCGTGGCTGGAGGCAATTCTCTTTTCAATTCGCAACCACGCGCCGATTCATTGCGGGGAATTCGGCGTTTCGATGATTCAACCGGACGAAGATGGCGAAGCGTGGCTCAACGATTACCTCGGTTTTTTCGAGCGGTTCGGCATCGGCTGGAACTGGTGGAATTATTCGGGCAGCGATGTGTACCGCACCGGGCTTTGCGCCGGCGATCGCATCAGCCCGTTCGTCCCCGTTTTACAGAAATGGATCAATCGCTCCGGCTGGGGCGCCTCGCGACGGGCGGCAGCGGGCAAGACTTCGCAGTAAACGTGGGTCAATTCTTTTCAGGCTCGTCTCAACGACAACTTCGTGAATAATTCTTCGGCTATGACACGCGAGATTCCCGGCACCGAACAAAAGGCGCTCCAAATCAACCTGGACCCGAACAAGTACGGCACGTTTGCCGAGATCGGCGCCGGACAGGAGGTGGCCCGCTGGTTTTTCCACGTCGGCGGCGCGTCGGGCACCATTGCCAAGACGATTTCCGCCTACGACATGATCGTCAGCGACGCGATTTACGGACCGAGCGAACGCTATGTGAGCCGGCAACGTCTGCAGTCGATGCTCGATCACGAATATGCCCTGCTGCTGGAACGGCTCACCGCCAAACGCGGTGACACGACAAAGTTCTTCGCCTTCGCCAACACCGTGGCCGCCCGCAGCTATTCGCGGCACGACGAACCGAACGGCTGGATGGGTGTCCGGTTTCAAACTGCGCCGAAGGCGGGACAGTCGGAGATCATCATCCACGTGCGGATGCTGGACAAAGAAAACGTCCAGGAGCAGGAAGCGCTCGGCATCATCGGTGTCAACCTCATCTACGCCGCCTGCTGCTATCACGCCGATCCAGAGACCGTCATCGCCAGTTTAATGGATAATCTCTCGCGCGACCGGATCGAAGTGGACATGATCAAGTTCGCCGGCGCGACGTTCAAGGACCTCGACAATCGCTTGATGGCACTGCAGCTCGTCACGCAGGGACTGACGGATTCCGCGATGTTCACCGCAAACGGCGAAGTAGTGCAGGCCGCCGAAGTGCTCTACAAAAAGCCGATCCTCGTCGAACGCGGCAGTTTCCGGCCCGTCACCAAAGTCACCATCGACATGCTGAATTGCGCCCAGGCCCAATTCGTGCAGGAACCGCAGGCGCAGGGCGAAGAAATCATTGTGCTGATGGAAATGACGCTGCGCAACCTCACCGGTGACGGCGGCGTGATCGATCACAAGGATTTTTTGGACCGTGTCGATCTGCTCGGCTCGCTCGGCAAAACGGTCCTCATTTCGAATTATGCCCGTTATTTCCGGCTGTCATCCTACCTGTCCCGCTACACCAAGAAGATGATCGGCATTGCGATGGGCGTTCCAAGCCTGCGCGAAATTTTCGAGGAAAAATATTACACCGATCTCGAAGGCGGCATTCTCGAAGCGGTCGGGCGCCTGTTCAAAAATGATTTGCGGCTCTACGTTTATCCGGCCCAGGACCCGGCGACCGGCTCCATCATCACCGCGGGCAACCTGCGCGTCGCGCCGCATCTCCGCCACCTCTACTCCCATCTGCTGGAAAATCACTTCATCCACAGCATCCGAGACTATAACGAGGCCTTCCTGCCGATCTTCTCGCGCGAGGTGCTGGCGAAAATCCAGGCGGGCGATTCCGCCTGGGAAATCATGGTGCCGCCGCAAGTCGCGCACATCATCAAGCAACGAACCTTGTTCGGCTACCGCTCCGGTTAGACATGCGATGAAAACCACGAATGAACACGAATCAACCCGAATAAAGCGAAGATTTCGGTAGTGTCTTACCAATCACGGCTCTGTTTTCATTCGTGTTCATTCGTGTTCATTCGTGGTTAAACAGGATGGTCGGAGCTTGCCCTCTCGCGCAGACTGCCGTCTTACACCGAGCTGCTGAACAATTTGCTTCAAGAACCGTCGCGGCTCGCTACGCTGTGGGTATGAAGCCGACCCCGAACGCCTTCCTCCTCACCCGTTGTTTGCTTCTCCGCCTGCTCGTGGCCGCATGTTTCCTTCCGTTGTGGGTATTGGCCGACAACTGGCCGCAGTGGCGCGGACCGGCAGGAACTGGCGTGTCCGCCGAGAAGAATTTGCCGCTTCATTGGGGCACGAATGAAAATGTCCGCTGGCGCGTGCCGCTGCCCGAACGTGGAAACTCGACGCCGATCGTCTGGGGCAAGCGCGTCTTCCTCACCCAAGCCGCCGAGAACCGGCGCACACTCATGTGCTTCAATCGCGCTGACGGCAAATTGCTCTGGCAGTCTGGCGTCACTTACCCCGAGAAGGAATCGACGCACGAAACCAATCCGCTTTGCTCCGCTTCGCCCGTGGCCGACGGTGAGCGTGTGATTGCTTCGTTTGCCTCCGCCGGACTTTCTTGCTACGACTTCGACGGCAAGCAACTTTGGCACCGCGATCTCGGCAAACAGGCACACATCTGGGGCAACGGCGCTTCGCCCATCATCCACGGCGACCTCTGCATCCTGAATTTCGGTCCCGGCGAACGGACATTCCTCATCGCGGTCAGCAAAAAAACCGGCGAGACGGTCTGGCAAGTGGACGAACCGGGCGGCGATTCCGGCCAGGAAAAACCGGGCGAGAAACCAAATTGGGTCGGCTCATGGAGCACGCCGATTGTCATCAAAGTGAATGGCCGCGAGGAATTGATTATGACCTGGCCGAAACGCGTAGCAGCGTACGATCCAAAGGCCGGCAAGGAGCTTTGGACGTGCGGCGGATTGAATCCGTTGATTTACACCTCGCCGCTCTATTCGGACGGCACCATCGTTGCCATGGGCGGTTTCATGGGCATGGCGCTGGCCGTGAAAGCAGACGGCCGCGGCGATGTAACCCAAACACGCCGGCTCTGGCACCACCCGAAAACCAAACAGCGCATCGGCTCCGGCGTCATTCACCACGGTCACATCTACATTTTGAACGATCCGGGCGTGGCCGAATGCTATGAACTGAAAAGCGGCAAAATGGTCTGGGAGGAACGACTCAGTGGCAAAGGCCCGGACAATTCGTCGTGGTCTTCAATGGTTTTGGCGGACGGCAGGCTTTACGTCATCAACCATTCCGGCGACACCTTCGTGCTCAAAGCGAGTCCGAAGTTCGAACTGCTCGCTACCAATTCACTCGGCGAAACTGACAACGCGTCCCTGGCCGTTTCCGACGGCGACATTTTCATCCGCACTCACAAGGCGCTTTGGTGCCTCCGCGAAAACGGGGAAAAGCGTTGAGCCGGGGCAGCCAGACGCGGACAGCTCAATGGCCGGTCTGTTGGCGGCAAGCGCGTCTGACGCGGACGAGGCGATCCAGGCCAAGAAAAATCTCCGAAATGGAACCGATGGTCGAAGGCGCACAAGCTCCCCTCACCCTTCATCCGATGAGGGGAGAGAATTCCCCGAAATAACACTTCGCGCATTGAACCCCTGAACCGTAGCCGCCGACGTGAGTCGGCGCTAACTAATCCTTTGCCTCGAAAGCAAACAAGTGCGCCGACTCACGTCGGCGGCTACGAGGGTTCATGGGCAGGGTGGCTTTAGACTAGCCGATTGAGGAGAGTAACGCGAACTGTCCGCCGCGTTGCCGATCGGAAAACTAATTCTGGCAACCGCTTTATGCGCCAATGCGCGCGAATTTGCGCAACGGTTTTTCTCTTTCGCGTTGAGTCGCGTGATTCGGGGAAGAAAAAACCGGTGGTGAACAATTCACTATTGCCAGGTGGGTCCACTGGGTCCTTTACGGCCTGCCGCCAACCGAGGCGGAGCTTCCAGAGAAGATTCCAAGCACCGAAACCCTTGCCAACGGGGCGAAGCAAGGCATCAACGATTTCAAGCGCATCGGCTATGGCGGTCCCTGTCCGCCCGCCGGTCGTCCGCACTACGCGCTCGACGCCGAAATCACCCTCGAACCGGGCGCGACGAAAAAGGATCCGGTTCGTGTGATGTATGGGCGCATCCTGGCTGAGGGAGAGTTGATGGGGAAATATCAGCGGCAGTAAACGGGAGCGCCTTCATTGCGGTTCAAGCATAAGCCGGAGTCCGTCGCTCAACTTCTTGCCCTTGGCTGCCTGGAGCATGGCGCGCGCGCCTTCGTCCCCCTGGCCAGAGTCAACAATCATCTGTGCCCATTTTTCGGCCTGCTCGAATTTCCCCTGGATTAAATAGAGCTTGGCCAATCCGTACCACGCAGCCGGCGCCCGCGGCCCCGCCTTGAGGAAAAACTTTTCGGCTTCACCGTATCTTTTTTGCGCCAGGTAGATTTGGCCAAGGCCGTTCAACGCGGCCGGATGGTCCGGATTCAGCGAAAGAACTTTTTGGAAAGCTTTCTCGGCCTCTTGCGCTTTGCCGGTATTGAAGCTCGCCCAACCCAGCCCGTTCCAGGCCTCCGGATTCTTGGGATCGAGTTTGACGGCTTGCTCGAACTTCGGAATGGCTTCAGCCGGCCGCCCCGATTGCCAGAGTCGCCAGCCTTCCTGAGTCGCTTGGGACGGGTCGCCACCGCCCCGCGCCACGGCCAGCCAGACGGCTACCACGAGCACGGGAGAGGCAAGGCCAATGCCAATTCCGAACCACAACGTTTTGTGATTGCGTGTATTCATATTCTTTTTCCTTTCGTGAATGGCAAGTGTGTTCACCGAGGTCATGGCGATGGTCTCAACGTCAGTCCTCACCTCGCTGGCCTTCTGATAACGGCGCTCGGGTTCCTTCTCCAACGCGCGCAGCACGACTTCATCGAGCCGCACATCCACCTGAACTTTCTGCGACGGCGCGGCGAAGCGGCCCAGCGGCAATTCACCGGTGAGCATTTCGTAAAAGACAACGCCCAAGGAATAAATGTCCGCGCGGTGATCCACGAGCTGCTGCGATGTCGAGTCTGCTCCGACGAGCCTGGCCAGGCCGAAGTCGGCGATTTTTACCCGCCCCGATTTATCCATCAGGATGTTCTCGGGCTTGATGTCGCGATGGACGACGCCCTGGTCATGCGCATATTGAAGCGCTTCGCAGACTTGCGGCACGATGGCCAGCGCCTCGCGCGACTCCAGCTTGCGGTCCGCCAGCAGGTGCCGCAGCGTCACGCCATCGATGAACTCCATCAGGAAGTAGTAAAAACCATCGGTCTGGCCGAAATCGTAAACGGTCACGATGTTCGGATGGTTCAAACGCGCCAGCGCGCGCGCCTCGCGCGTGAACCGCTCGGCGAACGCTGGGTCCTGGCTGGTCTCGGCGGGTAAAATCTTCACGGCCACCAAGCGGTCGAGTTGTTGTTGCCGGGCCTTATACACCGCGCCCATGCCGCCTTGGCCGATGAGGCCCAGGATTTCCAGTTGCGGGAACCGCGGCGCAAGCTGTTCCGGCGCGGGCGGGATGAACCGCGGCGCTTTGGCCCGGAGCGTCGGATCATCGGCCGTATCAGCCACCGTGCCGGCGCCTATTCCCACTTTCATGAAGCATTCGGGGCAAAGACCCTGCACGGCTTTCGCCCCGAGCGGCTTGCCGCAGTGTTGACAGATTTCGGCTGCGTCCATGATTGCCTTTCACCCAGTACCACGGGAAAAAGAGCGCAAGGTTCCCAAATAAATGCGCCTCATGATGTGGCCAGTGCGCGGAACAGGGAACGCAACTCTTCTTCGACCTCGCCCGGGCTGGTAACCGTGTGCGCGACTTCCGCGCGCAGCAACTCGCGGTAACGCCGGCGCAGGCGATGGACGCTCGTTTTCACGGTGTTTTCCGACATCTTCAGGCGCGGTGCCAGGACGGCATACGGGACGGAACTCCGCGCGCCGGTCAGGCAGGATTTCAGTTCGTTGAATATTGCGCCTTTGCCGCCCGTTTCATATTCGTGTTGCAACTGGCGATACACCAAGTCGAGCAATGCCAGCGCCCAGTTCTGCTCGAAGAGTCTTTCGGGAGTGAGCGCATCCACCGGTTCGCGTGCGAATCGAGTTTCCGCGTCGCGGGCGTCCAGCGAGACGACTTGTCCGCCGCCGCGCTTCTGCGCGCGAGCCTTGTTCCACTCGTCCACCAGAAAATGATTCAGGGTCGTGAGGAGAAACGAACGGAATTTTCCTTTCTCGCGCGTGATGGCGCCGAGGGTGTTCTTTTCCAGCAACCGCGCGAAGAACTCCTGCGTGAGGTCCTGGGCGTCGTGCGGCGCGTAACCACGCTGGCGGACGTACGCGTAGAGCGGATACCAGTAAGTCTGGCAGAGCCTCGCCAGGGCGTCGCGTGCGCGGACGGTGTCCTTACCTCCAGCCGCCAACACGACCGACCAGTGTGTGGTGACAAAGGCAGCCCGCCGCGGAGTGCTGTCGTCGGTCGAGCTCGCTCTGGTCTTCGTCGAAGTGTTCAATCTCACCCAGACTATCCAGGAACAGGCGTAACTCAAGTCTTTGGCCGAAGCCACCACAGCAATGCTGCCAAGCGGCAGAGCGTGACAGCAAAATGCGGTTCGTTCCTGCTGAGCCCCCCGGGGTTTGGTTTTCGACGATAAGTGGACACGATTCCTGGCCTTCGGCATCCCAGAGTAGTGGTCAAACAAAACCGTTGCAACAATTCCAAGGTTGTCCGTGTTCTAATCCCGGTGCAGATTTGTTCGACTGAAAGGACTCTGTTATGGAAACCGTTCTGAGTTTGTTGATCGGCATTGGTTTAAGCGCCGCGTGCGGCTTCCGCGTCTTTATACCGTTGCTGGTCGTCAGCGTCGCCGCGCACACAGGTCATCTGCACCTGTCGTCCGGTTTTGAATGGATGAGGTCGGACGCGGCGTTGATCGCCTTCGCGGTTGCCACCGTCCTCGAAGTCGCCGCTTATTACATTCCCTGGTTGGACAATCTGCTCGATACCATCGCATCGCCGGCGGCGGTCATCGCCGGAACGATGGTGACGGCGTCGCTGGTCACGGATATGAGCCCGTTCTTGAAATGGACATTGGCGGTCATTGCTGGCGGCGGCATCGCGGGACTGGTCCAGGGAACAACCGTCGTCACGCGCGGCGCTTCAACTGCGAGCACATGCGGCCTGGCCAATCCGATTCTGGCCACGGCGGAATTGGGCGGTTCGCTCATCACTTCCATTCTTTCGCTTGTCGCCCCAATGCTGGTTGTGCTGAGCCTGGGCGCGTTACTTCTCCTCGTTGGATGGAGACTATTGAAGAAACGGGCCAAAGCAGAGGCGAACCCTTCAACTTAAAACCGCCGGATCCGCTGATAGGTCGCGAAAAACCAAGCCCTCTGTAGCAGCCGAGGTAACGAGGCTCAAACTTTCATTTCAGCACTCCGCGTTCCAAATTCCGCATTTGAAATGAGCCTCCTGACGTCGGCTGCTACATTCTTGATCGTGTTATGACCTCCCCGGCTTGAAAAGCGAAGCACCTTTAAAGGTTCAATTGCTGAACGCGTAATTGGTCCGGTAATAATCGGTGACCGCCCACAGATTCAAGGGATAAAGCAGCCCGCGATACTTGATGAACCGCCCGCTGCCGTCGGCCATCGTGTAATTTGAGCCGCCGCTCTTTTGGTTGTTCGGCGCCGAAGAATGCCGGCCGCGCTCGATCTCCGTCACGTCATTGCCTCGCCCGCCGCGGGAGGGCTCGAACAAATCCATGTAGAAATGGTCGGAATCGCCTTTCTTTTCCCCCAACACGACGGTGTCCACCGGTTGACGGATGGCCAGTTGCGGCATGGCCTGGTTGGGAGTTGAATTCACGTCATAGCGCCCTCCGAGAGCTTCACGGAAATAGTCGTTCCAGCCATTGATGATATAACTGCGAAACGCTTCGTCGGGCGGGGGCGTCTTCAGCGGCGGACGCGGCATCGGCTTGCGGATGTCATCAGGGCAGCGCAGGACTTCCAGGCTTCGGTAATAGGGATAAAGCTGCGTCGGCCAGCGATTGTTGTCCGCGCGCACCGGAAACAGCCCTTTGTAGTCGTCCACATACATCACCGCCGCGAGTCCGAGCTGACGCGCGTTGCTCAGGCATTTGATGGCTTTTCCTTTTTCCTTGGCGCGACTTATCGCCGGCAACAGCAATCCGGCGAGGATGGCGATGATGGCAATGACCACCAGCAGTTCAATCAGCGTGAATGCGGCGCTGCAAGACTTCCTCGTCGCCCCACCAGGTTCGTTGAGAGCGCAGGCGTAACCGCCGCGCGCACGCATCGTGTCAACGGTCCTTTCCATATCGTCGTTCATTGCTTCGGGCGGCGCCCGACCGCCGCGTCCAATCCTGGAAATCAACTCCGCGAAAAATACACGCGCCGCCGCTGAAAAGACAACCGGTTTTCCAGTTAGGTGCGGCCAACCGACAAACTCTTGCGTGCTCCTTCCGCGCAGCGGCTCGGCCGATTTGACAGATTACCAACCCGGTTTACATGTCATCAAGAGGCTGCGCTAAGCAGCCAATGATTATATGGACACCACAGAACTTGATTCCGACATCGGGACAGCGCCCCTTCCGGTTGCTTCAGACCAAGGATCAATCAGAGGAGAACCGGCTGCCCAAAGTGAACCGCCTTCCGACACGCAATTGCTCGACGCGTATTCGCAAGCGGTCGTGCGCGCGGCGGAACGGATCAGTCCTTCCGTCGTGAAAATCGACGTGCGAAAGCAGGCCAACGCATCCCGATACCGACGAGAGGCGGGCGGAAGCGGTTCGGGCTTCATCATCAGCGCGGACGGATTTGTTCTGACCAACAGCCACGTCGTTCACGGCGCCGACAGAATCGAAGTGGTCCTCGGCGATGGCCGCCGGCCCGACGCTCAACTGGTTGGCGAGGATCCGGACACCGACCTCGCCGTCCTCCGCATCTACGCGCCCAACCTCACCGCCGCGCGCCTGGGTGAATCGAAGAACATCCGCGTCGGCCAGCTCGCCATCGCCGTTGGCAATCCTTACGGTTTCGAATGCACGGTCACGGCCGGAGTGGTCAGCGCCCTTGGGCGGTCGTTCCGTTCCAATTCCGGCCGGCTGATGGACGACATCATCCAGACGGACGCGGCATTAAATCCGGGCAACTCCGGCGGGCCGCTCGTCAACTCGCGTGGCGAAGTCATCGGCGTGAATACGATGGTGATTCTGCCCGCGCAAGGCATCTGTTTCGCCATCGCCATCGACACGGCCAAGTATGTCACGGGCTGGCTGATCAAGGATGGACGGATTCGTCGCAGCTACATCGGCGTCGGAGGGCAAAACACCAAAATTGATCGCCGCGTCGTCCGCTACCGCAACCTGCCTGTCGAGACCGGTCTGCTCGTGCTGTATGTCGAACCGGACAGCCCGGCGCAGACCGCCGGCTTGCGGGAAGGGGATATCATGGTCGAATTCGACGGCCAACCGGTGGCCAGCATCGACGCGCTGCACAAGCTGCTGACGGGCGCAAAAGTGGGCGTGAAGTCGCGGTTGAGCGTAATTCGGCGGACGGAGAGGATTGAACTGGACATCGTGCCGGAGGAGTCGCGAACGAAGGCGGCGTAGCGCCGGCATCTTTGCCTGCCCCTTTGTATCGAAGTCAAACGCGGCAGGGAAAGTCCTGTTGTTCGACCTGAACTAAGCCGAACTAAGCCTTGACAGGATCGGGACCGGTGCGGTCAACTCAGGGCGGCCAACCTCAACCTGGAGATACCATGCTCAAGAAGATCCTCGCTCCCGAACAAAACTCAGTGCTGACGGACCTTGCCCTGTTTGCATTGCGGCTGTGGCTCGGTCTGACGCTTTTTCTCAATCACGGCCTCGCGAAGCTGAAAGGCTTTTCCGAGATGGCGCCTCATTTCCCCGACCCGATCGGCTTGGGTCATTCGGCCAGCCTTGCCCTCGCGGCGTTCGCTGAGGTTTTCTGCGCGGCGCTGCTGGCCATCGGATTGGTTACGCGCCTGGCTGCGCTCATTCTGGCGATCAATCTCGGCGTCGCGTTTTTCTTCGTGCACCAACTGACGCTCAGCGGCGAACACAGCGGCGAACTTGCTTTCATTTATCTGGCGGGTTTCTTTGTCTTGTTTCTCGCCGGCGGAGGGCGTTTCTCGGTGGACAAGGCCGTTTTCGGGAAGTCCAACTAAAGTAACGTCTTCGGCAGCCCAGAAGAGTTGGCGGAACCACGAAGACACAGGCGACGCGGGGCAGTGACTTCGAGCATCGAACGTCTCGCTCAGCCGCTGTGACGCATGGTTCTTTTCATTGCGCCTCACGCCGGTCACAATCAATCGCAAAATTATGAAACGAACAGCATCAGCGGTCTGGCGCGGCGGGTTGAAGGAAGGCAAAGGAACCCTCTCGACACAGAGCGGTGTCCTCGCCGAAACGCAGTATTCATTCAGCACGCGCTTTGAAAACGGGCGCGGCACGAATCCGGAGGAGTTGATTGCCGCGGCGCATGCCGGTTGCTTTTCGATGGCGCTGTCGGCCGAGTTGGGCCAAGCCGGTCCGACTCCGGACTCCATAGCGACGGCCGCCGCCTTGACGATGGAGCGGCTCGAAGCAGGCTGGACCGTCACGGAGATCCATCTGGACGTGGTGGCGAAGGTTCCAGGCGCAGACCGCGCCCGATTCGAGGCCGCCGCGCAAACGGCGAAGGCCAGCTGTCCCATCTCGCGCTTGTTGAACGCGAAGATTACGATGGCCGCAAAACTCGAAGGTTGATTCATCAGCCGGAATTACCCGGACATGTCTGCCTCAGCCTGGAGTCCGCTGCGCCATCCCGTTTTCCGCGCGCTTTGGGTGGTCACGATCATCTCGAACGTCGGCACGTGGATGCAGAACGTCGCTGCGGCGTGGTTGATGACGTCGCTGTCGCAGTCGTCGGTCATGGTCGCGCTCGTGCAGACGGCGACGAGCTTGCCGGTGTTCTTCCTCGCGCTGCCCGCCGGGGCGCTGGCCGATGTGGTGGACCGCCGGCGCCTGCTGCTCCTCACGCAAAGCTGGATGCTGCTGATGGCCATGATGCTCGGCGCGCTTACGTTGCTCAATCTGACGACGCCATGGACGTTGTTGTTACTCACGTTTTCGCTTGGTATCGGCGCGGCCACCAACGCGCCCGCGTGGCAGTCGTGCATCCCGGAGTTGGTGCCGAGAGAGGATTTGCCCGGCGCCGTGGCGCTCGGCAGTGTGGGGTTCAACATCGCCCGCGCCGTGGGGCCGGCGCTGGGCGGTCTGGTCATTGCGGCCGCCGGTCCCGGCGGCGCGTTTGTGCTTAATGCGATTTCCTTCGTCGGCGTCCTGGCGGTGCTTTATCGCTGGCAACACACACGGGAACAAAACGCCCTGCCCGCCGAGCGATTCGTCGGCGCCATCCGCGCCGGCCTTCGTTATGCGCGCCACGCGCCCGAACTGCAGGCGGTGCTGGTCCGCGCCGGCGCTTTCATTCTGTGCGGCGCCGCGCTGTGGGCGTTGCTGCCGCTGCGCTCGAAGAACGAACTGGGATACGGCGCGACCGGTTACGGAGCTTTACTCGGTTGCCTTGGAGCCGGCGCCCTGATCGGCGCGGGCGTTCTGCCGGCCTTGCGCAGCCGGCTGGCTAATGACGCGATGATTTCCTGCACGAGCCTGTTGTTCGGCGTGGCGACGCTCGGGCTGGCGTTCCTCAACAATTTTTTCCTCCTCTGCGGCGCGATGCTCATCGGCGGGCTCGCGTGGATGACGGTCATGTCCAGTTTCAACGTCGCGGCGATGACGACGGCGCCCGCCTGGGTGAAATCCCGCTCGCTGGGCATGTATCAACTGGTCTTCCAAGGCGGACTGGCCATCGGCAGCGCCTGGTGGGGATTTGTGGCGACACGCGCGGGTTTGACCGTTGCCTTGATCGGCGCGGCGTCGGGGCTGCTGCTCGGCCTCATCGCTGTCAAGCGCTTTCCGCTCGCCGCAGTGGAGCCGGGGAACCTCGAACCGTCGCTGCACTGGGCGGAACCGGTCATCGCGCGGGAGGTCGAGCCGGATCGCGGCCCGGTCGTGGTGACAATCGAATACCGGATCGATCCCTCACGGGCGCAGGAGTTCGTCGCGGCCATGCAACCCGTGCGGGAGTTTTGCCTGCGCGACGGCGCGATTCAGTGGCATTTGCTCAACGACACGTCCGATGCCTCACGCTACGTGGAGTACTTTGTTATCGAGTCGTGGGCCGAGCATCTGCGGCAGCACGAGCGCGTCACTGTCGCCGACCGTGCGGTGCAGGACTACGCCCGCTCCTTTCATGTCGGCGCGCAACCGCCCTTGATCTCCCATTTCATCGCGGAGAATGTCGTCAACCGGCGCACGAAAACCTAAGCGTGGGTTTAATAGAAGAACCAAAAATCATGAACGAGGCTGGGAAGGCCTATTCTTCCGCAAAGCTGCGACGAACGCCGCCCGTAACTGCTCCCTCTGATCCGGATTCAGAAGGCCGATAACCGGCATCTACGAAGACTGCGACTCTATTCATGATTCCTAATAAGGTTACGGGCTCCCGCAGGAGCCCGCTAAATATGCAGCTTCGATTCAAAACTATACTCCGAAACTGCACAGCAAATATGACATTCTGCATTTTTTTGCGTCAAGCGGTCATTTCGTTGCAAATAGGGCATCTGATTGTCGCGTGAAAAATTTCTTGCGCTTTTATTCAATAACTCCTTTGTTCTTAAGTCTTGTGACCAGAACTTCGGGTATGAACAGGACCATGCTGAATTCAACTCAAGCGATTTTCGTTCTCGCGCTGTTGTCGGCCCGCTCACTTGCCGCCGATTCCTCTTCAGAAGCGCCCGTGTTCAAAGATAAAATTCTGGAGAAGGCCGTGCGCAAGTTCGTCTTCGACAAGCGCGACAACGACAAACCGATTGTCGAAACGGACGTGGTCAATCTTTCCACCATCCAGGGCGTCGGCATGGAGATCGCCGATTTGTCCGGCCTTGAAAAATGCGCGAACCTTGCGTCGCTCGATTTGTCGAAGAACAAGATTAAAGACCTGACGCCGCTCAAGGGTCTGGGCAAGCTGCAATACCTGAACCTGGCGGACAATCAGATCGAGGACATCGCGCCGCTCGCCGAAGACATGGCGCTGCAATACGTCGAGCTGTCGAACAATCAGGTGAAGGACCTGAAACCGCTCCACGCTTTGACGAACCTCGCGTCGCTTTATCTGTCGAACAACCAGATCACTGACATCTCGCCGATTGTGAAGTTGCCACGGATGGCGTCGCTGTATCTGGACAACAATCACCTCACGAGCATCGCGGGCGTCGGCGGCCTCGCCAGCCTCACGACGCTTTCGCTGAACCACAACACGATCTCGGACATCGCGTCGCTCGACGGGTTGACCAACCTGTTTTACCTGTTTCTTGAGAACAACAAAATCCGCGACCTGACCCCGCTGGTGAAGATGGCAAAGAAGGATTTCGAGAACGAGAAACGGTTCGCGCCGTTTCTGAACCTTTACGTCAAAGGCAACTCAACGAAGGGGAGCCAGAAAGCGCAATTAAAAGATTACGGAGTCCGATTGAATGATTAAACTCGCGTCACTATGAAAAAACTCATTGCCGTTGCTGTCGCTCTGGTCGGGTTCACGAACCACCAGAGCCGCGCCGAAGACAAGGTGGATTTCGCCAGGCAGATTCGCCCGATTCTTGAACAGAACTGCGTCAAATGCCATGGACCGGAGAAGCAGAAGGCGAAGTTGCGGCTCGACTCCAAGGAGGCCGCGCTGAAAGGCGGCAAGGACGGCGTCATCATCGTCGCGGGCAAGGCGGAGAAAAGCGAGATGTACCGGCGGATCACTTTGCCAAAGGGCGACGATGACATCATGCCGAACGAAGGCGATCCGCTGACCAGGGAGCAGACTGATTTGATCCGCGAGTGGATCAACCAGGGCGCGGAATGGCCCGAAGTCGCCGCGGCAAAGCAATCGGAGCCGTCGAACCCGCTGGCGGGTCTGCCGCCCGATTTCAAACCAGGCGCGAACGAGGCGAAGGCAGCGGCGAAAATCGCGCAGCTCGGCGTGGACCTCCGACCCATCGCGATGAACATCCACTGGACGGAAGCGAATTTCCGGCCGCAAGGCACCAGCGTCACTGATGCGGCCATCGCGCCGTTGAAGGATGTGACCAGCCTGACTGACTTGAATCTGGCGGGCACAAAGATCACCGACGCCGGCCTCGCAACGGCCGAAGGGTTGACTTATCTGACGCGACTGCACCTCGAACTCACCTCCATCACCGACGCCGGGCTGGCCCATCTCAAGAGCCTGACCAACCTCAATTACCTGAACCTCTACGGCACCGCGGTAACCGACTCCGGGCTGGAACACCTCAAAGGCCTGCGCAAGCTCAAGCACCTTTATGTCTGGCAGACCAAAGTCACCGAGGCCGGCGTGAAGAATCTGAAAGCGGCGCTGCCAGGCCTGGAGATTTCCACGGGCACGGAGCTGACCGCCGTGGCCAAAAAAGAGGACGACACGAAAAAAGAGGAAAAGAAGGAAGAGAAGAAATAGGGCCAGCCGGACTACGCACAGGCTATCCTCGAACGTAAGTTTGGACCATCCCTGCGTTTTATTTCACATCACCGCCTGCGCCGACGGCTTGACCACGAGCAAGTAGCGACCGTTGGCCGCGCGCAAGTTCACGGGCGATTCAAACGCATCCGAAAGAAGCCCTGAGCGCAACACCCTTCGCTTCCTGTCGAGGAACTGGAGGAAATGTTCGCGGGCGACAGGGTCCAGCCCGGCGCACGGGTCATCGAGAATCAGCACCGGCGGATTCGCCATCAGCGCGCGACCGATAAGCACGCGCTGTCGTTCGCCTTGCGAAAGGACGGCCCACGGACGTTCCGCAAGATGCTCGCACTCGATCTGTTCGAGGATGCGCGAGGCGAAAGCGCGGTCGGCACGGGTGATTCGGCCCCAGAAATCAATCATGGCATGTTTGCCGCTGACGATGGTTTCGAGCGCCGGCTCCGATTCGGGCATCCTCTGGCGCACGGAAGAACTGACCAGACCGATCTGCTTGCGCAGCTCGCGCCAATCGGTTTCGCCGTAGCGCCGGCCCAGCACCGCGATTTCGCCGCCGGACGGAGTCAGATAGCCGGTCAGCGCGCTGAGCAGCGACGTTTTGCCCGAACCGTTGGCGCCGAGGATGACCCAGTGCTGGCCGCGCTCGACGCTCCACGAAACGCTGCGGAGAATCGTCGTCTTGCCGCGCCGGATGTGCAGTCCACAAACTGCGAGAACCGCTTCTGTCTCGCGCTTCATGCGGCGAACATCTTTGTCGTTCCGGCTGAAGAGGCAAAGCAAATGCGGGCGTTGGTAAGTCGGCCTGAAACCGGCAAGCGTCCCTCGAACTGCTGCGCCATCAATCAAATTGCGCCAAAGAGCAAACTCTGTATTGTTCCGGGCATGAGTGCGTTTTTCCGTGCCTGCGCGACTGTCCTGCTGGTTCTGGCTGCGTCCTCTTGGCTTCTTCAAGCAAGACCGCCCGCCACGCTCGGCGACCCGCCGCCCGCGCCGACGCCCGAGGAGGTCGCGCGCCTGCGCAAACAGGGGCCGATCGCGCTAGGGCCAACCGGCCCATTCAGCGTGAACATCGCAAGCCGCGAAGAAGTGAGGAATTTCTTCAATAGCGTTTACGCCGCCTCCGAGAATTTTTCCATCGGTTGGACGGGTGACATCAACGCCTGCGCGCCCGGCACGACCGATGCCGGCTTTCGCGACCTCGTCGTGTTGCGGATCAATTGGTTCCGGGCGATGACCGGCGTCCCGGCGGGCGTGGTGTTCGACAGTTTGAACAACGCGAAGAACCAGCAGGCAGCGTTAATCATGAGCGCCAACAATGCGTTGAGTCATTTTCCGCCACAAACCTGGAGTTGCTGGACGCAGGACGGTTACGATGCCGCCGGCAAGTCCAACATCGCTCTGGGCAACGCCGGTCCGGACGCTATTACAGCGTACATCGAAGACTTCGGCGGTAATAATGCCGCCGCAGGCCATCGCCGCTGGATTCTCTATCCGCAGACGCAGACGATGGGTACAGGCGATGTGCCGGACACCGGCGCCAACAGCGCGGCCAACGCCACCTGGGTGCAGGATGGCCATTACTTTGATCCGCGCCCCGTCACTCGCGACAGCTTCGTCAGTTGGCCACCCCCCGGTTTTGTTCCTTATCAACTGGTCTTCCCGCGCTGGTCGCTCTCTTACCCCAACGCCGATTTCAGCGCCGCCGCCGTCACGATGACCAGCAACGGCGTCAATGTCGCCGTGACTAAAGAGGCGTTACAGGGGAACATCGGCGAGAATACCCTGGTCTGGTATCCGAGTGATCTCGATCCCTCGCAGCCCTATGAGTGGCCTCGACCGTCCGCCAACACGTCGTATGCGATCAACGTCCAAAACGTCACCGTGAGCGGCAGTCCGCGAAGCTTCAACTACACGGTTACTGTCTTCGATTCACAAGCGCCTGGGCCGGACACAGTGCTGCCGGCTATTTCCGGTTCGGACCAACCCGCCGTGAACCAAACCAACATTTACAATTTCGCCGCCGTGACGAACGCAACGGGCTACCAGTGGCGGCTTTCGCAACGCAGCGCGTTCACGGCGGTCGAAGGCGCAGAAAACGGGCTGACCTACTTCACGACGAATACGGCGTCGGATTACGACGTGATCGTTACCAGCCCGAAGGCGTCAGGTTCATTTGCTTTCCACCTCGCGCACACGCAACCGAACGACCAGGTTTTGACTTACACTCGCGTCTTGCTGCCGGGAACAAACGCACAAATGCAGTTCAAGAGTCGGTTGGGATACGCGGCGGACGGAGAAGTGGCAAAAGTACAGGTTTCGGAAGACAACGGCAATTCCTGGCAGGATGTTTACACACAAACCGGTAACAACAGCGGGCCGCCGATCGAAACGACGTTCAACACACGCACGATTTCTTTGAGCGGTTTTGCCGGGCGGTCGATGACTGTTCGGTTCAGATATGATTATGTCGCCGGTCTTTCGTATTATCCGCAAAGCGACCCCGGCGTCGGCTGGTATATCGACGACATCTCCTTTTCCAATACCGAAGAACTGAGTAATCCGGTCGTCACCGCACTACCGTCGGGAACGAACTTCAATTTTATTCCCGCCCAAATCGGTGATTACGCGCTGGACGTGCGTGCGCAGGTCTATGGCCAGTATTATCTCGAATGGGGACCCATCAAGCGCGTCACTGCGGCAGTCGTTCTCAATCCGATCGTTCAATTCAGCGGCAGCCCCTCAGTGTCCGGCAACCAGGTGCAGATCGATTTTGACGTGACGAATTATCGCGCGAACCTGGTCTTTCAATTGTTGCAAGCGTCCGATGTTGCCGGAACCTGGACGACGAACAGTTCGGCTTCCTTTCAAACACTCGTCGCCAACTCCATGTTCCGCGTGACAACGCCAAGTGGCGGCGCGAGCAAAATGTTCTATCGGCTCCAGGTCAACTGATTGTTGGACCGCCCTCACCCTGTCCCTCTCCCTCAGGAGAAATCCCGAAATGATAATTCGGACGTTGAAACCGCTGCCATTCGATGTTCGGCGTTGGATGTTCGATGTTGGATTTTCCCCTGGGTTCATGGGCATGGGGATTCCTTTTCCCCCCGCGCTGGGAAGAGTCACCAACGGGTGAATCGTTCCGAAGGGGTCGCCCGCTTCTCCCTCTCCTTGGGGGAGAGGGCTGGGGTGAGGGCGAGCGTTCTGATTCCACTGAATATGGCTTAGCCCGGACTTTCCCCGGCTTGCGCGGCGCGTGAAATATGGCACCTGTTTTCCACCGATGTTCCGCGTCATTTTCCATCTCGACATGGACGCTTTCTACGCGTCCATCGAGCAGCGCGACAATCCGTCGCTGCGCGGCAAGCCGGTCATCGTCGGCGCGCCGCCGACGCAAACATCATGGCGCTTGTCGCGAAGACCGGGGCCCTCATCGAGCAGGTTTCGATTGATGAAGCGTATCTCGACCTCTCGGACGTTGTAGGTCAGGCGTCTCGCCTGACTGTCGAAACGGATGCAACGGGAACAGGCCGTCCGGTTGCTCCACCAGACGCCAATGAAGCGCTCTTTCAGGCGGTGCCGCTGGCGCGCAAATTGAAGGGGTCGATTTTTTCCGAACGCGGCCTGACCGCCAGCATCGGCATCGCCGCCAACAAACTGCTCGCCAAACTCGCCAGCGATTTCAGCAAACCCGATGGTCTCACCCTCGTTCCCGAACGTGACAAAGTTTTGTTCCTGCGCCCGATGTCCGTGCGGGTGATCCACGGCGTGGGCAAAGTGACCGAGCAGGCGCTCAACCAGGTCGGCATCACGACGGTCGGCGATTTACAGGATTATCCGGGTGACCTGCGGGCGTTGGCCGGTTCGTTTGGGCCGAAGTTGAAGCAGTTTGCGTTCGGCGACGACGACCGCCCGCTCGAACTGGGCGATGAGGTCAAGAGCATCAGCAGCGAGGAGACCTTTTTACGCGACACCGACGACCGGCCCAGGTTGCGTAAATGTCTGCGCGAACAGGCGGCCGAAATTTCCGGGAAGCTCAAACGCCGCCGCCTGGCCGCGAAGACTGTGCAGGTCAAAATCCGTTACGGGGATTTCAAGACGCTCACTCGCCAGATTTCGGTCGAAGAATCAATCACCGAAACCCGGGACATTTATCGGCTCGGTTGCTATCTATTGGCGAAGGAAAAACTGGTGTCGCGGCCGCTGCGGTTGTTGGGGCTTGGCGTCAGCGGTTTGGGCGAGGTGGCGGGAAGGCAGTTGGCGTTGCTATGAGGGAACTCGGTGGACTAAATCAACCTCAGTACTTTTTGCTCCAAAGTATAAAGAGATTATTCGTGTCGATGACGCCGCGATAGGCACGGTAAGCAGCTCCACGGTAAGGAGAGGACTCGAGCCACTCCAAACACAAAAGCCACCCGCTCTGAGGGCGAGGAAGACTCGCTGGCCAATCTTCCGGCCTCAAGCGCCCAACTTCCCAAACCCGCCCCCAATTGACTGCCAAGGCAAACGCCTGCTTCTCTTCGACGGCTGACCGCGCCGACTCCACCCGCGAGACGAGGTAGCGGAACTTGAGCGGTTTGTAAATATAGCCGTGGCCAAGCAACGCGATAATGGGAGCCCACAGAATTACAGCGACACCCAACAAGATTTTTTTTCGCGTTGTCACGGGACGCACATGGTGCACACAGGCATTAGACCACGGTCCGTGTGCAGCATCACGCAAGAGCACCGGCCTGATTCCTTCCATTGCGCCAAAACATAACAGCCGATTTGCGTTCCTCTGCGAAGGCGAATCAAGGCGGCTCCACTGTGGCTTCCTCGTCGGCCTTCGTAGCCGCCGACGTGAGGAGGCGGTTGTCACAGAAGCGCGGCTATCCGCCTCCTCACGTCGGCGGCTACGGCCTGTCCAAACTCAAAGCTCTGGATCGTGGTCCTGGCCTGGGTGAAGCCCGAACTGGACGAGCTTGGCTTTCATGGTGATGCGCGAGATGCCGAGCCAGCGCGCAGCTTTGGCCTGGTTGCCGTGGGCCTGTTGAATGGCCCGTGTGAACAGCTCCCGCTCGGCGGTCTCGAACAAGCGAGCGTGCGCGTCGGTCAGTACACCGCGCCGGGCGGCCGCCAGCAGATCGTCCACGTA
Source organism: Verrucomicrobiota bacterium (assembly GCA_003218515.1). GTDB lineage: Bacteria > Verrucomicrobiota > Verrucomicrobiia > Limisphaerales > AV2 > AV2. The sequence goes on along the minus strand of QHNT01000127.1, from coordinate 5,641 downwards.
CTCCCCCAATGAACGAGCCGGGGAATAGGCCAGACTATTGGTTTTGTTCAGGGCGGCACGAGCGTGGTCCAGGTTGATCGTGTAGCTTTGCGCGAGGAGCAAGGTTTTGCGCACAGCGTTCTCCAACTCGCGCACGTTTCCCGGCCACGTTTGCGTCTGGAGAAATTCGATCGCGTCCGGATGGATGGAAGGTTTGGCGTTGCCCAGGTCAGGGCCGTGCTTTTGCAGGAAATAGCGGACGAGGTCCGGCAGGTCTTCTCTGCGATCGCGCAGCGGCGGCAGCGTGATGACCACCACGCTGAGTCGGTAGTACAGGTCCTGGCGAAATTGTTTCTGTTGAATGGCCGTTTCCAGGTCGCGGTGGGTGGCGGCCACCACGCGCACGTCCACGGCGATGGTCTCCTTTCCGCCGAGCCGTTGCAGGCACTTCTCCTGAAGCACGCGCATCAGCTTCACTTGCGTGCCCAGAGTCATGTCGCCAATTTCATCGAGAAAGATGGTGCCGTGATCGGCTTGTTCGAACCGCCCGATCCGCCGCGCTTCCGCCCCGGTGAAAGCGCCGCGCTCGTGGCCGAACAATTCGCTTTCCAGCAGCGTTTCCGGAATTGCCGCGCAGTTGATGGCGATGAAGGGCGCGTTGGCCCGATCGCTGTGTTGGTAGAGGGCGCGGGCGATCAACTCCTTGCCGGTGCCCGTTTCACCGCGGATGAGCACGTTCACCGGCTTGGAAGCGACACGGCCAATCTCCTTGTAGATGGCCTGCATGGCGGCGCTTTGGCCAACCAGGGCGTCCCGGGCGGCGCCGGGTTCGCCCAGGAAAACGGGTTCGGACATGAGGCGATTGCTGGCCACCGCCCGGCGGACCAGATCGAGCAACCGCGGCATGTCGAACGGCTTGAGCAGATAATCGTACGCGCCGAATTTCGTCGCCTCAATGGCCGTTTCAGTAGTGCCGAAGGCGGTGATGAGGATGATGGGCTAACGCGGCTGCGCGGCGTGCAGTTGGCGAACGAGTTTCAGGCCGTTCAGTCCGGGCAACCTCAAATCGGTGATGACTGCGTTGAAGGAATCCCTGGCGGCGCGCGCCAAACCATCGTCGCCCCGCCTTTCCACGGCCACTTCATGGCCTTCCTCGACGAGGACTCGTTGCAGCGTGTCCGTAATGCCGGCGTCGTCCTCGATCAACAGAATTTTGGCGGCAGTGCTCATGCGATCACCCGGGGCAAGACAATACCAAAGGTTGTGCCGTGACTCAGTTTTGTTTGGTACTGCAGTGCTCCGCCGTGCTTCTGCACAATCCGGGCGGCAATCGACAATCCCAAACCGGTACCGTTTTCCTTGGTTGTGAAGAACGGATCGAAGAGCCGCCTTTCCACTTCGGGTGGGATGCCCTCGCCCGTGTCGGCAACTTCGAGGATGACGACGTCGGTTTGCCCGTTGGAAAGGCTTTGTGTGCCGTGGCGCGAGCGCAACGTGATGGTGCCGTCGCGACCGATACTGTCCGCGGCGTTTTGCACGAGATTGATCAACACTTGTTTAATCTGCGCGGGGTCCACCTTGATCCGCGCCGGCGGCGACGCTTCCAGGACAAGGCGGATGTTGGCTTCCGCCAGTGGGGATGCGAGCAGAAGTTGCACTTCTTGCAAAGGCAGATCCGCCGGGACGGTGGTTAAATCCGGATCGGTCGGCCTGGCGAATTGGAGAAAATCGTTCACGATCCGCTCCAGACGCAGGATTTCCCGTTCCACGAGCTTGACGTCGGCGTGTTCCAGGGAACCCGGAGGAAACTTTTTTTGTTGAATGAACAGGGCGGCCTTGATGGCGGTGAGCGGATTGCGAATCTCGTGCGCCACGCCGGCCGCAAGCATCCCGAGGGAGGCCAGTTTCTCGTGACGCTCCGCCAAGGACTGGCTTTCGACCAGCTTGACGCGAAGCGGAGCGATCATGTCGCGGTAAACCACGGCGGCCAAGGCAACGCCGAACAGGAACAACAAACAAAGCGAGCCGAGCACCAACCGGCGGAGGTGCGTGAGCGTTTGATTCGCTTGCGAGAGCAGCAGGTTCCTCGATTCGTAATGGGCTTTGCCCAGAGCCTGACCGAGATCGAACAGGCGGCGGCGCGACTGCGCGAACAAGGCGGTGGAGTCAGGCGACGGGGCGCTCGGATTGCCGGAGGACTGGATCCTGGCGTGCAGGTCCTGGGCGCTGCGCACATAGTGGTCGTAAGCCGAGTCGATTTGTTTCAGGACATCCTTTTCGTGTTGAGTGGTCAACTTGGGCGCCTGTTGTTCAATCCACAAATCCAATTCGTGGCTGGCCTGGAGGAACTCCTCCCAGGCCACCGGGTCGCGAACCGTCCGGTAGCGGAGCATCTTGTCGGTCACCTCGCGCAGCGCGTCCTTGAAATGCTCCGCGATACCGAAGCTCTCCGAATCGACCTGACTTAACCGCGTGCGCAGTTCCGTTGCCTGCCGTTGGGAATTCAAAGTGGTCAGTACAATCAGCACGCCCATCAGCCCCACCGCCGACGCGAGTGCGATCAACCGCCACCTGACGCCAATAATTATCACCGGATGCTAAGCTACTTTGCTGAAGAGCGTAGTGTCTAGCCACGAGAACCGGCCGCCTTCGCTATCGAAGCTCGTGGAAATGAGCAACGGGGCGCGGGCTTTAGCCCGCTTCACCGTCCGCAGCGATCGGCCGCTGGAAATGCCCGGCCTGCTTTCCTTTCGCACGCTGAAGCGGAGTGAATGCCGCGCTCCGCATTCGGCCCAGTATTGTTACCTGTTTGCACGGCACTCACTGAATCAAACCCGTAAACGCATGGGCTGCTACATGCATAAACCGTGCGCACTGCATCAACCGGGCGTCTCCAGCAGGACAACCTTTTGTTGCATCTGCAACAAAAAGTTGTCCTGAGCGGTTCATGGTTCGGGATGCGTGGAAACCTCCCCTGCTCTGGCGCAGATAATCGCTCCGTTTCACTCTCGCAGCCACGACTGCCAAGAAAGTTTGCACGCTGGCATATCCGGTGAACCGGAGGAACCGCACAGCGAATCATTTGAAGCCGGCAAATCGTTGAGCCTGAAGGCGCGGTCAAAATCGTCCAGCGTTGGCATGGTCCCCGCTAAACTCCGTGCAGCATATCGGCGTGAGTCGCCGTGTTATGACAAAAAGAATACAAGCTTTTCCAAAATGATCACGCCAATGCATCATGATGAAGAGTCCGTTAACCTACGCGCGCGCAACGTGGCGAGCGACAACGGAAATGCGAGGTGCCCAGAGAAGCGGATTCTGGTGGTGGACGACGATCCGTCTGTGCGTGAAATGCTGACGCGCGTTCTGACGGGCGAAGGTTACCTGGTGTGGGCGGCGGCCAACGGGGCAGAAGCGCTGAAAATCGCCGCTGCTGTGCAGCTCGATCTGGTGCTGCTCGACTTGAACCTGCCGGTGAAGAGCGGCTGGGACACTTTCGAAAGCCTCACGGCCAACAACCCCTGGCTGGCTGTGATCATCATCACGGCCAGGTCGAACCAGCTCTTTACAGCGTTGGGGTCGGGCGTCGGCGCATTGTTGGAGAAGCCTCTCGATTTCCCGAGGCTGCTTCAGACCGTGAGCAACTTGCTCAGGGAACCCGCGGAATCCCGTATCGCCCGGATGGCAGGCAAGCCGGCCGAGTTCCATTACCTGCCGACTCAACACAAGGAGGAACCAAAATGAGCCTTATGAAAACGTTTATCCCGCTGATCGAATGGCAGACGCTCCAGTTCGACTGCCCGCCACGTCGACGGCCCGACCCCTCACACCCCAAAAGTCCAGGCACGTTCCGCACTCACTCGGCCGGTCGCGGCACGGTTCGTTGTCGGTGGAACACGAGCTCGGAGCGGTCACCACTTTGCTTTGTCACAGTCATCGAAGCGGACTTCGACCCGAGCGCAGGCAGGAGAACATCCCCGTGAGCATCAGCTTGAACAGTGATAAACGACGAGGTAGAAAACCAACGAAGCTCGCGCGAGCCCCGCCAATCGCTGCAGGACAGTCGGTCGGGTGCGCTGCTAACCACCAAGAGCCGGTCCCGCCGGTCAAAGCGGCTGGGTTTCGGCATCTTATCTCTTTTGCTCGGCTTGGGACTCCTGGTGGCGATTAAAAATCATTCTGCGGTTTCCGCCAGGAAATTGTTGACCACCGCCGGCGGCGCGGGGGCGTTTCCCGTGCCGATCGTGGCCGGCCAGGTGGTTCAACGCGATGTTCCCGTCTATCTCGACGGCCTCGGCACCGTTCAGGCGTTCAATACTGTGACCGTGCACGTGCGGGTGGATGGTCAGTTGCAAAAACTGGGCTTTGCCGAGGGGCAGGATGTTCATCAGGGCGACTCGATTGCGCAAATTGATCCGGACCCCTACCGCACCCAGGTCGAGCAAAATGAGGCGAAGAAGGGCCAGGACGAAGCGCAACTGGCCAACGCGCGGGTGGAGCTGGAACGGGACACTCAATTGCTCGCCCAAAAGATACTCGCTCAGCAGGACTACGACACACAGAAAGCTATGGTGAACCAGCTCGAAGCTGCCGTGAAGGCCGATCAAGCGGCCATAGATAATGCCAAGGTTCAGTTGAATTACACGACCGTCGTTTCTCCCATCGACGGTCGCACGGGCATCCGGTTGGTGGACGCGGGCAATATCGTCCACGCCAGCGATCCCAATGGATTGGTCGTGATCACGCAACTGCGTCCAGTGTCTGTGGTATTCACGCTTCCCGAACAAACGTTGAACGAGATTCACAAACACTTGTCCGGAGACGAACTCGCCGTCCTGGCTGTGGACCGCGACAACCGCACCGTGTTGGACGAAGGCAAGCTGGCCGTGATTGACAATCAAATCGATGCCACCACCGGGACAATCAAACTCAAAGCAACCTTTCCGAACCCGGACCTGCGCCTCTGGCCAGGGCAGTTTGTGAACGCCCGTCTGCTGCTGACCACGCGCAAGGACAGCCTCGTCGTTCCCGCGGCGGTCATTCAGCGCGGGCCGGCAGGTCCTTACGCCTTCGTCATCAAGGACGATTCCACAGTGGAGATTCGTCCGGTGAAGGTGGGTCAGATTGAGGATGGCCAGGCTTTGATTGAGGACGGCCTTCGGTCCGGCGAACGGGTCGTGGTGGACGGCCAGTACAAGCTGCAAGCCAACTCTCGGGTCAAACTGGCCGAGTCAGGAATATCCGGAAAAGCCGCGAAATCCGCCGACGCCGCCGCGCATTCCGACCGCCCGGAACCTTCTGCCGCCTCGGGTAAGGCTGGAGGTTTGATCAGGCAATGAACATTTCCGAGCCATTCATTCGCCGACCGATTGCCACGTCGCTGCTGATGGCGGGCGTCGTGTTGATGGGTTTGCTAGGATACTCCCTGCTGCCGATTTCAGCTTTGCCGTCGGTCGATTTTCCGACGATTCAAGTGGCGGCGCAATATCCCGGCGCAAGCCCGGACGTCATGGCATCTTCGGTCACCACTCCGCTGGAACGACAGTTCGGCCAGATCAGCGGCCTGGCCATGATGACGTCCGTGAGTTCCTTTGCCAACGCCACCGTCACGTTGCAATTCAATCTCGACCGTGACATTGACGCGGCGGCGCAGGACGTGCAGGCG
>QHNT01000448.1 GCA_003218515.1 Verrucomicrobiota bacterium | reverse complement strand
GTACGCTGTATGCCGGGCCGGTGTTGAGCCAGTACGAGTTTGAGATGCCGGTTCGCTACGAATCCGGAGTGGCGTACCCGGAGCGCAAAACCGACACAGAATGGAAAGATGATATGGTGAACGGTCGGGCCCCGCCGCATGCAGAATGGACAAAAACCTTTCTGGTCCCGTCACAGTGACCCAAACCAGGTTTGGAGTCCTTCCGAAATCGCATCTTCTCGGATCGGACGTGCCGCCCATTCCAGGCTGCTCCCCGGAGAAACCAACCTCAGGTCGGAGCGATGACGGGCGGCAAGTCCGCTCGCGGTAACGGCGGCGGCACCGTCCTCCGGGTCGGCCCCACGACTTGCGCCGCTCGTTCGCGAAATTCGGAATACAATTTCCTCCGCACCCAAAGAGAGAAACCGATGTCCTTGGCCAGAATCAGCACGGTTGCCAGTACCGACATCAGCAACGTAGTCCACCCTTTACCCGCATCACCCGCGTCAGTTGGATTTTGACCTGCATTGCGATTCATGCTATAAGGACGAGCCAATACGTGAATCTTTCTGACTAATCAGGGCGCTCGATGTGGTTGCGTGTACTTTCCCTCGTCTTCGCGTTGTGGTGGATTTCCATCGATACCAATGGCGCAGTGGGAACGGTCCTGGTCAGCGAATTCATGGCGGCAAACTCCAGCACGATGCTCGACGAAGATGGCGAGAGCTCGGATTGGATTGAGCTGTTCAATTCCGGCACGACGACAGTGTCGTTGGACGGCTGGTTCCTCACCGACGAGACCGGCAATCTCAGGAAATGGCGTTTGCCGGCCAGCAACCTCCCCGCCGGCGGCTATCTGGTAGTGTTCGCGTCGGGCAAGGACCGTCGGACGCCAGGCGCACCGCTGCACACGAACTTCAAGCTGGATGCTGCCGGCGGTTACCTCGCGCTCGTCAGCCCGGACGGAGCGATAATTATCAGCCAATATGCGTATCCGGAACAGCACACCGACGTGTCTTACGGCATCGGTCGCGAAATCGATCCCGTACCACTCATCAGCAGAGGGACGCCCGTTCGCGTCCTGGTGCCGACGAGTGGCGCGTTGGGCCTGCTGTGGACGGGGGGCGCGGAGCCATTCAACGATCCGGCCTGGCTGCCGGCGACGAACGGCGTCGGTTTCGATCAATCCACCAACGGCGGCGCGGGATTGATTGGTTGGTGGAATTTCAACGATGCGAACGCTCCCGGCACGGCTCGCGACACCGGCGGCGGGAACCATGACGCCACGATCAGCGGCGGCCCGGCCTACACCGCCGACACGCGCGGCCGAACCGGTCAGCCCGGTGACCGGGCGCTGAGTTTCGCGGGGGCCGGCTATGTGCAAGTGCCCGACGCCGCCACCGGCATGTTCGATAACGCGACCGCCCGCGATGCGATTACGATCAGTCTGTGGATTTTCGGCGACGCATCTGAGCCGCAGCCGACCAGCGTTTTCTACGGCAGCAGCGCTTCCGACGGTTCCGGCATTCGTTCACTCAACGTCCATCTGCCCTGGAGTGACAGCGTGATTTACTGGGACACGGCCGGCTGCTGCGATCCGTCGCTGCACCGCGTGATGATCGGCGAACCGGACAGCACGAAGTGGAAAGGGCGTTGGAATCATTATGCATTTGTGAAGGACGTCGGCGTGAAAGAGATCTGGCAGAACGGCTCGCGCATCCTGCAGGGGATAAACACCGCCGGGCTCACGCCTGTTCGCAGCTTCTTTATCGGCGCTTTTGGCTTCGGAAACAGTCTCGTTTATCACGGGTTGATCGATGATTTTGCCGTATGGGACCATGCGCTGACGCCCGCGCAAATCCAGGCGCTCGCCTCCGGCGCGACACCGCTCGAGATTGACAAACTCGATCCGCTCATCAGCACCGATCTGGGCGCGATGATGCGCCATCGCAACGCCTCGGCCTACGTGCGCGCGCCGTTCGTCCTGCCCGGCCCGGCTGACTTCGACCTGCTCCTGCTGCGCATGAATTACGACGACGGCTTCGTCTGCTGGCTCAACGGTGTGGAAGTTTGCCGCCGCAACGCGCCCGACTCGCCTGGCTTCAACTCCGCCGCTCCCGTCGAGCGGACGAAGGACAGCGTCCGCCAAACAGAGGAGATTGACCTCTCCGGCTTTGTCGGCTTGCTGTCTGCCGGCACGAATGTGCTGGCCGTCCAGGGCCTGAATTTCAGCGCAAGCGATGCGGATTTCCTGGTGCTCGCGGAATTGATGACCGGCCGCTCCTCATCGAACCGTTTCTTCACGACGCCGACGCCCGGCGCCGCCAACGCAGCGGGCGTGCTCGGCTTCGTTGGGGACACGCATTTCGAGCCGGATCGCGGTTTCTACTTCGCCCCGTTGTCACGACCACGACGCCGCTACGCGCCGCCGCGTTCAAGGACGGATACGAGCCAAGCAACGTGGACACGCACAGCTACATTTTTCCGGCGGGCGTGGCGAATCAGAAGCGGCCCGCCACCGTCGGCCCCGCCTGGCCGGGCAATTATCCGGCGGACTTCGGCATGGACGCTCGGGTGATCAGCAACACACTGCCCGGCTACGGATTGACTAACGCGCTTCTTGACGTTCCTGCCATCAGCATCGTGATGCCGCCCGAGGACCTTTGGGGTGCCGCCACGGGCATCTATGCCAACCCGCTGCTGGACAGCGAACGGGCCGCCAGTCTCGAATTGCTCTTTCCGGATGGGCGGCCCGGTGCCCAAGAGAATGCCGGTGTCGCCATTCGTGGGCTGAGTTCGCGGTACAAGAGTTTGACACCTAAACACAGCTTCACCGTGGTGTTCCGCAGACAATACGGCGCGACGAAACTGGATTTCCCCTTGTTCCCTGACACTCGTGTGCACGAGTTCAACGCTCTGGCTTTGCGCGGTAACGTTCTCGACAGTTGGGTGAATTCTCAAGTGGACTTCAACCATCTCGTTGACGGCGAACTGCGCTGGTATCGCGCGCGAGCCAGCTACGTGCGAGACCAGTGGATGCGTGACTCGCAACTCGCCCAGGGGCAGCCCTCAAGCCATGGCCGGTTGGTCCACCTGTATCTCAACGGCTTCTATTGGGGGCTCTACAACCTGGACGAACGGATCGATGAACATTTCGCCGCTCTCCACCTCGGTGGCGATGCGGCGGAATACGACGTGCTGGCCGATTCCGAACTGAGGTCCGGCGAGTTCGGCGCGTGGAACCAGCTCATGAGGCAGGCGGGCGCCGATCTGTCGAATGACGCAAATTATCAGCGCTTGATGGGGAACAACGCGGACGGGACACGCAATCCCGGTTACCCGGTCCTGCTCGACCTGGCGAACCTCGTGGACTACATGGTGCTTCACATCTACGCGGGCGCGGACGATTGGCCGTGGCACAACTGGGTGGCGTTACGCCGCCGCACCGGCGACAGCACCGGGTTCAAGTTCCTCGCCTGGGATCAGGAAATCTCCATCAACTCCCTGGTCAAGCAGCATACGGACTCCGGCCAACTCTACGCCGAGGTGAACGCGGCAAACACGGCGGCCTACATCTATTCCCGCTGCCGCGCCAACGCCGAATTCCGCCAGTTCTTCGCCGACCGGGTGCAGCGGCACCTGTTCAACAACGGCGCGCTCAGCGTCAGCAACAGCATCGCGCGTTACAACGCTCGAGTGTCGGAGATTGACCATGCCATCGTCGCGGAATCCGCGCGTTGGGGAGATTTCTACCGGCCCGCCCAGCCCTATCTCCGCGAAGCCGAGTGGCTCGGCACCAACCAATGGATGCGCCAGGTGTTCTTTCCTTCCAACCACTTCATCGCCCTGAAGCGTTTCCGTGACGCGGGGCTCTTTCCGTCATTGGGCGCGCCCGTCTTCAGCCAGTTCGGCGGCACCGTGCCCGCCGGGTTCGCCTTGACCATCACCAACCCGAACGTTGCCGGCACGCTTTACTTCACCAGCACAGACGCCGATCCGCGCTCGCCGGGCGGCGGCGTCGCGCCAACCGCACTGGTTTACTCGGCGCCGGTGGTCATGAACTCACCCACGCTCGTCCGTGCCCGCGTTCTGAGCGGTGGTCAATGGAGTGCCCTGGTCGAAGCCGTGTTTTATCCTCCGCAGGACCTTTCCGCGTTGTCGCTCACCGAAATCATGTACCACCCGGCGCCAGTCGGCGGGACGAATGGCGATGAGTTTGAGTTTATCGAACTCAAAAACCGCGGCGCCGACGAACTGAACCTCTCCGGCCTCGCGTTCACCAGCGGAATCACGTTCACTTTCACCAACGGCACGATGCTCGCCCCGGACGGCTTCTTCGTGTTGGTGCGCAATCCGGCGCAGTTCGCCAACCGATATCCGGACGTGACGTTTCACGGCGTTTACAGCGGGCAACTCGACAACGGCGGCGAGACCCTCACGCTCTCCCATCCGCTGGGCACGACCGTTTTCTCGATCACTTACAGCGATGAGGCGCCCTGGCCGGTGGCACCCGACGGTTTTGGTTTTTCGCTGGTGCCGAAGGGCTCGGTCACGTCTCCGGCCCCGGACGACGGCGCGAGGTGGCGCGCCAGTGCCGGCGTCGGTGGTTCACCCGGCGCGGACGATCCCGAACCCAACATTCCGCCGATCGTCGTGAACGAGGTTCTGACCCACACCGACCTGCCGCAAGTCGATGCCATCGAATTGTTCAATCCGACCTCGGTCGCGGTGAACATTGGCGGTTGGTTTCTGACCGATGATTCGAGCGTGCCGAAAAAGTATCGTATCCCGCCCAACTCAATGATTCCGGCGCGCGGTTATTGGGTGGTGAACGAAAATCAGTGGTCAACGAACCTCTTCCGCCTCTCTTCCCTCGGAGAACACGTTTACCTGTTGTCCGGCGACTCCAACCTGAACCTGACCGGCTACAGTCACGGGTTTGGTTTCGACGCGGCGCCCAACGGCGTTTCCTTCGGCCGCTACGTCAACAGCGTCGGCGAGGAGCAGTTTCCTCTGCAGATTGCCTTGAGTTTGAGCAATGCCAACTTCGGCCCGCGGGTCGGTCCGGCGGTGATCAGCGAAATCATGTACGGCCCGGCGCCGGGCGGCGATGAGTTCGTCGAGTTACAAAACATCACTTCCACCAACTTGCCGTTGTTCGACTCGACCTATCCGATGAATACCTGGAAACTGGAGGGTCTGGATTACAGCTTTCCGACCGAGGTTGTGCTCGGACCGTCCGGGTACTTGCTGCTGGTTGCCACGAATCCAGCAATCTTCCGGGCCAAATACAGTGTCCCTGTCCGTGTGCCGGTCCTTGGGCCGTATCCCGGCCTCTTACAGGAGAGTGGAGAGCGGCTAAAACTCCAACGACCCGATACACCCGAGGTCACGCCGACGAACGTCGTGGTGCCTTACATCACTCGCCAGCGGCACCCACCGATTTGCTCCAGATGCGGACGCCGATCCCGACGGTGACGGACTTTCGAATTTGCAGGAGTACCTGGCAGGCACCAACCCGACCGACGCCGCGAGCGTGTTCCGTATCGTGTCGGGGTTCGGAGACGGGACCGGCAAAATCATTTTGCGCTTTAGCGCGGTTGCCAACCGGAGCTACACGATGTATGGGGCGACCAATCTTACTCCGCCCGTTTTCTGGAAAGCGTTGACTAACGCGGCACAAAGCAATGATGGGGCGTCGAGCGTCACGCTGCCCACAACCAACGGCGCGCAACAATTCTTCCGGTTGGGATCGCCCTAGCCCGAACCCCCCACCGGAGGTTCATGTCGGCTGTTACGAAGTTTATGGTTCGTGGCCGCAGCGTACGGGGACCGTGCGCGCTCCGGTACATGTAGCCTCGAATCTCAAAAGATCGGAAGGGCATCATTGTCTAGCAAAGTGGCTACTCAGGATTGTTCAAGCACCGTTCAAAAAAGCGATAAACCTGTTCATTGGCCTGTTCGGTCGGCGTGTGCGTATCGCGGTTGGTCATGGCGACCCGGTGGTCGAAGCCAAGCAGCTTGTTGACGGCGATCGCATGGTTGAGGGCGGGCCAGCGCTCGGGCAAATCGGCGGTGCCGCCGGAGACGAGAAACGGTCGCGGCGCCATCAGAGCGTGCAGCTCCACTAGATCGTGTCCGCCTTCAACGAGTGTCTTGTAAGCGCCGGTCCGCGCCTGGCCTTCACTGGGGAGTTTGCGGAACGGACCGGCGTTCTTTGGATCGGCCAGCGCGCCGAGATCAAAACCCAGATACCAGACATCCCAGTAATTGACGCTTCCACTTGGGTTCTCTTTGCGCCGGTCCCGTTCGTCGAACACGATGCCAGGGTCCGACCACACCGCGCAGGTGAACTTGTCGTAAAGACAGGACGCAAACATCGCCCATTTGCCGCCGAACGAGTGTCCGACGATACCGATGCGTGCGGGGTCAACCTCCGGCCGCTGAGCCAGCACCGTGTGCGCGTTCGCTGCAGCGTAGGTGAGCGCCGAGAGCGGCTGAACCCGCACCGGTTTGCCGACCGGTCCTAGATACGGTTCTCCGCGTGGTCGGCTGTGATCGCCAAAATCTATTCGCGCATTAGGCTTGCCGATCGACAGCGCGATGAAGCCCCGTTTGGCCAATTGCCAGCCGTAGTCCCGCAATGGCGCTCCCAAACCTGCGCCGGTCTCGGCATCGTAGTAAACGACCAGTACCGCAGGGCGTTTCTGCACCGGCACTGGGTCATCGGGGACGAGAAGCAGTGCGTCCACCATCTCGCCGCCGAGAGCAATCTCAACCCGGAGCTGATGCTGAGTGAGGTTCTCCCGGCGTGTTGTGTTCACCACTTCCACACGCGGTTTGTCGATCAGCGCTGGCCACGGGCCCATCCTATTGTGCCATGTCGTGAGGATTTCTTTGCGCCGCCGTTGCCAGTCCGCGGCAGTTCGAACCGGCGTGCCGTCGCCAAACACGAGCGGCGAACGGAAGCTGCCGAATTCGGATCGATACTTCTCAGGCGGCGCGAAGAATCCGGCTAATTCGGCCGGCGGTCTGGAAGCTTCGGGCGGTTCGGCTGTGCTGGCGAATTCGGCTGCGAAACCAAATGCGGCCACGGCAAGCGTTACCCATCGTGCGATAGCAATGACACTCATTACATTCCCATTGGGCAGCATCAATCGATGTTTCTACGCACCGCATTTCTGCAAGCCGCAGCAGCAACGCAGAAAGCGGATGCGGTGAATAAAAAACTCAAACCACGTGACGCCCTGGGCTGCTGCGGGTCGCAGACCCGCGCTCCGTTGACTTCGTTCTAGGGCAACTCGCGGATACGAAGCTCCTTGAACTCGACCGGCGCTCCTTCAGACTCCAGGCAAAGATAGCCGGTGGCTGGGCGGACATTGGCGCCGCCGGACACTTCTTCGCCGTTGACCCACAACCGGA
>QHNT01000126.1 GCA_003218515.1 Verrucomicrobiota bacterium | reverse complement strand
TTCGTCAGTTACTTCGATTACTACCAGCCCGAAGCTTACATCCCCCGCACGGACACGTTCATCGAGAAGGATTCGAGCCGCAACGAGGAAATCGAGCGGCTGCGTTTGTCCACGATGAGTTCGTTGTTTGCGCGGCGCGACGTCGTGGTCGTCGCCAGTGTTTCGTGCATTTACGGCATCGGCAGCAAGGAGGATTACGAAGCGATGGTGGTCTCGATCCGCGCCGGGCAGGAAATCACGCGCGAGCAATTCCTCGAACGCGTCGTGGACCTGCAATACAGCCGGAACGACCTCGAGTTCACCCGCGGCCAGTTTCGCGTGCGCGGCGATACCATCGAGCTTTGCCCCGCCGGGACCGAAGACGCGCTGCGCATCGAGTTCTTCGGCGACCGGATTGAGCGCATCACGCGGTTCGATCCCCTGACCGGCCATAGAATCGAATCGCTGCCGGGCATTACGATTTATCCGGGCAAACAATTCGTCACGCCCATGGACCAACTCAAACGCGCGGCGCTGACCATTCGCGAGGAATTGACCGAACGCATCGCCTGGTTCGAGGGGCGCGGCAAATTGCTGGAAGCCCAACGTCTCAAGATGCGGACGGAATATGACCTGGAAATGATGCTGGAAATGGGCGTTTGCTCGGGCATCGAAAATTACTCGCGCCACATCAGCGCACGCCCGCCTGGCTCGCGGCCTTACACGCTCCTGGATTTCCTGCCGGAGGATTACCTGCTGGTCATCGACGAATCACACGCCACCATCCCGCAAATCGGCGGCATGCACGCCGGCGACATGGCGCGCAAGACCGTCCTGGTGGAATACGGTTTCCGTCTGCCCAGCGCGCTCGACAATCGTCCGCTCAGCTTCGAGGAATTTCAACAGTTTCAAAAGCAAACCATTTACGCCAGCGCCACGCCGGGCCCGCGCGAGATTGAATGGTCCCGCGCCAAAGTCGTTGAACTGGTCGTTCGCCCGACCGGCCTCGTGGATCCGAAAGCCACCGTCAAACCGCTCAAAGGGCAGATCGACGATCTCATTGAAGAAGCGCGCAAAAGGGTCGAACAGAAGGAACGCGTCCTGGTCACAACTCTCACCAAACGCATTCGCGAGGAATTGACCGAACGCATCGCCTGGTTCGAGGGGCGCGGCAAATTGCTGGAAGCCCAACGTCTCAAGATGCGGACGGAATATGACCTGGAAATGATGCTGGAAATGGGCGTTTGCTCGGGCATCGAAAATTACTCGCGCCACATCAGCGCACGCCCGCCTGGCTCGCGGCCTTACACGCTCCTGGATTTCCTGCCGGAGGATTACCTGCTGGTCATCGACGAATCACACGCCACCATCCCGCAAATCGGCGGCATGCACGCCGGCGACATGGCGCGCAAGACCGTCCTGGTGGAATACGGTTTCCGTCTGCCCAGCGCGCTCGACAATCGTCCGCTCAGCTTCGAGGAATTTCAACAGTTTCAAAAGCAAACCATTTACGCCAGCGCCACGCCGGGCCCGCGCGAGATTGAATGGTCCCGCGCCAAAGTCGTTGAACTGGTCGTTCGCCCGACCGGCCTCGTGGATCCGAAAGCCACCGTCAAACCGCTCAAAGGGCAGATCGACGATCTCATTGAAGAAGCGCGCAAGCGGGTCGAACAGAAGGAACGCGTCCTGGTCACAACTCTCACCAAACGCACGGCGGAGGAATTGACGGATTACCTGCGCGACATCGGGATCAACGTGCGGTACCTGCACAGCGAGATTGACGCAATTGAGCGCGTTGAGATTTTGCGGGCATTGCGCAAGGGTGATTTTGACGTGCTCGTCGGCATCAACCTGCTGCGCGAAGGGCTCGATCTTCCCGAAGTCTCGCTGGTGGCGATTCTCGACGCGGACAAGGAAGGTTATCTGCGCAGCGCCACGAGTTTGATTCAGACTGCCGGACGGGCCGCGCGACACATCAACGGCGAGGTTATTCTCTACGCCGATGTCATGACGCAGAGCATTCAGAAGTTTCTTGCGGTGTCGGATTATCGAAGAAAGAAACAGATCGAGTACAACCAGGAGCACAACATCACACCTCGCAGCGTCACCCGGCCGGTGGAAGAAAGTCTGTCCACGCGTTACGCCGGTGCCGAAACAGCCGCGGCGGTGATTAACGATGCCGGCGGCGACTTCGACGTGACCGAAACCATTCGGGAGTTGGAAGAATCGATGGTCGAAGCGGCGAACAATCTGGAGTTTGAGAAGGCGGCCTTGTTCCGCGACCAGATCAACGAGTTGAAGCGGAGCCTGAGCAGTGAACGCGGCGGCAAGACAACCAGGCCTTCTGCTGCGAAGCGGGTGAGTTATGGCAAAGCCAGGAGGGTGCGGGTCAAGAGCTAGCTCGAACATTTCGCAGCGCGGCAAGCCGCAGCCAAAGAGTAGTGGCAGGGGCGTCTCGCCCGTGTGTTGCGGCGAGAGTCGGGCTGTCGCGGACCAGAAACACACGGGCGAGACGCCCGTGCCACTACCCAGCGCGAAAATTTGTGCAAGCTGCAAAACTTCTGGCTTAGTCGTACACCCTGCCGGCAACCCTCAGCCGGCGCGGCAGGGAAGATGCGTCCGATAGCAGCGTAGCGCAGATTGGTAATCTGCTGTGTCGCCGATTGCCAATCGGCAGAGTGTCCAAAAAGTCCCCGAGTGCTCGGCCTGACCGACGACCTGCAGAACACCGTTCTGCGATACGGCAGATTACCAATCTGCGCTACGGTATGAAATTTCCACGCTGGACCACTCTCCTCTTCTGCTTGACGCGCCAGGTTTCGCGGGCGCGCTGGGCACACCACGCGTCAGCGCGGATCCGTCACGCGGCCAGGAAACAGCGTTGCGTCAATTCCACGATAAATCCTCCGGCGTCTGGGACAGCAACCGATATTTCCAGCCTTTCTGGCGCAGGATCATTTGCCAGAGGTCATCCGGTTTCGTGTTGAATACGAGGTCGATCGAAGAGGGATGGGTGAGCCAGGCGTCCCGTTTCAATTCCTCATCGAGTTGGCCCGGACTCCAGCCGGCGTAGCCGGCAAAGATCCGCACCTGCTGCGTCGTCGAGAACGATTCGCCCAGTTCAACGAGGTCATCCAGGGAATGGCCCAGATTGAGGCTCGGCAGGACGTTCGCGTTAAACAGAAACTCGTCGGTGTGCAGGAAACTCAGCGCCTGGGGTTGCACCGGTCCGCCGAGAAAAAGAGGTTGTTTCTTGAGGTTGTCCGCCATGGCGGCCACGATCATTTCGCCGACGTTTTTTCCGCTGGCGCGATTCAACACCAGCCCCATCGCACCCTCCGCGTCGTGTTGACAGATCAGCACCACGGTCCGATGGAAGAACGAACCCCGCAATTTGCCGCCGTCCAGCAGCAAGTGTCCTTTCAGCGATTTGAATTCTTCTGCCATGTCATCTTCCAGGAAAGACAATTCGCACAGGCTTGCTTCGCTGACAATCCCGATTAAGTTCGAGTCATGCGAAATATTCTTCTGCTGCTGCTGTTAACGCTCGCGCTCGGTTTGATCGCCTCCGGCTGCGCGAGTGACAAAGGAAGCCGCGAATACATTCCCGGCAAAGGCTGGGTGCCGACGTGACGGCGTCGGCGATCGAACGATGCGACGGCGCGACTTTAGCGGCAACGCCGCGCCAACGAGGCTCATTTGACTTTCAGGAACAATTCCTGCCTTTCCGGCGCGCCCTCCACCTGGATGACGACCGAGTTGTCGCGGATTTCAACGCACCGGACCCAGGCATTGGTGCAGTTCGCAAAATCCTTCGATCGCGTCCCGATCCGGATCGCGGTCGGGACTCAGGTTTTCTTTCAACCAGCACTGGGTCAGTTCATGAGCGCAAGTGGCCGTGCGCCGGGCCTTCGGCACCGCGTTCCAAATGCTGATGGGGTGTTCCCATTTTTCGTCCTCAACGATCCGGCTTTTAACGTAGCCAAAAACAGAAGGGCATTGGCGATCGAACCCGGCAGATTCAAAAAGCCCGTCCATGTGCACCCGGTCAACCATGGAAATGACGACGTTCGTGTCCGGAAAAGTCAGGAACCGCGAGAAAATCCGGCCCAATGCGTTTTTCGTCCCGGAACAAATGCATTTTGCCTCGTCATCCGAGAGCACAACTTCGTTCACGTCGCGGGCGCAAAACACGCGGCCGTCGCGCAACCGGGTCAGCCCGTTTTTCACCGGCAGGCCGCAAAGAAAGCAGCGCTCCTTCAGCAGCATGCACTGGCCGCAGATCAGTTTTTCTTCGTCGGCAAATTGGTCCCTGACCCGATACTGATGAACACCCAGCGCCGAGTCGCAAATGGGACATTTTTGGGCCACGAGCGTCGCCTTGGGACCGAGCATGAAAAGAATCAGAATGACAACCAGGCGTTCTGAATTCATAGCCGGAGTTCGCTCGAAATGAAACCGATTAACGGCTCCCCTCTCCCTGCCCTCTCCCCGCAGGGCGGGGAGAGGGTGGCCGAAGGCCGGGAGAGGGGCGGTTCATGGGAAGGGTGGCTTTCGCCGGGTGAAGGGAGTGCCCGCACGCGACATTGATTGGAAATCACTTTTGGTAACAAGAGGATCGTTTACGCCATGGGACGTGTCCGCGCATTTCAACCTACTTTCGATCGATCAAAGTTAATGCTGCTTCGATCATTTTCTTCGTCGTCAGGCCGTGCTTCTCATACAGATGCTCCGCGACGTAGGCTGACTGGCCGAATTCACCGTGAATGCCAAGGGATTTGATCCGGTGCGCGATGCCCGCCTGGGACAGCGCGTGTGAAATTTGCGCCCCCATGCCGCCGACGACCTGATGATCTTCAATGGTCGCGACGCGGCCAGAGCAGGCTTTGACCGCGGCGCCAATAGTATCGAGGTCAACCCGGTTGATGAATGGATTGTTGATCACAGTGGCCTTGATATTTTGCTCCGCCAGTTTCGTGCCGGCTTCAATGGCTTTGCTCAGCAGCGGACCGCAGGCAACCAGCACCACATCGCTGCCCTCCTGCAACACTTGCGCTTTGCCCCACTCGTATCTGGCGTTTTCGACCCAGGAGAGCGGATAATTTTCGCGCCCGACGAAGAAGATGTAGGTATCGCCATCTTTGCCGCTCGCGCGGTCGGCCGCGTAGCGTTTGATGGCTTGATACATGAACGCCTCAGCCTCCTCCGAACACGATGGCGCGATGACGATCGTGTGCGGAATCGCGCTCGTGGCCGCGAGGTAAGTCGTGGCCTGATGCGACGCGCCGTCGGCTGCGTCCTGAAAACCGACGTGCGAGAATAGCGCGATGACGGGTGCCTGCGACAGCGCAGCCATCGTGAGCGGCAGATTTCCCTTGGTAACACCGAATTGCCCGAAGGTATCCACAATGGGAATGAAGCCGGCTTTGGCGAAGCCCGCGCCCGTGCTGATCATGTTCGCCTCGGCAATGCCGACTTCGATGAACCTGTCCGGTAGGCTTTTTTGGAACAGACTGATGCCAGTGGAGCCTTGCACATCGGCGGAAATCGAATAGACCGGCAGTCCTTCCTGTGCGGCGCGAACGGCTGCCTTTGCCAGGCCGCTCTGCACTTTGTCTTTCTTCACCGCCGGCGCGATGGCAGGTGGACTCGCCGCGGCCTTGGCCTTTTTGGCCGCTTCCTTTTGTTCCCAATCGAGCCGCAGCGCCTTCGCCCAATCCAGGAATTCCTCCGGCGGTTGTTGCCCGCCGTAAATCTCGTTGACCCAGTCAATAATCCTTTCGCCGTTCGCCAACGGAAAGCCGTGGCCACCGGTGGAATTCTCCTCGGTCGCTTTGATGCCGTAACCTTTAATCGTTTTCGCCAGCAAACAGACCGGCCTGGTCGGGTCGGCCTTGGCTGCCGCGATCCCTTGCTCAACTGCGAGATAAACCGCCTGAAGATCGTGCCCGTTCGGCACCGGGATCACGTTCCATCCCAGCGCGCCCATTGCCGCGAATGTCCTCTGCATGGAGAAGGCGTCCTTCGTAATGCGTCCCGAAAGCTTCGTGTCGTTGTCCGAAATAACCAGCACATACGGATTGACCCGAGCCTTGGCAGCCAGGCCGGGAATGGCCGCGAATGCTTCCTTCGCCTCACCTTCCATCGCCGCGCCGTCGCTCATGGTGCAAATCGTGACCCGATCGCGTTTGGCAACCTTGTCCGCGATAGCCAGCCCCTGCGATTGTGGCAACGCGGAACCGAGCGGGCCGTTGCTGAGCAGCACGCCCTCCGGATTCAAGTGTGACTCACCATGACCGGTGAACTTGCTGTTGATGCTGCGAAACGGTTTCAAATCTTCAAATGTCATTCCGTCGAAGCCGTAGTTGGCGCGCAGCGCGTAAACGCCGTTTTCGGTGTGGCCGGCGTCGTTGACGAAACTAAACGCTTCATGCCACTCGCGGCCTGGCACGGAAAACATGATCCCGTGGATCGCGGCCATGATTTCTGCGAACGCGGCCGGCCCGCCCCAGTGACAGGCCGCGCCGCCATTGACCGCGTGCACGTCCATCAAGGCCACCAGAGCGCGCGTGGCGCGAGGATCGCCCAGAATGACTTCCTGTCCCGCTGCGTTTTTGACTCGGACGGGATACTTGGGCGCGCGGCGCGGCGTGGGCGCGAGCCGGAGTTTGAGTTTCAACGGAGCCAACGGCGGCGCTTCAACTTGCTTAACGACAGACTTATCTTCAGCCATAAAATACCGGTTCAAATTTTCAGTTAAGAGGCCGAGACTTTAGAATTCACCGACAAAAAAGGAAGCAAGATTTTGCAGTGAGCTCTCGGGCGGGCGCTTGATACTGCCACAATGAAGTGGGCCGGAAATATTTCCCTCTCCCCACGACGAAGGAGTGGGGAGGGTCAGGGAGAGGGGAAATCCGATCAATAGCTTAGTTCTTACAGCCCCTCTCCCCGTCCCTCTCCCCGCTCGTCCCTCGCGGGGAGAAGGAGAACAGCCGTGCGATGGTGGTAGATGCGCCGCGCGCATTTACGCCGGCGGGCGCGCTGGCTTTGCGCTTGCCAAAGACGGAACGCATTTCCTAATTTCGTTCCATGGGTTCGCAGTTGGCTCAGTACGTTGCGGTGCTGATTCTGGCTCTGGTGGCGATCACGTTCGCCGGCGGCACACTCCTGTTCTCCGTACTGATCGGCAAATGGGCCAACAAAAACAGGCTGAAACGAGTCGCTCAAGCGAAAAACATCCCCTACGAATGCGGCATGCTGCCGGTCGGCGAAGGGAGCGCGCGCCTGTCGGTGAAGTTCTACCTCGTCGCGATGCTGTTCATCCTCTTCGACATCGAAGTCGTCTTCCTCTATCCGTGGGCGGTGGTGTACCGGGAGATGCTCAAAGAAAACGCCAACTTGATTTTCGGCTCGATGGTTTCGTTCCTGGGCATTCTGTTCGTCGGCTACATCTACGCGCTGAAGAAAAAGGCGTTTGATTGGAAAAGCTGAGAAACGAACCGTTACAACGTTGAATCGTCACATCGTTACAATGGGATCGCTCGTTGTAACGATGTAACGTTTTAACGATTCAACCATTCAACCAAACATGACCATTAAATTTGGAACCAGCGGCTGGCGCGGACTGATCGCGCGCGACTTCACGTTCGACAATGTCCGGCTCGCCACCCAGGGCATCGCCGATTTTCTCAAATCCGAAATCCGAAATCCGAAATCCGAAATCCATGATCGTCGGCCAGTCGTCATTCTTGGCTACGACACACGCTTTCTTGGGCGCGAATTTTCGCTCGCGGCGGCGGAAGTGCTCGCGGCCAACGGCCTCATTCCCCTGCTCTGCAACCGCGACACGGCGACGCCCGTTATCGCGCACACGATTCGCCACCGCAAGGCGATCGGCGGCATCAACATGACCGCCAGTCACAATCCGGCCGCGTATCAAGGCCTGAAGTTTTCCACTCAGAACGGCGCCCCGGCCACCGGCGAAGTGACGAAGCAAATCGAGGCCAACATCGCGCAACGCGTCGCGCAAAGCTGGGGCTTCAAGGCGGCGGTCCTCGGCACGTTCGATTGCAAAATGTTTGATCCGCAGCCGGCCTATTTCAAACAACTGCGCAAGCTGGTCAACTTCGCCGCCCTCAGGAAAGCCAGACTGAGAGCCGCCGTCGAACTGATGTATGGCACCGGCCGCGGCTATCTCGACACCTTGCTCGAACGAGCCGGGGGGAAGGTCGCGCGCTTTCACGACGAACTGAATCCTTTGTTCGGCGGCCATCCTCCCGAACCGAACGCCGAAGGCATGGCGGAAGTCAGCAAGTTCGTTCGCAGCGGCAAAGCGCAGCTTGGCCTTGGCCTCGACGGCGACGCCGACCGCTTCGGCATTGTTGATAAAAGCGGCGCCTGGCTGACGCCGAATCAGGTTTTGGCGCTCACACTTTATCACCTCAGGAAAAACCGCGGCTGGACCGGCGCGGTCGTGCGCACGGTGCCGACAAGCCATCAGGTGGACGCGGTGGCCGAACTGCTCGGCGTGAAAGTCCATGAAACGCCGGTCGGTTTCAAATACATCGGCGCTCTGATGGAGCAAGAGCCGATCATCGTTGGAGGCGAGGAATCCGGCGGTCTGAGCGTCAAAGGGCACGTGCCCGAAAAGGACGGCATCCTGGCCTGTCTGCTCATGGCCGAGTTAGTCGCGACGGAGAGGAAGTCGCTCGGTCAAATCCTGAAAGAACTGGAAAAACAAACGGGCGAATTCCACACCGGCCGCATCGACGTCAACATTCCTCCGGAGCACAAGGAAGCGTTGCTCAACCACCTCGCTGCCGGCCTGGATTCCATCGGCCCGTTCAAGGTGGAGAAATTCATCACCACTGACGGCTACAAATTTTTGTTGCCGAACCGGGAGTGGGTGGCTTTCCGCGCCAGCGGCACCGAACCGCTGATCCGCTGTTACATTGAAGCGAAGTCGGCGTCGCAGTTGAAGAAGCTGCGCGCCGCCTGCGAGACGCTGTTGCGAGATAAGGCAGCGGGTTGATTTCGAGTGGCGCTGACAGCCCTTTTTCCGATGAGTGACGTTTGCCAGATCACTCGTGACGATGCTGATGCAAATTGCCGGTGAACAATGCAGGATTTGCAATCAAGGAGTGACGTTTGAAACGGATGGCATTTTGTGCGCGCGTTGCAAGGTGATTTTTCATCGGAGTCGTTTAGGAGGCCCCGGCGCCGTTTGCCCTTCGTGCAAGCAGATCGCGAGGAAATTGAAAACGTTTCGGTGAGCCGTGTCCCCGCAGTCTGGCGTGCGGCTTATGTCCGGCTTCTGCGGGGTTAAAGCCGGCCCGTTCCGCCCAAAATCTCAATTCCTCAGACTCGAAGTCCGTTCCGCCAACCAAATCATGTCCTGGTTGTTTGGCGACGGAACATTGAGCGTGAGAACGTTGTCCAGGTAACGCGCCCGCGGTTTAGTGCGTGCATCGAGCCATTTTTTGATTTCGGCGTGACCATCAGCGTAGGATAGACCGGCCGCGCCGTTATGGTAGCTGGCCGGGAAATCAATGATCCTGGCCTGCGCCGGCTGCTCGACCATCATATTGGCAAACCCGCCGGCGTTGATGCCATCCGGATGCTCGTCGAGCAGCACATAAAGCTGGGAAGGCGAAGGGTCAATCATTTCAGAGGTCTTGAAAAAGGTCCGGTACTTTTTCTGCTTATCATTGTAAGTGGGAGGCATCAGCCATCCACCCGGACCGCCCAGCGCCTGGCTCATGCTCATGCTGCGGACGCGCGGATAGACGCGGCCTCCGATTTTAACCGAACTTTTATCAGCCGGACACTTGTAAACTTCGATGGCCTGTAAAACGGTGGCGAATTTTGAGAATTTCGGGTCGCGCAGCATCGCGGTATTGGTGTTGTCCGGATTGGAGCTGCTGAAACTCAGCCAGCCCCCGACCCAGGCGGTGGGTTCTGTTGGAAACAGATAACCGGAGGAAGTGATGCGGTCGTCGCTGTCGAACGCGTACAAATGCCAGACCAGTTGCAACTGTTTCAGGTTGCTCATGCATTGGATTCCCTGGGCCTTGGTTTTCGCCTTGGCCAGCGCGGGCAGCAACATGCCAGCGAGGATGGCGATGATGGCAATCACCACCAGCAGTTCGATGAGCGTAAACCCTGAAACGATAGAGTCTCGTCCACGAACCGGAACGCGGCGTAACGTAGATCGCAACATGACTAAAAGCGGATTTCTCCCGGACTTATAAGGCAACCGGCGCGTGGAAGCAATACTCCTTTTACCCCATCCTCTGCTTAAGTGATGACCGACTCGTTCCCCTCACCAGTCCACCGGAGAACGTCCCGCCTGGCGAATAAAGCGACCATCAGCAGCAGCACAATTCCTCCGGCGAGATAAATCAGTCCGCCACCGGCGATGAAACGGCTCATGTTGGCGACGGCGCTTCCTTGCGGGCCGTGATCGGCGTACCAGCCGGCCAGGCTGGTCGCCAACGCGCCACCGATCCACCCGACCGTGTTCATCACGCCCGCCGCCGAGGCGCGCGAACGCGGATGAACCACGTCGTAAAGTGAAGCAAAAATACCCGCATCGTAAAACCCCTTGCAAAGCCCGAAGCAGATCATTGCCGTGATGAGAACGCCTACTCGATCGGTGAGACCGACCAGAACGATAAAACCGGCGCCGGCCAGCAATCCCGTCGCCTGGGCGAGCATCCGGCCGCCGGCCAGTCGGCGCGCCAGGCGGTCTGCCGCGACGCCGGCCAGCGGCACACTGAGGGCGCTCGCCAGATGGATATAAACTGCTCCGCTCAAGCCCGCCGTTGTCAGCTCGAAATGGAATTTTTCTTTGAGAAAAGTCGGCGTCCAGAACAGGAAGACACCCGCAATGGCATTCGCTCCGGCGAACACGACCATCAGCGCAACGCCGGTGGCGGTTCGAAAGATGTCGCGCAGCACCACGCCGACACCGGGCGATGATTCCTTTGCAGGCGCAATCAGTTCGGATTGTTCGCGTCGCGGCTCGCGCAACAGAAAATACAACATGAGGGCCAGCCCCATCCCGGCTGCCCCGAAAAAGTAAAACCCGCTCCGCCATCCTGAATGCGCCGCGAACCACGCTCCCAGCCAACTGCCTAGAATTGTCCCGGCATAAACGCTGGATTGATGCAACGACATCGCGCGCGACCGGGTCCGGGGTGAGTGATAGTCGCTCACCAGCGACATCGACGCCGGAAAATAAAATGTCTCGCCGAAACCTTCCAGGGCGCGCACGGAAACGAACTGCCACAACTTCCCGCACCAGCCGGTCATCACGGTAACGAAGCTCCAAAAAAGACAGCCGCCGAGGATGAGGTCTTTGCGCCGAAACCGGTCGCCGATAAAGCCGGCGAGCGGCGCCGCGGCGGCATAGACCCACATGAACGCCGACCCAATGAGGCCCAGCGCGTCATTCGTAAACCCGAATTCCTCTTTCAGTTTGGGAGCGACTCCCGAAAGGGCCTGGCGGTCCGCGTAGTTGAAGAAGCAGATGAACCAGAGCATGAAAACCACCTGCCACTTGTAGCCCGGCGAAGCGGAGTTTTTGTCCGGCTGCGTTTCCAAATGGTTTTTCAGGCTCAAGGTGTGAAAGCCAACCGGTTCGCTTTCAACGCGACAGGTTCCCGCGGCTCAGGCGCGCTTCACCGGTAATTCATCAGGACGTTTGGCGCCACGACCCTGACATTCGAGATTGTCAGCGCCGGTGGCGCGCTGGAACGAATGCGGTAGAAACGGACCTGGCCGTTGAGCGGCGCCGTGATCGTTTTGCTCGCGGTGTCAATGGTCGCGGTGCTGTCCGTAAACGTCCCCGCGACGTCCGATGATGATTCCAGGACAATCTGGGGCACGATGACCGGCACAAACACCAGATAGTTCAGCACCATCGTGTATTGGGTCGTGTTGGTTTGCGGCCCGCCCAGCGTCAGCCGGAGCGTGTTCGTGCCGGATAAAATCAGTGAGGCCGGATTACCTTTGGGGTCCGTGAGCGGCGCATAACGATAGTTGATCAACATGGCGGTGTTGGGCACGTTGAACACGCCGAGCCGCGTCGTGGTCT
>QHNT01000125.1 GCA_003218515.1 Verrucomicrobiota bacterium | reverse complement strand
GGCTGGAGAAGGTCCCAAGGGTCCGGCTGTTCGCCGGTTAAAGCGGCACGCGAGCTGGGTTCAGAACGTCGTGAGACAGTTCGGTCCTTATCCACTGTGGGCGCAGGAGACTTGAGGGGTTCATTCCTTAGTACGAGAGGACCGGGAATGACGCACTTCTGGTGTGGCAGTTGTCGCGTCAGCGGCATCGCTGCGTAGCCATGTGCGGAAGAGATAAGCGCTGAAAGCATCTAAGTGCCAAGCTCCTCCCAAGATATGGTCTCCCGGAGCGCAAGCTCCCTAAAGACCCCCGGAAGACTACCGGGTTGATAGGCTGGACGTGTACGAGCCGTAAGGCTTTCAGCCGACCAGTACTAATCGGTCGTGCGGCTTGATCGCTTATTTTTTTCTTCTCCGAAGAAAAAAAGGCGATTTGAACTCGCGAACGGATTTGCTTGGTCTGTGTGTAGTTTTCAGAGAATAGGCGCTCTTTGAAAACGTTGAATCGTTAAAAGCGTTAAATCGTTGAATCGACGAACGCGTCGAATTGGTGCACGGTTCAACGGTTCAACGGTTCAACGCTTTAACGAACACTTTTTGGTGGCCATAAAGCTGTGGTCCGACCCGATCCCATCCCGAACTCGGCCGTCAAACACAGCCTTGCCGATGGTAGTGCCTGTATAGCTTGCGCGAGAGTAGGTTGCCGCCAGTTTTCGTAACGAACCGAAGTTATGTTTCGGCTCTTCTTCTTAAGTCCTGCAGGTTCAGCCAACCGAAGCATCCCACAAAAAGCTTGCAGAACCATCCTCAGTTGATAAGCAGTAACCCGGCGGAGCGGTAGTTATGGACATTCAAAATAAAGGAATATTGTTCTATGAAGAAGCTGTTCACCCTGTCCGTTTTGATTGCGTTGATTGCCGGTGTTCCTCCGACTGTCCGGGCGGCGGAAGCTTACAAGGACAAAGCAACCCAGGCTCCGAAATCCGACAACAGGCCAAAGCAATTGCCGTTTCGGGGTAAAGTCGGTGCGGTCGATAAAACCGCGAAAACCATCACGCTTGAAGGAAAGGAAAAGGGGCGAACCTTTCAAATCACCTCGGGAACAAAAATCACCAAGGATGGCAAACCGGCGGTTTTGGATGATGTAACCGTGGGTGAATCAGTCCGGGGGTTCGCGAAAGAGAACGCGACCGGCAAATTGGAAGCCGTTTCTCTCAAGGTTGGAGCTTTAGCCGGAAACGCGAAGCAGAACGAAAAGAAAAGTGAAACGAAATGATCAGGTTTGATTGATGAGTCCCAGATGCCGGCTCGATTTCCGGCCTAGAGTCTTTCCACTCGGAATCGAACGGTGCTTTTGCCTTTGATTCCGGACACATCCACCGTACCTTGCGCGTCGGAATCTAATTCTTGCACTCCGGCCTGCGCCGACTTTACGTGCCAGCCTTCCGGAACGCGAATGCGCAAGAGCGTTTGTGGGGGCGACTGGTGCTGCGGCATTTCGAGTTCCGTGATCACCTCTCCGCGGCTCAGGCGCGACTGCACTCGCACGGAGACGCAGCCGAAGGCAGTCGGCGCGTGCTCGACCTTGATGCTTTGGCCGTCGCTCAGCCAGCGGCGCGGTGTGGCAAAGAGGAGGCGCAGCGTTTCAGGCCGGCCGTCATCATCCAGGTCCCAGTCCTGTACCAGCGCGTAACGGAGCATCGAGAGAAAATGCGCGTTGGCCGCGCTGTTCGGCGGGCAATAGAAGATGCGCCCTCCCGCATCCATCGGCGTCAGCGAACAACCCTCGCCGCAAACGAACGTGTTGCGCGTGAATGCTTGTGCCAGCATGCCGTAGAGGTTCACCAGGGCGCGCTCAGGATCGTCGCGGCGCAGCACGTGCAACGCGTAGCGCGTGCCGTAGAGCGGATTGAGCCGATGCTCGCCGGTCCAAAAATTGAACTCGCTGCCGCCGGCGCGCAACATGCCCATGCATAGACCGCCGTGCTGTTCGAGATAATGCGGAATCCAGCTTTCCTCTTCGCTCCCCGGCGGAAAAACGCCGCTGGCGATCGTGTAGCCGATAATGATGTTCCAGTAACTCCCGAGCCGCACCTGGCAAATGGGGTCACACCATCATCGCCAACGCGGCGTCGCTGCCTTCGGCCTCGTAAAGTCTGTCGTATTGATTGCCGGCGCTATAATGCACCCGGTCGCCGTTGATCAACTCGAAGTTCTGACAAATCAGATGCCGCCACGCCTCGTTGACATAAGGCTCGGGCGTTTCGACGTTCATGCCCCGCGAAAGAATCTCCTTCCACGTGGCCGCGCAGGATTCGCGTTGCCGGGAGTACTCCGCAGCGGTCAGACTCAATGGCGTGGACGCATCCAGCGGTTGGGTCGGCACGGCCAGCACCACGAGCTGGTTGGCGCTGAGCCGGGCGTGAAGACTTTGGCGTTCCCATCTCCAGTTCCGGTCGCAGAACGCGAGAATGTGCCCTTGCTCGTCGGTGACCTTGCCATCGCCAAATTGAATCGGCGATTTCGCATCGACTTGAGCGGTGACGAATCCGTTTGTGCCCTGCGCCAGCGAGAATTTTACCAGCACCACGCCGCTTTCCGCCAGTTGCGGGTCGGTGCTGGCGAACGCTTCGAGCCGATAGATTTCCGGCGGATGGTCAAATCGCTTTTGGTCCATCGGCACCATGCCTTCCGATTGGAACGGTGAACCGTGCCGATAACGAATCCCAACGATCGGCAGATAGCCATCGGCCAAAGTTGGTTCACTGAGACGGTCGCGGAGTGTGCCGAAGATGAATTCGTCCGGTCCGACGCGGAAAATCACCGACGCGCCGATGTCATTCCAACTGCGCGCGCCGCCGCGAAGATTGATGCCGCTGCCATTGGAGATGAGTCGCGCTTTGACCTTGGCGTTGGGCGCGCTCAGCACGATAGGATAATACTTGAAGTCGGCATTCACGTAACGCGGCGGCGGCAACAGTTTTTCAAAGAATTCGTAGCTCGGTCCGTCAGGCTGGCGCAGCGCTGCTTCGCCCCAGAGGTCGGACCGGGACGCGAGTGTCTCTTCGAGCGTGGGCCGCGGGGAACTTGCTGAAGTGGCGGGAAGTTCGGCCTGCAGACTCTCCAACGTGACTCCGAGGGCGGTGACAAGGAACACCAACGCCGGGAGTGCCATTCCTTGGGTGGTGAGGTTTAGGCGCAATAACATAGCTCTGGCTTCGGTGTTCAGGGAACGCGCTCGCGAGTCTGCCGCGGTTGGAATTCCAGAGCAAACCGGAAATTAGTCCGCCAAGGAACCGAGTGAACCATGAACTGGCCTGGACAAGTTCGTGTTGCATCTGCAACAAAAAGTTGTCCTGATGGAGACACACGGTTCAAGGGGTGCGTCTTCAACTACGGTTTGTCAGCGTGTCGGACACATTTATCATCATTGATGCGATGGAGCCGCACGCGTCCCAAGGCTGGCCTCGGGAGAACTGGCCGAACCCTTTCGACGGCCATGGCAAGGAGGGCGGCGACGTCGTTTTTGCCGACGGACATGTCGAATGGATCGGCAAGGCGCGGTGGAACTACCGTTACGAAATGTCCGAAGACGAAGACAACAGGGTGATCACGCCCTTTTAGTCAACGATCCTCTCCTTTCTGGGAGAGATTTCCCCGAGAGATTTCGCGCATTGAACCCCCTGAACCGTAGCAGCCGACGTGAGGAGGCTCATTTCTCCAAATCCGAAATCGATAAGAGCCTCCTCACGTCGGCTGCTACGATGTCGCCGGAGCACAGTTCCGCCGGTGAGACCGGTTAGCGCGCGGCGGAGCGACAAGCGCCGGTTTGATGGTTGACTAAAATGGCATGAACATTGGCGCTGTTGCCGAATTTCAGAACGTATCCCAGCCCCCTGAAAAACTCCACCTCCACCGCGGGCCAATTGCGTTCCACAGTCAGATCGAGACCGCCTTCGGTATGCGCCCGTGGCGCAGCGATGGCGTCTTCCAGCGAAGCCCCCAGGCCGACGAAGCGCGCGAGAACAGTGAATACGGCGTCTGGAATCATTCGCCCGCCCGTGCCTCCAAGGGCAAGGATCGGTTTGCCGTCGCGAAGAACTATGCTCGGACACATATTATGCAGGGGACGCTTGCCCGGTCCGGGCGAATTCGGGTGTCCCGGCCAGGGACTGAACCGCGACATGCCGTGGCCGAGAATAAGGCCAAGTCCTTCCACCGCCACACAGGCGCCAAAAGTGTTCCCATGAGTCAACGTCAGCGCGACCATGTTCCCTTCGCGATCCGCGGCGTTCAGATGAACCGTTCCGGTCTGTTGCTGCGCTTCGGTTTTCAGGGGCAGAGGTTTATGGTCCTTGATCGCCGCTTCGATTTTTGCCGCCGTGTTGAGGGCGTGTTCCTCGGAGAGCAGCCGCTCGACGGGCATGGCCGCCTGGTCCGGATCGCCCAGTAATCGCAACCGGTCGTTCCAGGCCACACGAAGCGCCTCGATCACGGCGTGAGTTCTGGCGGAAGTCGAAGGCCGCTTGTCCCAATTGAGCTTTTGCAAAATCGAAAGGGCCTCCAATACCGTCAAACCGCCGGCAGTCAATGGAGCGGTTCGGAGGGTGAAATTGCCACAGTTCAACTCCAGTGGTTCCACCTCGCGCGCCTGGTACGCGGCCATATCTTTAGCCGTAACCAGGCCGCCGTGCTTTTGAAATCCCTCCGCGATCTGGCGCGCAATCCCTCCACGATAGAATGCTTCGACTGAGTTCTTCCGGGCGAGCGTCTCCAGCAGTCTGGCCAGATCGGGGTTGCGAAGTCTGTCGCCGGCTTGAAGCGGCTCCCTCTCCTTCAATAACAATTTGGCTGACGCAGGATCCTGGCGGAGTTGCTTCGCCACCGCGCGGATCGCTCTGGCCAAACCTTCGCTGACGGGAAAACCTTCTTCAGCCAGGCGGATCGCGGGAGCCACCAATTCCCGAAACGATCGCGTGCCGTAACGGTCCAGCGCCAATTGCAGCCCAGCCAGGGTTCCGGGGACGCCCGCTGAAAGCCATCCATGCTCGTTAATCCGTCCACGAACCGTCCCGCGTTCGTCGATCGGGAACATGTTCGGCCTGGCGGCAGCAGGCGCGGCTGTGTTGAAGTCGATAGCGGTGATCTTTTTGCCGCCGGCTGTCGCGATCACCATGTGCCCGCCATAGCCGCCAATGCCGCATCCGTTGGGGACAGCCACGGCGGCGGTGAGCGCGGCAGCGACTGCGGCATCGACCGCATTGCCGCCTTCGCGCAGAACCTTGTTTCCGACTTCCGCCCCGCTTAATTGTCCCGCGACCAGTCCCTGTGAGTCGGTCGTCTCCGATTCAGCGGCAAAGGCGATGTTTGGCCCGACTGCGCCGGCGACTACTAACCGGCCGGTGAGTTTCAACATCTCGCGGCGATTGCACGTCCGGGTCATGGCTGTTTTTGTAACCGATTTGACCCGACGCCGACCATCAAAAGTTTTGGCGAAGGGGCGCTCGCTCCGACAACGACAGCGACTCTTCGAGCCAAATCACACAGATTCATAACCCGATAACGCAAATCATCGGCCGGCGCCGAGGAACAACGGATTCAGATGCCGGTCATAAAGATTTTCCGTCACGTTCCGGGCGATGGTCGATTCGCACTCGTTCAACAGTTTCAGATAACGGTCGCCCATCCTGGCGGCGGCTTTGTAGCCGACGTGCAGCAACTGTCTCAGATGCGGATTAAACGCCCTGCATTTCGGGTCGTGGCGCAGCGCGCTGACAAATTGTTCAGAGTCCCAACCCTGCACGGCCGTCTTTGAGGGCAGCTTCTTCGCGTCGATGTCAATCACGGCCGCGTAAGGGGCGCAGAGTTCGTCCACGTGGGCGAGTGCCTCGGCGTAAATTTCCTTCGCCAGCGCCAGGCCCTCGCCGCCCGCTTCCGCCAGTCCGATCACTTCTTCCAGCCAGGTCGTGCCGGCCGTCTTGATGTGCAGGCCCGCGTTGAATCGCGCGAGGGCTTTACGGATCGGCGCGTAGATCGAAAACTTGTCGCTGCCGGAATGGACGCTCAGTTTCAGATTGGCCGGGAGCCGGTACTGCTTGACGGCGAAAGTGATGACGGCGAGATCGGCGTTGAACTCCTGCTCGAACTGCGCGAGGTCGCCAACGTAATCCACCCCCTTGTTGAAGCGCCCGGTAAACTTTGGCGCGATGGTTTGGACGGGAATGCCCTCCTCCGCGAGGGCGGCGAGAATCACCAGCAGTTCCCGCGATGTCTGCGGGCTGTCGGTCTCATCCATCGAAACCTCGGTTATGAAGTTGCTCGGGCCCTTTGCCTTTTCGATGTGACGGTAAATCCGACCCGCCTCCCGCACCGCGGACAGAAATTTTCCGGCGATACGCTCGACCCCGGTTCGTGAACTCTCGATGGGCTCGTCCAGGTTCGGAACCTCAATTCGCCCGGCCAGTTCGCCGTGGCGACCGACGAACACTTTCACCGCTGATGCCTCGGCGGGACGGCCAATGAAGTCGGCCACGTCAATCGTGTAAAAGTCCGAGTGCGGAATGAAACGATCCACGGTTTCAAGGCGGATGTGGTCGGCGTCCACATGATAAGGCTTGTTCCACTTCAATTCGCGTACGGCTTGGTCCGCCGCGGCGCGCACGCCGGAGGGCTCGGAACCGATGGTGACATGTTCGCGGTTGGACTTGTTCCAGACCGGGATGACTTCGACGCCCTGGTCGGCCGCTTTCAGGCACGCGCGTAACTGGGCCTTCGCCTGATGCGCAAATCGGTCCCCAACTCCAACCGAATATTTCCCCAAGGTCAGCATTTTGTTATTCTCAAATGGTCACGCTCTGGGAGATAACGATAGGAACCGTTCTGTCGCGTGACCAGATTTTTTGCGGCGTCCGTGCGCGGGGAACCGACCGAAGCGTCGGGAAGCGTGTTTTTGAAAAGGAGCGCGGACAGCCGTGTCCGCAGGTTCCAAGGCGGCCGGCGTTTCGCGCGGACAAAGCTGTGCGCGCTCCTGACGAACACTCTGGATCGCACTACCGGATGCGTCTGAGTTTGACCGGAATGCAATCCAACTGGTAAGCATCAGACCTGAGATGCGTTCGGCGATTACGATTTCACTGATTCCCGAAGCTCGCAGCGCTCCGTTCGTTTTCCGGGACGACCTTGCCGCCGGATGCGAGCGGGCGGCTGCGCTCGGATTCGACGCCGTGGAGGTTTTCCCCCGCTCGGCTCAGGAACTGGACGTTCAGCAACTCAAGAACCTCCTGGCTCAGCATCGTCTCCAGCTCGCGGCGGTCGGCACGGGCGCGGGCTGGATGGTTCACCAGTTGCGCCTGACGGATGCCGACGCCGAAACGCGTCAGTGCGCTCAGGAGTTCGCCGCGGCGATCGTCGAGGTCGCCGGCGGTCTCGGCGCCCCGGCGATCATTGGTTCCATGCAAGGGCGCTGGGAAGGCGGCGTCACCCGCGATCAGGCGCTCGGTTGGCTGGCCGAGGCGCTCGAAGAACTCGCTCCGCACGCTCAGAATCACCGCGTGCCGTTGCTCCTGGAACCGCTCAACCGCTATGAAACGAATCTGCTCAATAACGTCGCCGACTCGCTGGACCTGCTGAGGAAGCTCCGCGCGCAGAACGTGAAACTGCTTTGCGACCTGTTTCACATGAACATCGAAGAGGCGAGCATCGCGGACGCGCTTCGTCTGGCCGGCCCGAAGCTGGGGCACCTTCATTTTGCGGATTCGAACCGTCGCGCCATCGGCTTCGGTCACACGGACCTGGCGCCGGTCGCTCAGGCGCTGCGCGATGTCGGCTACGCCGGTTGTGTCTCGGGCGAGGTTCTGCCCCTGCCCGACAGCGAGACCGCGGCGAAGCAGACAATCGCCAGCTTCAAAAGGTGGTTCGGTTGAACTTGCGATTTCAAACTCAAGACCTGGAACTGTGTTAAAGCATCAACTGATTCATCCGAAAATCAACGAAGTGCTCGCGCGCGCCGGTCATCACGCCAAAATCCTGATCGCTGACGGCCATTATCCCGCCTCCACAAAGCGCGGGCCGAACGCGGAGTTGGTTTGCCTGAACCTCTCGCCCGGAATTGTGACCGCCAGCCAGGTCCTGCGCGCTGTGCTCAGCGCTGTGCCGGTGGATCACGTCAACACCATGGGCATCCCAGCCGACGATCCTTACGCGCGAAAAGGCGAACCGCCCGTCTGGAATGAATTCCGACAATTGGTCAAAGCAGCGCGCTTGAAACTCAAGCTGGAGCCGATCTCCAAATGGGATTTCTACATAGCGGTTGAGTCGCCCGATCACGTGCTGACCATCCAGACCGGCGACCAGGCGCTCTGGGCGAACGTGCTGCTCACGATGGGATGTCGAACTGACTAACGAGGGAAACTATGAAACAAAAGGACCAGGCTGGAGACGGCGTTGTTGTCGTTGGCATCTGCGGGAGCATAAGACGCGGCAGTTATACCCGCATGGCGGTACAGATTGCCTTGCGCGGCGCCCAAGAGCTCGGCGCCCTGACAGGACTGATCGATCTCAAGGATTACCATCTTGTCTTTTGTGATGGGAAGGAGGACGAAAGCACTTTGCCTGAGGATGTCTTTAAGCTGCGGCGAGAGGTAAGCCGGGCCGGAGGGATCATTCTGGGAACGCCCGAATATCATGGGAGCTTCAGCGGCGTATTGAAGAACGCCTTGGACCTTATGGGATTCGATGAAATCGAAGGCAAGATGATCGGGCTCGTGGGTGTCTCCGGCGGCGCACTTGGCGCCGTCCACGCCTTAAACAGTTTGCGTGCCGTTGGTCGAGCGCTTCACGCCTGGGTGATCCCCGAACAGGCGTCGATCCCGGAAGCGTGGAAGGTATTCGATGAGTCAGGTACACTGAAAGACAGCGACCTGGAAAAGCGACTGAAGGAAGTCGGGCGTCAAGTGGCCCGTTTTGCTTATCTGCACACGTCGGAGAAAGCGCAGGAATTCCTCAGAGCTTGGGAAGGCGCTCCCTTGAACCCTGGGGGCGCCAAGGAATAAGCGTCAGGAGAAACGGCTTCAAATGCGGAGTGCGGAGTGCGGAACGCGGAATTGAGCCGGAGCCTCCTCACGTCGGCTGCTACGGTTCAGGAGTTCAATGCGCGAAATCTTTCGGGGAAATCTCTTCCTGCCTGAGGAGAAGTAGCGCAGGCGGCGGTCTGCCGAACGGTTGCGATGTAGTGTTTGTTCTGTGAGTATGAACGCCCGCCCTCACCCCGGCCCTCTCCCCCAGGAGAGGGGGAACCCTTCCCCGCCCTTTGGCGATGCGGACGCGTCAGGTTGTCGTGCGGTTCCCCCCTCTACGCGAACAAGGCTTGTTTGTCTCTGACAGCGTGCGCTACGCTTTTGCAACAATTTCATGAAAGCCATCCAACTCGAAAACCCGCTGTCGTTCCGCCGGATTGAAATCGCCGAGCCGAACCAGCCCGGCCCGGGCGAGGCGCTGGTGCGCATTCATCGCATCGGCATTTGCGGCACGGATTACGGCGGTTACCTCGGCAAAATGCCGTTCTTCAGTTACCCGCGCATTCCGGGGCACGAACTCGGCGTCGAAGTGCTCGCGGTCGGCGACCGTGTGACGAACGTAAAGCCGGGCGACCTCTGTGCAGTGGAACCTTACATCAACTGCCAGAAGTGTTACTCGTGCCGTCGCGGACACACGAACTGTTGCGAGAATCATAAAACCCTCGGCGTCATGTGCGATGGCGGCATGTGCGAGCGAATGATTCTGCCCGCCCGCAAGCTGCACATCTCGCGCAAGCTGACTTTCGAGCAGCTTGCGCTGGTCGAAACCCTGGCTATCGGTTGCCATGCCATCAATCGCGCAAGTCCACAACCGGGCGAGCACGTCCTCGTCAGCGGCGCGGGGCCGATCGGTCTTTCCGTCATTGAATTCGCCAGGCTTAGCGGCGCGAAGACGATTGTGATGGACATGAACGGACAGCGCCTGGCGTTCGTGCGCGAGAAGCTGGGCGTGCCCGACACGGTTCTTACCAAGAGCGATGGCCAGGAGTTGAAGCGATTGAACGAGTTGACCAAGGGCCAGCTTGCCGATGTGGTGGTGGACGCCACCGGCAGCAACAAGTCGATGAGCCAGGCGCTGAATTACTGCGCGTTTGCCGGGCGGCTGGTCTATGTCGGCATTACCCAGGAGCCGGTTTCGTTTCCGCACGCACCGATCCTGCACCGCCGCGAGCTGACGCTGCTCGCCAGCCGCAACGCACTCGCGCCGGATTTTGCGCGCATCATCAAGTTGATCGAGGACGGACAGATCGATACACGTCCGTGGATCACGCATCACGCGGATTTCGACGGGATGATCGCGGAGTTTCCGAACTGGCTGAAGCCGGAAACCGGGGTGATCAAGGCGATGGTTAGTCTGGATACTTGATGCTGGATGCCTGATGCTGGATAGGCAAACTACGCAGGCTTATGAGTTATCGAAACTTGGAAGTCTGGAAGCTGGCGCGTGACGCGTCGGTGGCGGTGCATAACATGACCTCACGAAACTGCCGAAGTTCGAGATGTTCGAAGAGGGCAGTCAGATTCGGCGATCCGTGAAGTCGGTACGCTCGAACATCGTCGAGGGGTATGGGCGACGCCGTTACAAGCAGGAGTTCATCAAACATCTTGTGTACGCGTTGGGTTCCTCGGACGAGACGATCGACCATTTGGAGACACTCCTCGAAACCGGTTCCTTGACCGACAAACCGACATTTGATGATCTGTCTGCCCGACTCAATACGCTGGGCAAGAAACTCAACAACTTCTTGCAGAGCGTGGAAAAGGGCCATCGAAGCGAAAGATGACTCGTCTAGCACCAGAATGAGTCACTGACATCGAGATTAATGCCTTCCAGCATCCAGCATCCGGCATCTGCTATCCGGCTGGACAGCCATCAACATTTCTGGTCTTACGACGCGCAGCAATACCCGTGGATTCCGCAAGGGTCGGCGTTGCAGCGCGACTGGCTGCCAAATGACCTCGCGCCGTTGCTGGCCAGGGCGGGACTCGACGGTTGCGTGGCGGTGCAGGCGCGGCAAACGGTCGAGGAATCGCGTTGGCTGCTAACGCTCGCGGACCACGCGCCGATCGTCAAAGGCGTCGTTGGCTGGGTGGATTTGCGTTCGGACAAGGTCGAGGAACAACTGGCCGAGTTATCGAAGCACCCGAAGTTCGTCGGGGTGCGGCACGTGGTGCAGGACGAACCGGAAGTGAACTTCATGCTGGGCCCGGAGTTTCTGCGTGGCGTCGGCAAGTTGAAACAATTCAAGTTGTGCTACGAAATCCTGATTTATCCGAAACAACTTCCGGCGGCGATTGAACTGGTGAAACGGCTTCCCGATCAACCGTTCGTTCTCGATCACATCGCCAAACCGTTCATTAAGGACGGAACGATCTCACCCTGGCGCGAGCAGATTCGCCAACTGGCCAAAGCAAAAAATGTATTCTGCAAAGTCTCCGGCATGGTCACCGAAGCGAGCCACACGAACTGGAAGCCCGCCGATTTCAAGCGGTATCTCGATGTTATCTTCGAGGCCTTCGGCGAGGACCGGTTGA
>QHNT01000447.1 GCA_003218515.1 Verrucomicrobiota bacterium | reverse complement strand
ATGGTCACCGCGCACAGCACTTTGATCCACAGAGCGATTCCCTGGTCTTTCGGGTCAGCGGCTTCGTGCGTCCGAAGAAAGCTTAACCAGTCAGGCAATTGATCGAAGGCGCCGGCTTTAGTTGCCGCCACCAGGGCCAGCGAAATGAGGCCCATGGTTTTTTGCGCGTCATTCGTCCCGTGACTGAAGCCCATGTACGCCGAGCTGAATAATTGCAGTTTCCCAAAGACACGCGCCACGGTCAATGGCCGCCAGTTGCGCAGGACAAAATACAGTCCTCCCATCATCACAAACGCGATGATCAAACCCAGGATTGGGGAAACCACCATCGGCACGACCACCTTGTAAAAGATGCCTCCGCCGTCCCACCAATGTTTGCCTGCGGCAGGCGCCCTGGCCCAGACAACCGCGCTCAGGTCGCCGTGCGCTGCGGCGATGGCCGCTCCGCACAAACCGCCGACCAACGCATGGCTTGAACTGGACGGCAGCCCGACATACCAGGTCAGCAGGTTCCACAGGATCGCGCCGACCAAAGCGCAGATCAGCATGTGCGAAGACGAAGCGGCTGGCACGACCCGCGTATCCACCAGGCCGGACGCGATGGTTCTGGCGACGGCGGCGCCGGCCATCGAGCCGACGAGGTTGGTTGCGGTGGCGAGTAAAATGGCCTGGCGCGGCGTCAACACTTTCGTTCCCACCACGGTGGCAATGGAATTGGCCGTGTCGTGAAAGCCGTTGGTGTAAGTGAAGAGCAACGCCACCAGGATAACAACAAACACCAGGGTCAAGGTCATGGCGTCGCGGTGTCAGGAATGCTTGAGGACGATGTGGTTGATGACATTACCCGCGTCGCGGCAGCGGTCGATGACTTTTTCCAACAGTTCATAGAGGTCCTTGAGCGCAATGACTTTCAAAGTGTCGTGCCTGCCGCTGAACAGGTCGCGCAACAGTTCGATCATAAGCTTGTCGGCTTCGCCTTCAATGACCTGAAGCCGCTCATTGAGTTGCTTTATTTTTTCAATTTCCTGCATGCGGCGAAGCTGTTTGACCATGGCCAGAACCGTGTCGGTGGCCTGCTCCAGCATTCCCACCTGCTGTGTAAAATCCACCCCGCGCAAGTGCTGCGATCCAATAATGAAATGCTCGGCGAACTTCTCAGTCGCTTTGGGGATTTTGTAGAGGGCAGTAGACAGCGCTTCGATGTCTTCGCGCTCCAGCCCCGTGATGAATGTATTCACCAACTGCTCGCTGATCTCTTCGGCGATGCGCTTCTCCTTTCGGCGGGACAACACAAAGTCCTCCAAAGTCGGAGGGCCGCTTGAACTTTTAATGATCCGCACCAAAGCCTGCACGCTGCTGCGCGCTTCGTCGGCGCTCGCCTCCAGCAGATCGAAAAACTTGTCACCTTTGCCAAACAGTTGTTGCAGGGAAAACATAGCGTCTGGCTACTCCGCCGTGAACGGCCTATTCTCTCAGTCGGTAAAACTGGCTGCCGCCTCCGGCAGCACTGGCATTAATGGAACCGGCGCCGGTGATCGGGTTCGGGGAACCGGCCACAACCGACCAACTGGCCGTCGCTCCGAGGGCTGCTGTCGATTCCAACACGAAACCGTTGGCGGACGCGGGCCATGAGATGGTGATGTTACCTGCGCCCGCCGTGACGCCCAGATTCGGCTGCACGACGACGGGCAGAACCTTGACCAGTTGAATCGCGTTGATGGCCGGTTGATGGCCGTTGCCGGCGTTGGCCGATTCCCAGGTGGCGGAGATCGCGAGCGAGCCGTCCGCAGCGGGACTGATACTGTCAAACTGGACGTAATTGCCGGAGTCAGGCGCGCTCTGGTTGGTACTCGACATGCGCCGATATGCCGGATTCGCCTTATAGCTGAGGCCGGTTTCCGCCTTCACGTGGTAGGTGGGGTAAGTTCCACCGCCAGTGAGACTGAATGCTTCATCATAAGCGGCTGAAAAATCAAATCCGATACTGTAGATGAGCACGTTGTAGGTTCCGGCCGGGACATTGTTCAGGGTGAAGGTCATCGGGTCCGTGGCGGCGCCAACATCAATGAAACCTTGCAGCAGGGCGCCGTCAGCATCGCCGGTCGTGGTGGTGCCGCTATACCAGCTTTCGGTTCCCGCGACCGTGAGTGTGACCGGCGAGTTATTGCCGCCGGCGTCCAACAGCGTGATCGGGGTTGTGGCCGGATCAAAAGCAAAGCCGGTGAGGCTGTTCCAGTTTTCCTGTTGAACCACCCCGGCCACATCCACGGCGGACATCGGTCCCCCCGGACCGCCGCCGCCGCCGCCGACAAAGTTGATTCCGAGATACGGCTGCAGATTGGACGGCTGTCCCGGTGTCACGGTGAGGCTCGCCGTTGTGCTGAGCGTGTCTTTGCCCGCCACGCTGACAATGACGTCATACGTTTTGCCGGAGTCGGACGTGGCCAAAACCGGGGTCACATAGGCGGAGCGAACCGCTCCGGGGATATTTATCCCGCGGGCGCGCCATTGATAATAAACGGGGCTTTCGGTCGTTTCAACGCTCACGGAAAAACGGGCGCGCGACCCCGCAGCAATAGTCACGTTGGTAGGCTGCCGCTTGAAAGTGACGTTGCCGATGTCCGGGTTGACGAAGGTGGAAATCAAGAAGCCGCCGAGCACCGGCAGCGTTTCGGGCGCCTGCGTTGATCCGGGTGGCCTGACACCGACTTGCAGATAAACGTCAGCGGCGTCCTGCTTGACGAGCCCGACGAGCAGGTAACTCTGATCCGCCGTGAGCGCCGGTGAAGTCGCGAGACTGTTGGCATCGAAGGGCGGCGCATTCAGCGGGAATATGCCGAGCGATTGCAGATTGGCAGCGCTTTGGTCGGTGCTGAGACGCAGTTCCGCTTCGTCGTCGTTGTTGAGGTAAAACTCGTGCGCACCGCTGGATGCCGGCCTGAAGAAGGCGCTTAACCGCGCCCCGTACTGATTGAGCAACGGTTCATTGTTCAACTCAAAAGTTTTTGACCAACTTACCTGATCAGGATTGTCCGGGTAATTCGGCGCCGCTTCCAGGTCCGCTACCGTGGCTCCGGCGATTCCCAAATAAACCTCTCGCGTCACCCAACCCGAAACAAGCTTCCACGCGGTGAAGTTCACCGTCGAGTTCAGGCCGATAGGCGCGCCGGTATCGTCAGTAATTCCGTTCACGGTGATTG
>QHNT01000470.1 GCA_003218515.1 Verrucomicrobiota bacterium | reverse complement strand
CATCTGCGAAATGAAACGGCTCTACGTGCGTCCTGAATCTCGTGGCGGCGGCTTAGGTCGCCGACTGGCCGAAGCTGTGCTCGCCGAGGCCCGTCGCATCGGCTACCGCGCAATGCGCCTGGACACGTTGCCTTCGATGGCGGCTGCGCGCGTGTTGTATCAAACGCTTGGATTCCGTGCCATCCTCCGGTACAACGACAATCCGAGCGAAGGGGTCATTTACCTGGAATACGATTGGCGGCATGAAACTTGACGCAGTTCAGCAGGCGGCGCAGGAGCAGTTCGCCAGACGAAGTCATCGCTACGGGCACGGACACATTCTGGAAAACGTGGAGGACGTGCGCGCAGCGATCGAGCCGTTGCAACTGGCGCCCGGCTCGCGCGTGCTGGATGTCGCCACGGGCGCGGGTCACACAGGACTGTTTCTGGCGAGCCTGGGTCATGAGGTAACGCTGACGGACATCGCCGCGCCGATGCTCGAACGCGCAAAAGAAGCCGCAACGCGGCGCGGATTAAAGGTACAAACGCGCCAGCATCCGGCCGAACAATTCCCTTATGCCGACGCCAGTTTTGATCTCGTGACGAGCCGCGTCGCTCCCCATCACTTCAGTTCGCCGGAGAGTTTTATTCGTGAAACGGCCCGGGTGCTCAAACGGGACGGACATTTCCTGCTCATTGACGGCAGCGTCGAGGACGACCAACCCGAAGCGGAGGAATGGCTGCATGCGGTGGAGAAACTTCGCGATCCGAGCCATCACCGCTTTCTCACACCCCGCGGCTGGAGGCGGATCTGCGAAGGCGCCGGATTGAAAGTTCTGCACACGACGCTGACTCCGTTCAAACAACCCGACCTCAACTGGTATTTCGACACCGCCGCGACTTTGCCGGAGAACCGCAAGAAGGTCTTGGAACTCATCGCCAGGGTGCCTCAATCCGCGCGCGACTTGTTTCTGCTCGGCGAAGAAGACGGCAAAATTGTCTGGTGGTGGCAGCGGCTGACGCTGGTGGCGAGGAAGCAGTGATTTTCTCCACCGTAGCCGCCGAGGTAACGAGGCGGATGCCCCTCACCCCGTCCCTCTCCCCTTCCGAGGGGGAGAGGGTGCCCGAAGGGCGGGTGAGGGGGGATGTTCATGGCTGCGATGAGCGGTTGGAAAACCGTGGGAACTTTCCATGAACCAACCCCTCTCCCGGCCTGCGGCCACCCTCTCCCCGCAAGGCGGGGAGAGGGCAGGGAGAGGGGTGCCGATCTGGTTCATGGCTTCGATTCACGTCCGAATTTTGGAGGTGTCCCCTACCCATGAACCTGCGGAAAACGTTCAACGCTCAACGCCCAACTTTGAACGTTCAACGTCGGATGTTGGACGTTGAACGTTACCTGCGGGTTCATGGTCCCGATGCATGCGCAAAAAACGAACGGTGGCTTGAACCTCGTAGCCGCGGACGTCAGTCCGCGCGCTCGCAAAACAAGTGCGCCGACTCACGTCGGCGGCTACCGACCCAGGGGACGTTCGAGGCGTTTCTGAACTTCGCTCACAACTGCGACCTGAACGGCGCGAGGATTCGTTCCAGCAGCTTGGTGCAGAGCCCGCGGTTCTTCCATTCTTTGTAAGAGATCAGCTTCGCGCTGGCCTTGTCCTCCTCAAAAGCCCGCGCCTGCTCCGCGGCAAATTCCGCCGAGTAAACGTTCAGGTTCGCCTCGTCGTTGAGCCTGAATGAGCGGTTGTCAAAGTTGGCCGAACCGACCGTCACCCACACATCATCCACGATCAGCACCTTGCAGTGATACATGGTCGGTTCATATTCGTAGATTTTGATGCCGGCCTGGAGCAGCGGCCCCCATTTCGATCGCGAGGCGTAGCGCGCGATGGGCACGTCGGTTTTCGCGCCGGGCACGATGATTTCCACGTTCACCCCGCGTTTGCTGGCATCCACGAGTTCCTCGGTCGTCAAGGCGCCGGGGACAAAATAGGATGCGGACAATCGGATGTTCTTTTGCGCCGCGGCGATGGCCAGGAGATACATCAAACGGACCGTTTCCGTTCCGTCGCGCGGTGAGCTGAAGAAGACCTGCGCATAATGGTCCCCGGCAGGCCTCAGTTCGGGAAAATAGTCCTCGTTGTCGAGCACGCGTCCGGTCGTCTTCGTCCAGTTGTCCATGAACGCCGCCTGCATTTGTCCGACCGCAGGGCCTTCGAGCCGAAATTGCGTGTCGCGCCAATGCTTCGGGGCGTCGGCGTTGCCCTGCCAGATATCGGCCAGCCCTGCTCCGCCGATAAAGCCAATTTTTCCATCGACGATGAGCAGCTTGCGATGATCGCGGTGATTGAGCCGGGCCAGATTGAACCAGACGAGCGGGTTATATTTTTCGACCTCGACGCCGGCTTCGCGCATCATCGCCAGATCGCGCGAGTCCACTTTGCGCGAGCCAATCCAGTCGATGAGCACGTGGACTTTCACGGCCGCGCGCGCCCGCTCGGCCAGCGCCTCGGCGAATTGCCGGCCGATGTCGCCGGACCAATAGATGTAGGTTTCCAGGTCGATGGATTTCCGCGCGCCACGAATGGCCGCAAGCATCGCCGGAAAAATCCGGTCGCCATTGATAAACGCGGTGACGCGGTTGCTGGCCACAATGC
The DNA here is from genome assembly GCA_003218515.1 of Verrucomicrobiota bacterium. GTDB lineage: Bacteria > Verrucomicrobiota > Verrucomicrobiia > Limisphaerales > AV2 > AV2. The sequence continues at coordinate 12 of QHNT01000470.1, read as the reverse complement.
CGGGGCCGACCA
>QHNT01000124.1 GCA_003218515.1 Verrucomicrobiota bacterium | reverse complement strand
GGTGGCTTCCAGGTTGTAGGCTTTGACGATGCGGTTGGCGGTGAACGCCTCGTGCATCAGGTTCGTCAATTCGGCGGTATGGGTCTGAACAGCGCGGGAAGAGAGGCGAACCTTGCGGCCATAGATGACGATGGGCATCACACACAAGGGAAAGACCAGCAGGGAGATCAACGTGAGTCGTGGTTGCTGGGATAACATCAATCCGAACAAGACGATGACGCTGATGGGGTCCTTGATGAGGGAGGCAAACGCATTCGCGATGATGCTTTGCACAACCAGCGTGTCATTGCTGATCCGCGAGATCAGTTCACCGGTGCTCGCCCGGCTGAAAAAACTCAACGAGAGATTCTGCAAGTGGTCAAAGAGGCGGGCGCGGAGGTCCACAATCGCCCGTAACGCCGCCCAGTTCACCAGGTAAACATTGAGGTAGTTGAAAAGCACCCGGAAGAACATTGCCAGCGGAATGGTTGAAAGAGCCAGGGCCAAAGCGAGCCTGGAGGAGGGCGACTGAAGCTCCGGCAGCACGGAAACGAGCCTTTCCGCCGGTGCTCGCAGAACCACGGGCGCCCGTTGCACTTCGTCCAGCAGCGAGAATTTGCCGGAGGGAGCGAAGACGATGTTCACCACCAGCTTGACGGCGATCATGAGGCCGGCGTTGGCGATGGCGAAAAGCACCCCGCACAGCAGTCCCAAAATGAACCGGGACTGATACGGCCGGACGTAGCTCCAAATGCGACGCAGGAATTCGATCATGTTCCGGCCCGACAGTGTGCTTCAAGGCCTCCTTGATTTGCCAGAACATTTGGTCCGGTCTTCCGCGGCGCCAGCCAAGGGCTGTCCGTTCGTTGGGGGAATGTTCCCGGACCGGGTCAAGAGCGTTTCAGGTGTCCGCGTTTTTGCCGCCCCCGTTCCAGATCGCGGGCGGCTGATAGCGCTTTTTCTTCACTCCAATCCATCGGCCGAGTTGGAAGGTCTGCCGCCGCGCGCCGACTGGCCGGATCCGGGTCGTGAAAATCCTTTCAAAGAAGTCCAGGAGCCGATCACTGCTGAAAAATTCGTTGGGCTGGTTGTTGGGAAACCAGGGCTGGCGCAAATACTCGAGGTAAAGATCGTCGTTCCGATCAATCTCGATGATCCGCTCGACCAGCGTCTCCGCACTGGGGAAGTCGAAATAGTTGAGAAAGCTTTTCGGATTGAACTCTTCATGGATGCGCGGGTTCCCCCAATAGATGGGAATACAACGCGCCAGCAGGGCCTCGTAAATTTTCTCTGTTGTGTAACCGGCCAGGGACCGGTTTTCGAAGGCAATGTTGAATTTGTAGGGTTGCAGGAAGGCGAGTTTATGCAATGAGCCGTTCGGAATGGGGCCGCCGATGTTGTTCAGGGCGCGGCCGCCGGAATCGACGTGTTTGTATCGGTTAAGACGATGGAAGAACTCCACGCGTTGTCGCGCTTTCCGGCCGACATTGCCGACGACGAAAGCGCAGAACTTCGTTTTCCGCGCCAGCACCTGTTTTGGCTCTTCCAGAAGCCGGGGCGGCGGCCCGGGATTGGCGAGCGACACGCTCTGGAGATGACCCGGGCTGGCGTAGATCACATAGAGCGGAAGCCGCAGGTGTCTCGGGTCGTCCAGGTAATGGGGCGTCAGCGCATAGTCGCAGTGGCGAAAGTCCGGTCGGACGGACTCGCCGGAGTAGAAAATTCGAGGACAGCTGTAAAGCCGGTGATGATGGCCGGAGGTGGAGAACACGACAAAATCCGGCTCGTCGCAAATCTGCACGTCGTAGCGGGCGCGCAACGTTTCCGTAAAAAAGTTCGTCGCCTTCGGGAAACCTCCCCAAAAATCCACAAAATCGATACGAATCTGCGTCATGGTTCTGCGCTCGACGGCGCTCCAGTACTGGTGCGTTCTGCTCGCAGTTATGGAACACCGGCCGGGTCGATGGCAAGAAATTGATGCCGTGCGATCCTGCAGGTTCGCGGCCAAGTTCAACCCGGAGGCGGCTGCTGTATCCGGTGTCGCCTTCCGTTCTCACGGCAGGTCGCGCAACCCATTCGCGCCTTGCCGGGGCCGGCAGGCCGGGCCAATGAATTGGGAATTGCATGTGCCCAACCGCTTTGCTGATCATGACGCATCCGGCCCGGGCAACTCTCTCCTGACCCGACGGGCCTGACGCCGCCGTGAAATACGATTTCTTCCAAAACCCTCGCCGGCAACTTCGCTTCTGGCGTCGCTGTGGGTTCGCACCTTTTCTCCGTCGGCATATTGAGCACGGTCGTTCCGGTTACGTTTGTGGATATCCGTCCCGTGCGGTTGGACCTGCCCGGTTTCATGTTCCAACAGGGAAGTCTGCTGGAATTGCCATTCCCGGACAAAGGACTGGCTTCAGTTTCCTGTCTTCATGTGGTCGAGCACGTCGGTTTAGGGCGCTACGGAGACCCGATCAATCCTGACGGAACACGGCTCGCGCTGAGCGAACTGACGCGGGTTCTGGCACCGGGGGGGATACTCTACCTGAGCGCGCCGGTCGGCCGACCGCACATACGGTTCAACGCGCACCGGGTCCTCGCGGCGAGCTGGATACTGGAATGGTGTCGGCCGCTCGAGTTGGTCGCGTTTGCGGCCGTGGATGCGCGCGGCGTGTACCACCCGGTCGCTGCCGTGCGCGATTACGATGATGCGCCGGAAAGCTACGGGTTCTTCCGATTAACAAGGCCGACTGCAGGATGAAACGATGTGGTTCTCGCACCCCGCCAATAACTGAAAGCCAGCCTTACACCTTAGACCTGAAAGGCGGCGTAAATGTCTCCCCAAGGCAGTGAACCCGGCAGCGTCTTGAGACGCGACAATAATGAGTCTGGATCCAGCCATTCAGGCGATTCGAAGACTAGTGACTCACCGAGGGAGAAATTGAATCTCGGCTCGCCCAACATACGCAGATGGTCAACGCAAGCTGCCAGAGCTTCCTGGTTCTCGCTGACAAATTCGAAACTTATGTACTCAACTGGCTTGGAAAGACCTCGCAGAACCTGGAGTTCAAAACCTTCCACATCAATCTTTACAAAGCGCGGCACACAAAACTGTCGAATAATCTCATCCAGCGTTGTTATCGGCACATCGATGGTTTTCTCCCAAGTGGCTGATCCAAAACGGCCGGTGCGCCTCGCGTTCTCGATCCATTGTTTTGACATGGTCGAGAATGTGGATGAGGACGAGATCATCATTTGATCCGAACCCGGCTTTTCACCCAAGGCCGTTTGCACCACCGTAACCGGACAGCCTTTGAAACGCAGGCGCAGAAAAGTCGCGCAGCTTTCCTGTGGCTCCACGCAGACAACCTTCGCCCCAAGTTCCAGAAAGAGCCTCGTCCGGTTGCCCATGTTCGCGCCGATATCAAAGCACAAGTCTCCGGTTCTGATAAACTGCGAATAGAACTTCAGAGCATGCAGGTTCGTCCTCTTTTGCTTCCGCGCCTTGGTCAATTTGTAGCGTAGGTACCCTAAAGGCCCTTTGGACTTTAGATGGTCGAGCATACGTTTCAAGTTGGCCATAGGATAACTATCGACGACTCCTTGACCTAGACAACTCGTTACTTCGAATGTTTCTTCGAGCTCAGCCGCCCGGCGGATTCATCCTTCGAAAGATTTCCTTGAAACGCAATTCGTAAGTGTGCTCCCGCACCGTGCGGGCATAACCGGCCTGCGCGATGGCCGCTCGTTCGGTTTCGTGACTGAGATAATAGCGGACTTTCTCGACCAGATCATCAAAGTCATGGAAGAGGCCGACCTCTTTTCCCGGTTCGTAATAGTCTTCCAGATTGTCGGCGTGATCGGTCAGCAGAAAGCCGCCGCAGCCCGGAATTTCAAAATTCCGACCCTTGATTTGTTTTGCGGGCGGCTTGCGACGGGTCAGGCGCTTGAACCAATTCAATTGCTTCGGCGAATCGGCCAGGTTCAGATTGATGCGCGACTGGTTGAAGATTTCGATCATTTCCTCCTGCGTTGCCCGGCCTTGCGGCCAGCCGTAGCCGCGAGCATAGACCTCGATGCCGGCGCGACGGAGTCGATCCACGATTTGCTGGCGCTGCCCGTAAACGCGACCAACGAAACTCAAATCGTGCTTCAACGGCAAGTCGAGGGGGCGGTATTGGAAATGGTTCGCCGCCCATTGGGTCTTGATGACGTTAGTCAGTCCCATGTCCCTGTATTTCGGGACGGCGCTGGAGGCGGTGGTGGCAACCCAGTTGAATGCCGGGGCCCAGCGGCGGGAAAACTTTTCGAACCGCCAATGGTCATCGCAAAACCAGTTCAACGTCTTGGTGACGCCCGACTCCGAGATGGCTTTGATGCTGAAAAAATCCAACTCGTCACCGGTGAGGCAGGCGAACATCAACGCCGGGCGCAGTTCCTGGACCTGGCGCCTGAGGCGTTCATTCATGGCCGGACGACCCAACTCCCGAGACAGCGTCAGGAAGTCGAAGTAAGTCACCTCGTGTCCCAGGTGAACCAGCGTGTCGTAAAAATTGGCGTGCTCGAAACTGAAACCGCGCCCGGCGTCACCGTAGTCGTATCGGCTGGCGACGTAGAGGATTTTCATCGGTCCGGTATGGCGCCGGGCTGGCCGGTGGGCAACAGCCGCGGGGGTGATCGGAACCGGTTGTTCATTGTGTGCCCAGGGCTTCACGCGCCAGTTGGTAAGCGAAGCCGGCGATGCGCACCGAACGAAACACCATGTTCGCGGCAACGCGCACCCTGCCCAGGAGCGCCATGGCCAGTCCGGCCAGCAGGCAGACAGCAATATGAAACGGCGCTGCCGCCAGCCGAACGAGGAAATAACATCCACGCCGCAATTTGCCGGTCACCTGCTGCTGCCGCAGCAAGGCGGTGGAACGGCCCAGACTGAACATGCTTCGGCAGTGGACCGCCAGCGTCAGACGCTCCTTCGCCACCCAATGCCGGATGCGCGCCTCCGGCAACCACCAGACCTCATACCCGGCGCGGTTCAAACGCTGAAACAAATCGGTCTCCTCATGCGCGGCCATGGACCGGCCTTTGCGCCCATAAGCAGGGTCGAATCCACCGGCCGCGATCGCGCGCGCGCGGTGCAGCGCGAAGTTGCATCCCCAGGGGCCGCCTGGACCATCGAACGCGTGCGGACTTTCGCTTCCGCCTAGTTCGTGCGCGCGCGGATCGAGCCAGACAGGCAGCGCCGTTTCGTATCGGGGGAACACCGCCCCGCCGGCTGCGGCGATATTGCCCGAGAGCGCCATGCCAAGAAGCCCGCGGTAGGCAGCCAGCCAGCCGGGTTCCGCCACCGCGTCGTCGTCCAGAAAAATCACGTATTGGCCGCGGGCCCGGGCCAGCGCCGTGTTGCGGGCCGCGCTCAAACCGAGTTCGGGCTCGCGACAAACGCTCACACAAGAATGCAACGACTTCAGTTGCGCCGTGATGGTCGGCGTTTCATCCGTCGATGCGTTGTCCACGATCAGAACGTCTGTGTCGCCGGTGATTTGCGGCAGCACGCTGCGGACCGCCTGCTCCAGAAATCCAGCCCGGTTCCTCGTGCAGATCGCCACGGTGATCAGCGGAGTTGCGGCGGAAAAAAACCGGTCCGCGCCTGCCTCGTCGGCGGTTCGTTCTGCGCGCGCGTTGGTCATGGCAGGAATTCTTGAATCCGCGGGAGCCAATTTCCAACTTTAAACTCCACGCCGCAAAACCGGCTCGACAAGCCATCTCATCAATCCGTTTGGGGAGCGCAAGCGGCTCGCGGGCCGCGCGAATCGGCTCGATTCGCGCAGATTTCGGCGGACGAGCCGCCCGCCTGAGCACGCCGGCGGCGTGCGTTCCCCATTGTGAGATGAACCCTATTCAATGCGTCCCGGTTTTGCTCTAATTGGCCTTGTGAAAATCAGCGGATTCACCTTCATTCGCAATGGTGTCGAGTTGGGCTATCCGTTTGCGCCGTCCATCCGCTCGCTGCTGCCGTTGTGCGACGAAATCATCGTCAACGTTCCGCGCTCCGCCGATAACACGCTCGAAAGAGTCAGGGCCATCGGCGATCCCAAAATCCGCGTCATCGAGTCTGAGTGGGACGAAACGCTGCGCCAGGACGGCCTGGCTTTGTCGCATCACACCAACCTGGCGCTGCGGGAATGCGCCGGCGACTGGTGCGTTTATATCCAGGCTGACGAAGTGCTGCACGAGGACACCGCGCCGGTGATGCGCGCCGTGATGGAGCGCGAGCTGCTCAATCCGGCGGTGCAAGGGTTGCTCGTGGACTACACGCATTTCTACGGCAGTTACCGGACGTATGTTTATTCCTTCGGCTGGTATTATCAGGAGGTGCGCGTGGTGCGGCGCGACTCCAACATCCGATCCTGCGGCGATGCCCAGGGATTTCGCACCATCGACGGTCAAAAGCTCCTGGTCAAAAAATCAGGCGGCCACTACTTTCATTACGGCCACGCGCTCAAGCCGGATCATGCCGAGCGCAAGTTGCGCAATCTTTCGAGCCTTTACCACGACGATGCGGGAGTGAAAGAGGAGGTGAGCCGTCGTCCACCGCGGTTTTACGACGACGACCAGAAGGTAAAGCGATTCACGGGTAAGCATCCAGCGGTGATGCAGGAACTCGTTGCTGCTGCGGACTGGACTTACACTTCGCGCAACCCGTTGATTCGGTTTCGCCGCGGTTATTTCTGGGAAGACATCGCGCTGATCGTCAAACGCTGCACCGGCCTGACCGTCGGCGTGCACCGAAATTACCGGCTCGTCAAATGAAGCAAAAACCTCTGCGCTCAACCAAATCGCCTGGAGGCGGAACTCCAACCGGCCGGCGGCCGGCGGTGTCATGAATGCGCGTTTCCTTTTTCGGGCCTTCAAGGCTCGCTTTCGGGATGAGCGAGAGGAGATTCGAGCAGTGCTGAATTCGCTTCAGTCCGGCGATCGTGCCGTGGACGTCGGAGCCTACAAGGGCTCCTATCTTTATTGGCTTCGCAGAGCGGTGGGGCCGAAAGGCAAGGTCTTCGCGTTCGAACCGCAGCCCAAACTGGCGCGGTATTTAGAAATCATCTGTGCGGCCTCGAAATGGGGTAACGTCCAAGTGTATGACTTGGCGGTTTCGGACAAGGTCGGGACGGCTACGCTCAATGTTCCGAGCGGCGACGTCTCACCAGGCGCGTCCTTGGAGCAAGCTGTCGCCAGCAGCACTCCCTGTCGTGGCTACGAGTGCGCCGTGGATACTCTCGACCGCTGCCTCAAAGATGCAGGCCGGATCGATTTCCTCAAAGTGGACGCCGAAGGGCACGAGTTGCAAGTTCTCCGTGGAGCAGTCGACATTCTTTCACGGTTCACGCCAGTCATACTCTTTGAGTGTGAAGCTCGCCACTTGTCCAACCATTCCATGCAGGACGTTTTCTCTTACTTGCAAAACCTCGGTTACGATGGTGAATTCTTTTCGCCGCTCGGGCTGCGCCCGCTAAAGGAGTTTGATCCTGCGGTACACCAGAAAAATGACTTGGAACGGTTTTGGGATTCTTCGGATTACTGCAACAACTTCATGTTCAAACCGAGGCGACGAGCTTATTGAAATGACCGGCTAGATGCAACAAACTCCTCGATTCTTATGGGTTGAACGGAAGTTGCGGCACATTGCCGCCGCTCGCACGAAGCGTGCCTGGTGCAGTATGTTCGTCGAAGTGGAGAAATATTAAAACTTTCATCCAGTAACGCCGGCCTTATCTTTCGGTCGCCCAACAAAATAAATTTGCGCCGGACGCGGGTCGCGGTTTGCCGTCGCCAGCATCGCTTCCTCGGTATCGAAGCGACGGCCTTGTGGCCGGCGAAATTTCGCGAGGCTGCGCCCCAGCTTGGATGCGTGTCGGATCGGGTCAAAGCACCAGAACTCGAAGTCGTAGCAGGGTTTGAGCAATTCCAGCACGCGCTCGACCGAGCCGTCGAAGCGTCCCAGCAACGTCGGATGCACTTCCAAAAAAAGCGCGGGCCTGTGGCGCGCGATCAGGCGCCGCGCCCCTTGCAGAACGTCGAATTCAAACCCTTCGCAATCGATCTTCAGCAACGCAATCTGCGCCACACCGTCAAGGTCCTCATCCAGCGTGGTGAGCGGCACCTGGACCACCGCTTTGCCGCGCTGCGTCAGTTGCGCTTCCGATTCCAGGTCGCCGCCGCTCCCGGTCGCAAGGGTGGCCTCGACACCCGGGGCGATAGAACCATTGATGCCAATGGAAAACGGAACCTCCCCGCGACGCGAGCCGCAGGCAAAATTGCGAGCGTCCACCTGGGCGAGGCGGCTGAAGCCGATGTTGCATTGGAGGAGCTTGAACAAAAATGGCTGCGGCTCATACGCGATAATCGGCAGTGAGGAAACGGAGCGCAGCAGCAGCGTGTAGAGCCCGATGTTGGCCCCCACGTCGATCAAATGTCCGGAGGTCAGTTGCCGGACGCGCGATGCAAGCAGCGAGAACTCGGGAACGACATCGCCGCCGTTGAGCAATTGATTGGTGATTTGTTTCGCCCAGGCAGCGGGCTGGACCAGTCGGCATTGATCGAATGGAATCGCCAGCAACCCGCGCCGGCCGTTCAGCGCGGAAAGCAGCGGATGATATTTTCGTCCCAGCGGCAGAAGGCGATGCAGTCCGCGCAGGAACTTTTCGCCGCGAACCGCGCGCGCCTGGTCCCAGGGCTGCATTTCCACCCCGCTGCTCATGCCGTTGAAACTTTGACTTACCGGAACCGGACGTGTCAACCTAGCCCGCCAACAACATGACGACGCGGCCTGTCACCGCCTACACGCTCACGTTCAACGAAGCTCGCCAGATTCGCGCCGTGCTCGAAAGCGTGAAGTGGGCGGATGAAGTCATCCTGGTCGATTCGTTCAGCACCGACGGCACGGTCGAAATCGCCAGGGAGTTCAATGCCCGCATCGTCAGCGAAAAGTTCTGTGGGTTCGGCAAGCTCCGCAATTTGGCGCTCGACGCCGCGGCGCACGACTGGATTTTCAGCCTCGACGCCGACGAACGTTGCACTTCGGAACTGGCCGCCGAGATTCGAGGCGAGTTGGCTGCGCCGCGGTTCGACGCCTATCATGTTCCACGTAAAAGCCATTTCCTCGGTCACTGGATGCGGCATGGCGGCTGGTACCCGGATTATCGCCAGCCGCAGTTGTTCGACCGCACGAAGCTCCGCTACAACGATGAACTGGTGCACGAAAGCTACACCTTGAACGGGCGGCTCGGATACCTGCGCGAGCACGTTCTGCAATATCCGTGGGACACGATGGAAATCGCGACGGCCAAACTGCAACGCTATTCGACGTTGATGGCGCAGCGTTACGTGGACATGGGCAAGCGCGCCACGATCCTCAACCTCGCCGGCAGTCCGATGGCGATGTTTCTGAAGGTTTTCGTCGTTCAACAAGGCTTCCGCGATGGCCGTTACGGCTTGATCCTCGCTGCGCTCTACGCTTACTACACGTTTCTGAAATACGCCAAATTGTGGGAGTTGCAGCGGAAAGAGACGAAAGCGCCAAACTCGTGACCGAGCGTTTCCTCTGCCTCGGAATCTCGCAGCAGCCGACGTGAGGAGGCTCACTTTTCAAATGCGGAGTGCGGAGTCCGGAACGCGGAATTGAGCCAGAGCCTCCTCACGTCGGCTGCTACGGTTCACGGGTTCAATACGCGAACTTTCCGCGCTACGTAGCAGCACGGGCGTCTCCCCCGTGTCTTTCACCGAGAGTCAGGGCTGCTCAGAAACGCACGGGCGAGACTCCCGTGCCACTATGAACAGCCCGCCCTGCCTTCGAGCAAGGCTTGCTCGTGCTGCCGCGCAGGAGCATTTGCGTGGTGACAACCTCTTCCGATGTTTTTACGTTGTGCCCATGGTTGCCGGTTTAATCCGCCGTCTGGCCCTCGCGCGAAATCGGCTGCGCGACTACTGTGAAGAGTTGATTCCTCACGTAATCCTGCCGCGACTTACGCGCAGTCAGGTGTACGCGCGTTTTGGGATTCAACGTTGCGTATGGGACGAATTCGAACCGGCATTCGGCACCGAAGTGGGCATCGCGACGCGAGCAGACGCCGAGTTTTTGTTTTCTTTTTTGGAGAAGCAGCAGCCAGCGCGTTTCCTGGAGATCGGCACCTGGCGCGGAGGCACGGCCGCGTTGATTAAGACCGTTTGTCCACAGACCGAAGTGGTGACGCTGAATTATCCGGAGCCGGATCTGACGAACAATCCGCTGCAAAAAGCCGAAGTCGGCCGGGCCTTCCAACGCCGGAACCTGGACGTGAAACTCGTCTGGGCCGACAGCGCGGATTTGCCCAGGATGAACCTCGGCCGTTTCGATGCGATCTTTGTGGACGGCGACCACAAGTTCAAGGCGGCGCTGGGCGATCTGGAAAACGCCTGGGCGATCCTGCAAACGGGTGGGTATTTGTTGTTTCATGATTTTGTCCAGGAGTTCGCCACCGAGCGCCAGCCGCACTGTCGCCGGGTGGTGCGCGCCTTTCGCCGATTCGCACGGAATCACCGCGAAGAAATCGCAGAAGGCTTCTGCATGGAACAGTCCTGGATCGGCGTGGTGCGGAAGAGATTCGAACACAGCTGAAGAACTCCGAACGCCGCTCCCGTTTCGGCGCGGCCGGGCGCGAACACGTTTGGCGTCATTCTTCGCGCTCAGCTTGCGCAGCGCGGTTTCACGAAGCTGTATTTGAATTTGCGCGCCGTTCGAGCGCGTGCTACGCAGGGGGCCACGGCCCAGACGCTTTGAGGGAGCAGTCTGCTCGCAAGCGTTGCTGGTTGCGCAAATTTTCATTGGCGTTTCGGCCACGGCAGGTAAATTCGCATCCATCATTGACCACTATGAAATTCAACGTCGCCCTTGCTTTGTCACTGCTCGTTTGCCTTTGTTCCCACGCCGCCCGGCCGGACAAGCCGCTCCGGGTGTTTATTCGCGCCGGCGCCAAGACCCACGGCCCGAATCAGCACGATCATCCGCGCTTCCTCGCGGAATGGAAGGAAATGCTCAACCAGCGCGGCGCAAAGGCCGACGGTTCGATGGATTTTCCGACGGGCGAGCAACTGGAGAACACCGACGTGCTCGTGATTTACGCCCAGGACGGCATGAAGGTCGTCGGCGAACAACGCGCGAGCTTCGAGAAGTTCCTCCGCCGCGGCGGCGGTCTGGTCGTGATTCACGACGGCGTGGTAAGCAGCGACCAGCATGAATGGGCTAAAAAGGTTCAAGGCGGATCGTGGCGCTGGGACGGCGACAAAAAGACCAAATGGCTGGAAGGCGAGGCAGGCATTTACTTTGTCGATCAGAGGCATCCCATCGTGAGGGGCGTCTCCAACTTCGATTGGAAGGACGAGATTTATTACGACCTGGACATGGCGCCCGACGTTCACGTGCTGGCGACCTCCTTCCACAGCGTCTTTGTTATCGCGCCGCAGATGTGGACCTACGAGAAGAACTGGGAAGGCGGCTCCGCCCCGTATCGCGCGTTCGTAAGTATCCCCGGTCATGAGTATGCCTCGTTCCAGACGCCGCATTACCGGGCGATTCTGCTCCGCGGCATTGCCTGGGCAGGGAAACGCGACAGCGTGGACTTTCTGTGCTCGAAGGAGGAGCTGAATTCGTTGAGCTATCCGGCCGGCGGCCCCACCGCGCCAGAGAAAGCCGCCGCAAAGCTCAATGTCCACCCGGAGTTCAATCTCAGCCTCGTCGCGTCCGAACCGCTGATCGAGAAGGTGATTTCGCTCGACTGGGACCCGAAGGGCAGGCTCTGGGTCGCCGAAACGCCGGAGTACCCTAACGGTCGCGCGATCAACCGGAACGATTCGCCCATTTACCCCGATCGCGCGGTGCATCCGGACCAGTATCGCAGCGACAAGGTAGATCGCCCCGCGCGCGATCGTATTTCCTGGCTCGAAGACACCAACGGCGATGGTGTCATGGACAAGAAACACATCTTTGCCGATTTCGAGCACGGCGTGCCCGGCGGACTGGAATTGGTGACCTCGCTCGTGTTTTACAAGGACGGCGTGATCGTCGCCCAGGCACCGGACATTCTCTGGATTCGCGACACCAACGGCGACGGCGTGGCCGACAAAGTTGAAACGCTTTACACCGGTTTCGGCACGTTCGACACACACGCGGTGATCAACAACTTTCGCTGGGGCATGGACGGCTGGGTTTACGGGGCGGTTGGTTACAGCGCTGGCCATCCGAAATCGCCCGACGGCTCGAAGGACTTTGGCCGGATCACCGCCGGCATTATCCGGTTCAAGCCCGACGGCAGCGCCCTCGAACAGGTGGCCTCCGGCAGTTGCAACACCTGGGGCTTCGATTTCGCGCCCGATGGCGAAATGTTTTACACGACGGCCACCTGCGGCGAACATCTGCTGCACATCGTCATGCCGGAAAAGGTCCTGGCGCGCGGCAACGTCGGCGGCATCCGCGCCTCGGCAGTGATTCCTGATCATCAGAAGGTTTTCCCCGCGGTGCATCACACCCGGCCCCCGTACATCCAGATCGATTGGGTGGGCATGTTTACCGCCGCCGCGGGTTCGTGCATCTACAATGGCGGGGCGTGGCCGGACCGTTTCAACGGCACGCACTTTCTTTCCGAACCCACCGTCAATCTTGTGCACAACGATTGGCTGAAGCCGGACGGCGTGACCTATATCGCCGGCAAGGAACCGGGCCGCGAGGAAGCGGAGTTCATCGCGGGCACGGACCTTTGGTTCCGGCCGATCCACACGCGCGTCGGTCCGGACGGCGCGTTGTACATCGTGGACTTTTACAACCAGGCCGCGATTCACAACGACACGCGCGGCCCGGCGCACGGCGCGCACAACGCCGCCACACGGCCCGACCGCGACCATCATTTCGGCCGCATCTGGCGTGTGCAGCACCGAGAACCGAAGAAACTGCCATCCTTCAGACTCGACCCGAAGAAACCGGCGGACCTGGTGAAGGCATTGGAACATCCGAATGGCTGGGTGCGCGGCACCGCGCATCGACTCTTGTTCGAGAAGGTCTACGACGAAAAATTGCGAGAAAAACTCGAGCCAAAATTGGCGAACTTGGCGAAAGATAACACCAAATCAGACTACACAAGAATCCATGGCGCGTGGCTTGCGAATATGTTTGGCGCGTCCGACCAGAGCTACATCGGAGCTGCGATGCGCGATAAAAGCGAGGCGTTACGCAAAGCCGGGCTGCAAATCCTATCCAACAGACGGCAGAGGATTGCGGACATGTTCGGATTTGGGCCGAAGGATGCGGGTGTAGAGGTCCTTGACGCGTTGGGCGGCACGTTGACAGAAGCAAATGACAGGGTTCGTCTGGAGGCCCTTGTTTTCCTCGGCTACTGTGACCCGGACGCCACAATCGCAAACAAGGTCGCGGAAATCTGGCCGACACTGAAAGACAAGTACCTTGAGTCCGCCGCCATCGGTGCAGCCTCAAGAAACCCGCTGCTCTTCATCGAGGCGTCGTTCAACGGGAAAGAGCCGGCGTTTCTCGCGCCGTTCGTTTCGCACGCGGTCCGGTTGCTGGCCAATCGCCAGGATGCGGCCCTGGCCGCGAAGCTGATCACGCTGCTCGCCAAACAGCCGGCGAGCACCGACGGCCTCAGACAGGTCGCCCTCGAAAGTCTCGCTGGAAACTTGAAGCCCGACATCGTTCCCCAGTGGAGCGCGGATTTGCAATCCGCCTGCTCGGCGTCCGCAACCTTGACGCCGGCATTATTCCGAACGTGACCGGGCTTGTCGGTTCATCGGCCTCGGTGGAGTTGCAGAAGCGCGTCGTCGAGGCGCTCGGTTCGACCGGCGACCCTGCCGCTGGCGCCGGATTGATCGCGGCTTATCCGAAAGTTTCCGGCGAACTGCGGGAAGCGGTGCTGGGTCAGTTGCTCATGCGCGCGGACTGGTCGCTCGCCCTCGTGCAGGCGCTCGCCGACAGGAAAATTGATCTGGCGTTGTTGGGCCCGGCCAATCTTCATCGCCTTCGCACGCACCCGGACAAAACGGTCGCCGCCCGCGCCAACGCGGTGATCGATGAGGTGAAGGGACCCGAACAGAAGGAGAAGGACAAACTGGTCGCCCAATTCAGGCCGGAGGTGGAAAAGCCGGGGAACGTCGAGAACGGCCACAAGCTCTTTTTGGCGAACTGCGCCAGTTGCCATCAGTTCAAAACCGAGGGCCGCAACCTTGCGCCGAACCTTACCGGCATGGGCGCGCACGGTGCGGGCGAGTTGCTCGTGCACATCGTTGACCCGAACCGGCTGGTCGAGCCGAATTTCGTCAGCGTCAGCCTCGAGACGAAGGACGATTTGACTTACGACGGCATTCTCGAGCGCGAGAACAACGTGGAGGTGCTGCTGCGCAATGCGACCGGCGATTTCACGATCCGCAAGGACAACATCAGGAGCCGACACTCGACCGGTCGCTCGCTGATGCCCGAAGGCTTCGAAGCACTCGGCGCGGAAGGCCTGCGCGACCTGCTCGCCTACGTCTGCGCCGACGAAACCCGCTACCGCATTCTCGACCTGGCCTCCGCCTTCACGGCCAACACCTCGCGCGGCCTTTTTAACAGCGAAGACGCGAAGGACGAGACGCTGCGGTTCCGAAAGTTCGGCACTATCAAAGTCGGCGAGGTCCCTTTCGACATCGTCAGTCCTGCCAGGAGTTCGACCGGCAACAACATCATCGTGCTGAAAGGCGGCAATGGTTTTGCCAGGACATTGCCGCAACGCGTCGAGGTCAAGACCGGCTTCGCCGCCGACAAACTGTATTTCCTCGGCGGGGTGGGTGGATGGGCTTATCCGTGGGGCGGGGACGCGCTCAAAGACAAACCGGCCGCGAAAGTTACGCTGCACTTCGCCGGCGGCGCGACCGAAGAGATCCTCCTGAAGAATGGCGTCGAGTTCGCCGATTACATCGGCGCGTTCGACGTGCCCGGCTCGAAGGAAGCGCCGGACCTCGTTCAACGCGGGCAGGTCCGCTGGTTCAGCAAGGACGTTAAGGGCCGCGATGTCATCGAGCGCATCTCCATCGAAAGTTTCAACAACGAGATCGCGCCGGCGTTCGTCGGTATCACCGCGGAATTGGGGGAACCCTCGGCGTCCGGTTCCTCAACCCAAGCCGCGGCCCTTCGGGCGCCCTCGCCCCTGCCGCCGGAGGAGAAGGACGGGGTGAGGGGGCACTCACAAGCGTTATTAGCCGCCGAAGGTTCAGGCAATGCGCGGGAAGCGCGTGCTCCTGCCGCGAACACGACCAGAGTCCTGATTGTCGGCGGCGGCAGTTCGCACGACTTCGACCGCTGGTTCAATCAGGAAGATTCAAAGACGTTGTCGGCGGACGGCCGGGCGACGGTCTCGTACACCGACAAACCCGACGAGATTCTTCCGGCGCTCAAAGATCTCCAGGTGCTTTACCTGAGCAACAACCAGCCGCTGAAGAACCCTGCGTTGCGCAAAGCGATCTTTGATTTTGCCGAGGCGGGCAAAGGTTTGCTGCTGGTGCACCCGGCGCTGTGGTATAACTGGGCGGACTGGCCGGAGTACAATCGCGTGCTGGTCGGGGGTGGCGCGCGCAGCCACGACAAATACGGCGAATTCGAGGTGCACGCTAACCTTCCGCAGCATCCGGTCATGGCCGGGGTTCCCGGCTCCTTCAAGATCAACGACGAACTTTATCACTTCGAGCCGGACAAGGACGGCACGCCGATTCAAGTCCTCGCTTACGGAAACAATCTTCAGACCGGGAAATCCTATCCCTCGGTCTGGATCGTGAAACATCCCCAGGCGCGCATTGTGTGCATCGCCCTCGGCCATGACGGGAAGGCGCATGAGTTGGAGGCTTACAAGACGATCCTGCGGAACGCGCTCAAATGGACGGCCGGTAAATGACGAAGCTCGAATGACGAATGCCAAAAGAAATCCGAATGACCACTAACGAATGAAGCCCGAATTTCTAAAGCCCGAACCGGCAATCCTGGAATCACCCTTGGCTGATTTGACATTCGGATTTCGTCATTCTTTTGACATTCGTCATTCGGCATTGGTCATTCGGATTTCATTCTCCCGTCTTCACCTGAAGAGAATAAGCGGAATACGATCCTTGTACCACTGGAAATCCTTCTTGCCTGCGGCGTCAAAGGGTTTCGTTGAGAAAATGTATTTAACAGGATACCGGGACGTGGCGCTCAACCACTTGTGCATCTCCGAGTGTCCATCTGCAAAGGAGAATCCACACGCTCCATCATGGTAGGAGGCGGGAAGGTCCCCCCATGATGTTGCCGAGGCAGACACTATAAAGAAACCTTCATTGATGCTGTCTGCGTGCTCGTCAATCGTAAGCCACGTCATTGCCGGAATGGGAACGTCCGTTGTTTTCAAAAATTGCCGATACTTGCCGCTTTCGGCCCAACTCCGGCCTGAAAGCGAACCCGGATTCGTATCTGTTAATCCGAAAAAACCATTCATCGAAACACTTCGCAAGCGCGTGTTCCAACGCTTCTGTCGTTGAGCAGCGCCAAGATAAATATCCGACGGACACTTGAAAACGCTGATGTTGGAGTGGAGATAAGGAGACAATGGCCCTTTCTGCGCCCACGCCACGTTCGTGTTGCTGACGTCATCCAGACTTGCGCTGGCGCTCCACGTCATGATGTTGTTGACCCAGTTGTCGAAAGCCCCAGTGGAGATCGCGGTCTCCGTCGCCGGAAGGGTATAATTATTCGGCAACCGACTATTGGCGTCCTGGGAATAAAGAAGGCAGGACCGCGCAAGCTGGCGATGGTTGTTCAAACAGATCGCGGTGCGCGAACCGGCGTGCCCTTTCGCCAGTGTGGGCAACACCAGCGCGCCCAGGAACGCGACGGCAATAATCACCGCCGTCAACTCGACGCGTGTGAAACCTTGCTCAGAAAGCGCCGGCGCGCGGCTGGTTTTGCGTTTTGTCTTCATGACCGGAAAATTCCCTCGCCGGCCTGCGCATAATAACGGGTCGCGCCGAGAAAGCAATCCGCAATCGAATCCGCTCTTCAAGGGGGCGGCGGGTAAATGACGAAGCCCGAATGACGAAACCCAAATGCCAAATCAGCTACGATTCGAGCTTCGGGAATTCGGGCTTCATTCGTCATTGGTCATTCGGATTTCATTCCAGCAGTTTCACTCACCGCCTCTCAAGGCGATGTCTGCGCTGCCGGCCGCCCTTCGATTTGTTTCAACGCTTCCTCCGCCTTCACGCGCGTGTAACTGAACTCCTCGCGCAGCACGTTGGTCAGGGCGAGTCCCGCAGCCTTGGCAGCAGAACCCATTTCGCCGAGCAGGATCGCCGCGCCGGCGCGGTTGGGGTTGTTCCGATCGCTGAGAATTTTTATCAGGATGGGCACGGTTGTTTCGGATTCGCGACCGACCTTCCACAATGCGTCGATCGCCTGCAAGCGGAAGTAGTCATCATCCAGGAGAAGCGCGGCTTCGAGTTCGGGAAGCGCGGCGCTGGCCGGCGGACCGATCTGGGCGAGGGCGATCACCGCGGAGCTCCGCACTGCGGGGATGGCATCTTTCAACGCCTTGGCCAGCGCGGGAGCGGCCGCGCCGGCTGCGGGGCCGAGGTGGCCAATGTATGAAGCGGCTTTCGCGCGGATTTTCGGGTCGTTGCTT
>QHNT01000123.1 GCA_003218515.1 Verrucomicrobiota bacterium | reverse complement strand
ATGATGAAGCTGGGCCACCTGGTGGCGGACAAGATTCACGCTCGCGCCGTCGGCCCGTATTCGCTGGTGACGCAGCAGCCGCTGGGCGGCAAGGCGCAATACGGCGGCCAGCGTTTCGGCGAAATGGAAGTCTGGGCCATGGAAGCCTATGGCGCCGCCTACACGTTGCAGGAACTGTTGACCGTGAAATCGGACGACGTGCAGGGTCGCACGCGCATTTACGAAAGCATTGTGAAGGGCGACAATGCGCTGGAGGCCGGTGTGCCCGAGTCCTTCAACGTGTTGGTCAAGGAAATGCAGTCGCTCGGATTGGACGTCAAAGTTGGCTACTCCAACCCGGTCGATCAGCAGACACAGGTCCCGTCGCTCTCCGCCCTCGGTTAACCCATCCAAAGCCTAACGGTCGGCAAATTTACAAAGAATATGATTAGCACCAAAGAATCCGCTCGCGAGTTACTTGGGCTGGAAACAGTCAACCTGGTGGATTACGTCGGCATCTGCGTCGCTTCGCCCGAAGCCATTCGCATCTGGTCGAAGGGCGAGGTCAAGAACCCGGAGACGATCAATTATCGCACCTTCAAGCCGGAAAAGGGCGGCTTGTTCTGCGAACGCATTTTCGGTCCGGTCAAGGACTGGGAATGCTCCTGCGGCAAATACAAACGGATCAAGCATCGGGGCGTCGTTTGCGACCGCTGCGGTGTGGAAGTCACTCTGTCGCGCGTGCGCCGCGAGCGGATGGGCCACATCGAGCTGGCCGTGCCGGTCTCGCACATCTGGTTTTTCAAATGCATGCCCTCGCGCATCGGTTTGATGCTCGACATGACGGCGCGCAATCTGGAACGGGTGATTTACTACGAGGATTACCTGGTCATTGATCCCGGCAACACGCCGCTGAAGCAGCACCAGTTGCTCAGCGAAATGGAGTATCGCGAGGCGCGCCAGACCTACGGCACCGATGCATTCGTGGCGAAGATGGGCGCCGAAGCGGTGCGCGAAGCGTTGTCCAAGGTGGACCTGCACAAGCAGATTGATCAGTTGCAGGTGGCGATGACGGAAACCAAGAGCAAACAGATCCGCAAGAAAATCGCCAAGCGGATCAAGCTGTTCCAGGGTTTCCTCAGTTCCAAGAGCCGCCCGGAATGGATGATCCTCACGGTGCTGCCGGTGATTCCGCCCGACCTGCGCCCGCTGGTTCCCCTCGAAGGCGGCCGGTTCGCCACGTCGGACCTGAACGACCTGTATCGCCGCGTGATCAATCGCAACAACCGGTTGAAGAACCTGCTCCAGCTCAAGACGCCGGAGGTCATCATCCGCAACGAAAAGCGGATGCTGCAGGAAGCGGTGGACGCGTTGTTCGACAACGGCCGTCATGGCCGCGCGGTCACAGGCGCAGGCAATCGTCCGTTGAAGTCGCTGAGCGACATGCTCAAGGGCAAGAGCGGACGTTTCCGCCAGAACCTGCTGGGCAAACGAGTCGATTATTCCGGACGATCCGTCATTGTCATCGGGCCGGAACTCAAACTCAGTCAGTGCGGTTTGCCCAAGAAGATGGCGCTCGTATTGTTCGAGCCATTCATTATTCGCCGGCTCAAGGAACTTGGCTACGTCCATACCGTCCGGTCGGCCAAGAAGATGATCGAGCGCCAGTCGCCCGAGGTGTGGGATATTCTGGAGGAAGTGACCAAAGGGCATCCGGTGCTGCTCAACCGCGCGCCGACGCTGCACCGTTTGTCGGTGCAGGCGTTCGAGCCGGTGCTGATCGAAGGCGAGGCCATCCGCATTCATCCGCTGGTCTGCACCGCTTACAACGCGGACTTTGACGGCGACCAGATGGCGGTGCACGTGCCGCTGTCGGTCGAAGCGCAGATGGAGGCGCGCCTGCTGATGATGGCGCCGCTGAACATTTTCAGCCCGTCGAGCGGCAAGCCGATCATGACGCCGACGCAGGACATTACCCTGGGCTGTTACTATCTGACTGCGGAGCCGCGGGCAACGCGTGAATCGAAGCAGCGGTTGATGCTGTTTGGATCGAAAAGCGAGGTCGTTTTCGCGCACCTGGACGGGACGGTCAAAACGCACGATCGGATTTTGATGGCGAATCCGGACTTCGGGAAAAAGACCGTTTACGGGGATTCGACGAAGAAGGTGATCGAGACGACGGTGGGCCGTGTGATCTTCAGCGAAATCTGGCCGGAGGACCTTGGTTTTCCGAACAAGGTGGTGGGCAAAGGCCAGCTCGGCGAGCTGATTTGGAACTGCTACAAGTTCTGCGGTCATGAGAGTACCGTGACTACGCTCGACCGGTTGAAAGAACTGGGCTTCTACGAGGCGACACGCGCCGGCGTTTCCATCGGCATTGACGACATGATCATTCCGAAGGAGAAAACACAGGAAATCGAAGCGGCGCAGAAACAGATTTCCGAGGTCGAGAAGCAATATCGCAAGGGCGTCATCACTCCGGGCGAACGATACAACAAGATTATCGACATCTGGACGCATTGCACGGACCAGATTGCCAACGTCATGTTGAAGACGCTCGACCACAACCAGGGCAAACGGGAATTCAATCCCGTCTGGCTCATGGTGGACTCGGGCGCCCGGGGCAATAAGGCCCAGGTGCGCCAGCTTGCCGGCGTGCGCGGTTTGATGGCCAAGCCTTCGGGCGACATCATCGAGAAGCCGATCCTCTCGAACTTCCGCGAGGGCCTCACGGTTCTGGAATACTTCATTTCAACGCACGGGGCGCGCAAAGGTCTGGCCGACACCGCCCTCAAGACCGCTGACTCCGGCTACATGACGCGCAAACTGGTGGACGTGGCGCAGGACGTCATCATTCGCGAGGAGGACTGCGGCACGACCAACGGTATTTGGGTGCAGCCGATTTACGAAGGCGAAGACGAAGTAGTCAAACTCAGCGAACGTCTGGTTGGCCGGTTTGCCTGTGACGACATTGTGGACCCGCGAGATTCGAAGAAGAAGCTCATCAAAGCCAGCGACGAGATCGACGAGGTCAAAGCGAAGGAAATCGAAAAAGCGGGCATCGAAAAGCTGCGCATCCGCTCCGTGCTCACCTGCGAGAGCAAGCACGGCGTTTGCATCGCCTGCTACGGCCGCAACCTGGCGACCGGCGGGCTCGTGAAGCTCGGCGAAGCGGTCGGGATAATCGCCGCGCAGTCCATCGGCGAGCCGGGCACGCAGTTGACGATGCGGACGTTCCACATCGGCGGAACGGCGGCGCAAGTGTTCAAGCAGCCGCAGATCAAGGCGAAGTACGACGGGACTGTTCGTTACAACGATTTGCGCCTGGTCGAATTGGAGGACGGAAACAACATCGTGTTGAACAAGAACGGATCGATCTCCGTTCTGGCCGAGGATGGCCGCGAACTCGAAACGCACAACGTCGTCATCGGCTCCGTGGTGGCGGTTCGCGATGGAGGCAAGGTCAGGAAGGGCGAGACGTTCGTGCAGTGGGACCCGTACAACGTGCCGATTCTTTCGGAAAAGGCCGGTCGGGTGAAATTCCACGACATCATCGAAGGGGTGACGATGAAGCAGGAAATGGATGAAACGACCGGCCAGGAGGCCATGGTCATCATCGAGCACAAGGAAGATCTGCACCCGCAAATCATCATCGCAGACGAGAGAGGTGAAGTCGTGACGAACTATCCGATTCCCTCCGGCGCGCACATCGTCGTCAGCGCCGGCGACAAGATCGTGGCCGGCACATTGCTCGCTAAGACGCCGCGGAAAACTTCGAAGACCAAAGACATCACGGGCGGTTTGCCGCGCGTGGCGGAATTGTTCGAGGCACGCCGTCCGAAGGACGCCGCCGAGATTTCGAAGATTGACGGCGTGGTGGATTTCGGTCCGAGCGTGCGCGGCAAGCGCTGCATTCTCATCAAGGACCCCCAGACCGGTGTCGAAGAGGAACACCTCATTCCGATCGGCAAGCACGTTATTGTTTTCAAAGGCGATTACGTGAAGAAGGGCCAGCAGTTGACGGAAGGCCCGATCGTGCCGCACGAGATTCTCGATGTCTGCGGTCCGCAGGAATTGCAGGAGCATCTGGTGAACGAAGTGCAGGAAGTTTATCGGCTGCAAGGGGTGACCATTAACGACAAGCACATTGAGATCATTGTGCGCCAGATGTTGCGCAAGGTGCGCATCACCGAGCCGGGTGACACGACGTTCCTGTGGGGCGAGCAGGTGGACAAGATCGCGTTCGAGACAGAGAACGAGCGCGTCGAAAAAATGGGCGGCAAACCCGCCGAAGCGCAGCCGGTGTTGCTCGGCATCACGAAGGCTTCGCTCGAAACCGAGAGCTTCCTCAGCGCCGCGTCGTTCCAGGACACCACGCGTGTGCTGACCGAAGCGGCCAGCATGGGCAAGGTGGACTACCTGCGCGGCTTCAAGGAAAACGTCATCATGGGCCACATCATTCCGGCGGGCACCGGGTTCGACTTGCACCGCAAAGTGGCGTTGAAGCCGCTGGTGGAGCCGTTGCCGGCCGAGGAGTCGGCGCCGCTGGCGACCGAGCCTTTGGCCAGTTGACGCGTAAGGAACTGCGCGAAAGAAACCAAATACTTGTTGCAACGGAAAAGTCCTTTGCTATCATCCGCACTCCGTTTGCCCGAAGGGCGCGGGAAACAACGAAACCGGGCTTAACAACCGAACAAAGTGGCGAAGGTCCGTTTGACGAATGGCTATGAAGTCATCGCTTACATCCCCGATGAGGGGCACCTGTTGCAGGAGCATTCGATCGTGCTCGTGCGCGGGGGACGTGTGAAGGATTTGCCAGGTGTCCGTTATCATATCGTGCGCGGCACGCTCGACGCCGCCGGAGTGGAAAAGCGGCGTGTCAGCCGCTCGAAATACGGCGTGAAACGTCCGAAGGAAGGCAAGCCGGCGGCGGCTCCGGCAGCTCCGGCAGCCACGGCGCCTGCGGTGGCCGCGAAGTGATGAAATCGTTTCCGCTCGTGACGATTTAACGATTTAACGATTTAACGATCGCATGTCTCGACGTCGTCAAGCAGTGAAGCGGCCGCTGGTGGAAGATTCCAAATTCCACAGCACGCTGGTCTCGCGCCTCGTCAGCACGGTCATGGACCGCGGCAAGAAAAGCCTGGCCCAGCGCATCGTGTACAGCGCGTTCGATGAGATTGCGGAAAAGAATCCGAACGCCAACCCGCTGGAAATCCTGCAGCGGGCAGTGGACAACGTGAGGCCGCGTCTGGAGGTTAAGGCCCGCCGCGTCGGCGGTGCCACGTATCAGGTGCCTTTGGAAGTGCCCGGCGACCGTCAACTCTCGCTGGCGATGCGCTGGCTGGTTGACCTGGCGGACGCGCGCAAGGGCATTCCGATGAGGGAAGCCCTGGCGGCGGAGATCATGGACGCGTATCAGGGGCAGGGCAACGCCATCCGCAAGCGCGATGAAGTGCACAAGATGGCGCAGGCCAATAAAGCATTTGCGCATTTTCGCTGGTAGATAACAGCAGCCCAGGACGCGCCCCGAAGGCCGAAGCAAATCGGGGCGTTTTTGTTCTCCGAAAGTTTACATGCAAGCAGTAATGGACAAACCGAAATCAGTGAACTCGCCGAAGCGGCAGTACCCGATGGAATGTACCCGCAACATCGGGATTGCGGCGCACATCGATGCCGGCAAAACGACGACCACCGAGCGCATTCTCTTTTACACCGGTCTCATCCACAAGATTGGCGATGTCGATGACGGCAATACCGTGACGGACTGGATGGAGCAAGAGAGAGAGCGTGGTATTACGATTACTTCCGCGGCGGTGACCTGTTTCTGGACGCAGAAGAAGGAAGAGGGACTGGCCAAATCCTTTGCCGGCATCGCTCATCGCGTCAACATCATTGACACGCCGGGCCACGTGGACTTCACCGCTGAAGTCGAGCGCTCCATGCGGGTGCTGGATGGCGCGGTGGCTGTTTTCTGCGGTGTTGCGGGCGTGCAACCGCAATCCGAAACGGTCTGGCGTCAGGCGACGAAATATAAAGTCCCGCGCATCGCCTTCGTCAACAAAATGGACCGCACCGGCGCGAACTTCGAGAACGCCCTGAACGACATGCGGAAAAAACTCGGGGCCTACGCTTACCCGGTTTACCTCCCGCTCGGCGCCGAAGACAAATTTGAAGGCGTTATCGACGTGGTGAACCAGAAGGCAATTGTCTGGGGCGCAGGCGATGTCGTCAACGAAGGACTGAAGTATGAGGTGAAGGAGATTCCCGATCACCTGAAGGAGAAGGCGAAGATCGCGCTGACAGAATTGATCGACGCAGTGTCGAACAAGGATGACGCGATTGCCGAGCTGGTGATCGAGGAGAGGCCCATCGAACCCCTGGTGCTCAAGGCAGCCATCCGCCGTCTGACCTGCAAGATCGAGTTGGTCCCGGTGTTGTGTGGCTCCGCGTTCAAGAAGAAGGGCGTGCAACCGTTGATCGATGCGGTGGTGGATTATCTTCCCAGCCCGCTGGACATTCCCGCCGCTGAAGGCACCGAGCCGGGCACCGATAATGTGGTCAAGGTGGAGGCTGACGACAACAACAAGTTTTGCTCCCTCGCCTTCAAGCTTTGGACCGATACTTATGCCGGCAAACTGGTGTTCTTCCGCGTCTACTCGGGCACGCTCAAGAAAGGCGAAACGATTTACAATCCGCGTTCGCGCAAACGCGAACGTGTCAGCCGCCTGATGATGATTCAGGGCAGCGAGCGCAAGGACGTGGATCAGGTTTTCTCAGGGGACATCGCCGCGCTCGTCGGCCTGCGCAACATCTGGACTGGCGACACGCTGTGCGACGAGGATTTTGATGTCATGCTCGAACCGCCGACGTTCCCCGAGCCGGTGATCAGCATGGCGATCGAACCGAAGACGAAGGCTGATCGTGACAAGATGGGGGAAGGTTTGCAGCGCCTGGCGGAGGAGGACCCGACGTTTCGCTGTTTCACCAATGAAGAGACCGGCCAGCTCATCATCGCGGGCATGGGTGAACTGCACCTGGAAATCATCCGGGACCGCCTGTTTCGCGAGTTCAAGGTCGAGGCCAACGCGGGCGCGCCGCAAATTGCGTATCGCGAAACCATCACCAAGCCCGCCGAGGGCGAAGGCAAGTTTATCCGCCAATCGGGTGGTCGCGGGCAATACGGTCACGCCATCATCCAGATCCAGCCGAATGAAAAGGGCAAAGGCGTTGAAATCGAAAACAAAATTGTCGGTGGCGCGATTCCGAGGGAGTACATCCCCGCGGTGATTGACGGAATTGAGGAAGCCATTCGCGGCGGCGTTTACGCCGGATACCAGGTGATCGACCTTAAGGCGCAGATTGTTGACGGAACGTTCCACGAAGTGGACTCGAACGAACTGGCGTTCAAGATGGCCGGCATCTTTGCGCTGAAGGACGCGTTCAAGAAGGCGAACCCGATCCTGCTCGAGCCGATCATGAAAGTGGAAGTCACGACACCGGACGAATATCAGGGTGATTTG
Source organism: Verrucomicrobiota bacterium (assembly GCA_003218515.1). Classification (GTDB taxonomy): domain Bacteria; phylum Verrucomicrobiota; class Verrucomicrobiia; order Limisphaerales; family AV2; genus AV2. Next base: position 8,855 of record QHNT01000123.1, on the reverse strand, counting down.
CTGGGTGACATTAACCGCCGTCGTGGCACGATTACCGGCATCGAAGCGAAGAGCGGGCAAACCATCCTGAACGCCGAGGTCCCGCTGGCGGAGATGTTCGGGTATGCGACAGCCATCCGTTCGCTGTCGAAAGGCCGGGCCTCTTATTCGATGGAGCCGCTCACGTTCGAGCAGGTGCCCTCGAGCATATTGAACACCATTTTGGATTCGGCGAAATCGAAACAACCGCCCCGCAGTTAAAAGAAAGACCTGGCTACTTGTTCTTTGTATGGCTGGACAACGCATTCGCATTCGACTGAAGGCTTACGACCACCGGGTCATTGACCAGTCGGCTCATGAAATCGTGGAGACGGTCAAGCGCACCGGCGCGCGTGTGGCCGGCCCGATTCCATTGCCGACCCGGATCGAGCGGTTCACCGTCGGCCGTTCGCCGCACGCGGACAAGAAATCTCACGAAACCTTCGAGCAACGCACGCACAAGCGGTTGCTGGACATCATCGACCCCACGGCCAAAACCGTCGATGAGCTCAAGAAATTGAATCTGCCGGCGGGCGTCGATATCACCATCAAGATTTAGGCGATGAAGCCGCAAACGAGCAAACGGAGTGAGGGAGTGATGGAGGGCTGGAGTCTTGCCCTCCATCACTCCATTTGACTATGCTGGGTTTAATCGGAAAAAAACTTGGGCAGACGCGCGTTTACGACGCGCAGGGAAATATTGTTCCCGTCACGGTCGTGCTGGCCGGTCCCAATCGCGTGATCCAATGCAAAACGGTCGAGACCGACGGCTACCAGGCGGTACAGCTTGGTTTTGGTGACCAGAAGGAGTCGCGGCTGACCAAGCCGTTGAACGGCCATCTGAAAAAGTTCAACGTTTCGCCGGTGAAGCGCGTTCGCGAGTTCCGCAGTTTTTCCGTGGACGTGAAACCGGGCGATGTCGTGGGTGTGAATATTTTCGCGCAAGGGGATTACGTGGATGCCATCGGGGTCACGAAAGGTCGCGGCTTTGAGGGAGTCGTCAAGCGGCATCATTTCCGCGGGGGCGACAGCACCCACGGCGCGAAGGGCTGGCATCGACGCAGCGGCGCGATTGGCTGCCGTTTATTCCCCGGCACAGTGCGGCGCGGTTTGAAAATGCCCGGCCACATGGGCCAGGTGCGGCGGACAGTTCAAAACCTGCAGGTCGTTGAGGTGCGGGAAGCGGAAAATATTTTGCTGATCAAAGGCGCAATCCCCGGCGCCAAGGGGGATTACGTGATCATCCGGGAGTCGAAGAAAATCCCGAAGCCGGCCGCAGCCGCGAAAAAGTAACGGGCCATGAAGCTTATAGTCAAAGATATCAATGGTCGGGGCCAGGGCGAGCTGGAAGTGAAGTTTCCGCTCATTGCGGACGGGAAGGGCACCCAGGCGGTCCATGACGCAGTGGTTGCTTATCTTGCGAATCAGCGCATGGGCACCGCCTGCACGAAGACCATGGGCGAAGTGGCGGGCACAGGCAAGAAACCGTGGCGACAGAAGGGCACTGGCCGGGCGCGGGCCGGTTCGTTCCAGTCGCCGTTGTGGCGCGGAGGCGGCGTCGTGTTCGGACCCAAGCCGCGCGATTTCGGCAAGAAAGTTTCCAAGGCCACGAAGCAATTGGCGCTGCGCAAGGCGTTGAGCGAACGGCTTAAGTCCGGCGACGTGGTTGTCGTGGAGGACATCAGATTGAGTTCGCCGAAAACCAAAGAGTTCGTGGCCCTGTTGGGTGCGCTGGCGGTGGAAGGCACGGCGCTGGTGGTAGCGCCCGCCGGCGACAAGAACCTTGCGTTGGCGTCGCGCAACGTGCCGCAGGTCGAGCTGGCCACGAGCGATTCGCTGAACACCTATCAGGTGCTGCGCTTTGACAAACTGCTGTTCACCCGCGGCGCCTTTGAGAAGCTCGAGCAACGTTTAGCCGGGTAGGCCGCCATGAACGCTTTTGAAGTCATTAAAACTGTCCGCCTGACCGAGAAGGGCACCGCGCAGTCGGAAAAATTCAACCAATACACCGTCGTGGCCGACCGGCGGGCGAACAAGATACAGATTCGCCAGGCGGTGCAGGAACTCTTCAAGGTCAAAGTCATTGACGTGAGCACGATGAATGTGCGTGGCAAATATCGCCGGCAGCGCACTCTTCAAGCCGGCAGGGCGCCCGACTGGAAGAAGGCCGTCGTGACCTTGAAAGCAGGGGACAAAATCGTCCTGACCTGACTTTTCCTGTTTATGCCAGTGAAAACTTTCAGACCGCTGACGCCCTCGACGCGATACATCACCATCGCGCCATACGCGGACGTGACGAAGACCGAGCCGGAAAAAAGCCTGGTGGTCACTCGCAAGAAGACTGGCGGGCGCAACTGTTACGGTCGCATCACGGCGCGGGGCATCGGCGGCGGACACAAGCAGAAAATCCGCCTGGTGGATTTCAAACGGGACAAGCATGGCGTGGAGGCGACCGTGTCGGCTATCGAGTACGACCCGATTCGCACGGCGCGTCTGGCGTTGCTCGAATACAAAGACGGAGAGAAGCGCTACGTCATTGCGCCGAAAGGGATTCGTGTCGGCGCCAGGCTCATGAGCGGACCGGACGTTCCCCCTGAACTCGGCAACAGTCTTCCGCTGAAATCCGTTCCGATTGGTTTGCCGATACACAACATTGAACTGACGCCCGGCAGAGGAGGGCAGATCGTTCGCTCGGCCGGCGGCGCGGCCACCTTGATGTCGCGGGACGGAGGTTACGCGCAGGTGCGCCTGCCTTCCGGGGAAATCCGCAGGATTCACGAGAGTTGTTACGCGACGATCGGGCAGGTCGGCAACCTGGAGCACGAGAACGTGGTTCTGGGCAAGGCTGGCCGCTCGCGTCATCGCGGCATTCGACCGATCAACCGCGGCGTGTCGCGCAATCCGGTTGACCACCCGAACGGCGGCGGCGCGGGCAAATCCAAGAGCGGCGGCGGCTGGCAGCAGCTCACCTCACCGTGGGGCTTGCTGGCGAAGGGCTACCGGACCCGCAATAAGCGAAAACACTCGAACCGGTTCATCGTGGCGCGGCGCGATGGGCGGCCCATGAAACAGAAATAAGCGTTAAAATGTTGAATCGTTGAAGCGTTCAATCGTCAAGATGTTGACCCGGAAAAATCGTCAATCGTGAATCGTAAATCATAAATTGAATTATGGGACGCTCGATTAAAAAAGGACCGTTCGTTGACGATCATTTGCTGGACAAGATTTTGAAGGCGAAAGAGACGAAATCGAAGACGCCGATCAAGACGTGGTCGCGCCGTTCGACGATCACGCCGGATTTTGTCGGGCTGACGTTCAACGTGCATAACGGCAAAGTGTTCAACCCGGTGTTCGTGACGGAAAACATGGTGGGGCACCGGCTCGGCGAATTCTCGCCGACGCGCGTTTTCAAAAAGCACGGCGCCCACACGGCGAAGGCCGAGGCGAAATAGACCTATGGAAGTTCACGCGATCACCCGCAACGTGCGCATGTCGGCGCAAAAGATGCGCGAGGTGGTGCGGCAGATTCAGGGCATGAACGCGCTGCAGGCGCAGGCCGTGCTCGCGGTGGTGCCGCGCAAGTCCGCGCGTTTCGTGGCCAAAACGTTGAAGTCGGCCATTGCCAACGCGGAAAACAACAACGGCTTGAAGCCGGAAGTGTTGCGCATCAAAGAAGCCGTGGCGCAGACCGCGACCACGTTGCGGCGCTTCACGCCGAAGGCGCGCGGCTCGGCAGGTCCGGTGTTGAAGCGGAACTGCCACGTCAAGATTGTTTTGTCAGACAACTGATCCGGCAGGGCAGAATAAAATTACGGTTGAAAATGACGATTAAGAAAGGCGCAGATGCAGCCGGGACGGTTGCGCCACGCTGAATATGGGACAAAAGACCAATCCGATCGGACTGCGAATCGCCGTCAACAAAGACTGGCGATCGAAATGGTATGCCGAGAAGAAAGAATTCGGCAAGCTGCTGGCCGAGGACCGCAAGATCCGCGACATCCTGAAAAAGAAACTGGAATCGGCCTCGGTGCCGAAAATCCAGATCGAGCGCGCGGCGACGCGTTGCCGCATCACCATTTTCACGGCTCGTCCCGGCGTCGTCATCGGTCGCAAAGGCGCCGAGATCGACAAGATCAAAGAGGAACTGAGCCGAATGACCGGCAAGGAAATCTTCGTTGATATTCAGGAAATCAAGACACCGGAGTTGGACGCCCAGTTGGTGGCCGAAAACATCGCGTTGCAGTTGGAGCGGCGGATTTCGTTCCGTCGCGCCATGAAAAAAGCGGTGCAGACGGCGATGGATTTTGGCGCGGACGGGATCAAGATCCGTTGCGCGGGCCGATTGGGCGGCGCGGAGCTGGCGCGCACGGAAATGTATCACGAGGGGCGCGTGCCGCTGCACACGCTGCGGGCGAACATTGATTATGGCTTTGCCGAGGCCAGCACCGTGTACGGGAAGCTGGGAGTCAAATGCTGGATTTGCAAGGGCGAGACGAAAGTCGAGCGGGGAAACAAGGCGGCCGGCGCAAGCGGCGCGTCGCCGAACTGAATTTGTTAAAGACGAGGATTTCCTATGCCATTGATGCCCGAAAGAGTAAAGTATCGCAAGATGCAGCGCGGACACCGCACGGGGATTGCGTCCCGTTGCAACACGGTGGCATTTGGCGAATACGGATTGCAGGCGCTGGAGCGCTGCTGGATGGACACCAAGCAGATCGAGGCCGCGCGCGTGGCCATCACGCGTTTCATGAAGCGGCGCGGCAAGGTCTGGCTGCGCGTGTTCCCGGACAAATCCATCACCAAGAAACCGCTGGAAGTGCGCATGGGCACCGGCAAGGGCGGGGTGGAATCGTGGGTGGCGGTGATTCGCCCGGCCAACGTGTTGTTTGAAGTGGACGGCGTGACGGAGGCGGTGGCGCGCGAGTCGATGCGCCTGGCGTCGGCGAAGCTGCCGATCAAGACGAGATTTATTTCCCGCCACAAACTGGGTTGAGCGTACGGTCGAAATGAAAGCGTCCGAACTGAAAGATTTGACGCCGGTCGAATTGACGGCCAGAGGCCGCGACCTGCGGCAGGAATTGTTTAATCTGCGTTTGCAGCAGGCGAGCGCGCAGTTGGAAAAGCCGGCGCGGCTTCGGCTGTTGCGCCGCGACATCGCGCGAATTGAAACCCGAATTTCTCAACTGCGCCGCAAGGCTGCCTGAGCTGGATATGCCTGAGACAGAATTACATCGTGGTCATCGCAAGGAACGGGTCGGAGAAGTCGTCTCCGACCGAATGGACAAGACCATCGTGGTCCGCGTCGAGCGGCGGTTTCGCCATCCCCGGTTCAAGAAGGTCGTGACCGCTTACAGCAAGTTCTACGCGCACGACGAGAAGAACGAGGCGAAAGTGGGCGACCGCGTTCGCATCCAGGAGACGCGGCCGTTGTCCAAGACCAAGTGCTGGCGGCTGGTCGAGGTCGTCGAGCGAAACGAGGAAGTGGCCAAGGTGGCCTAGGCTGAGGACGGGTTATGTTGCAGGTTCGTTCCATTTTGGATGTGGCTGACAACAGCGGCGCCAAGCGCGCGGCGGCGATCGGCGTAATTGGACGCAACCAGCGTTACGCGCGGGTAGGCGACATTATCAAAGCCCACATTAAAGAAGCGGCGCCGGATGGCACGGTGAAGAAGGGTGAGGTAGTGGACGCCGTTGTTGTTCGGACGCGCAAGCCGATCCGCCGCAGCGACGGGTCGTATCTGCGTTTCGACACGAACGCCATTGTGATTATCGACAAAGAGAACAATCCGCGCGGAACGCGCATCTTCGGCCCCGTGGCGCGCGAGCTGCGGGACAAGAAGTTCATGAAGATTATTTCGCTCGCGCCGGAAGTGATTTGAAGGTTATGCGGAGATTCCACGTGAGAAAAGGCGACGAAGTAGTGGTCATTGCCGGCACCGAGCGCGGCAAGCGCGGCAAGGTGATCACTATTCTATGCGGCAAGCAGCGGCTGATTGTGGAAGGCGTCAAGATGATCAAGAGGCATCAACGCAAAAGCCAGCAGCATCCGCAGGGCGCGATCATTGAGCGCGAAGGCTCCATCCACATCTCGAACGTGATGTTGGCGGAAAGATTTGACGCCCGCGCCGCCAAACGGGGCGCGGCGCCGGCGGACGCATAGACCGGACGCCGGCGATCAGAAATCAGGATCAGAATTACAATTCAGGATTCGGCAAAACAATGCTCCGGCAAGATCCGGAAAAAAGCGAAATGAAAGCCAGATTGTATCAGAAATACGTGGAGAGCGTGCGGCCTGCGCTGGTGGAGAAACGGAAATATCAAAATGTCCATCAAGTGCCCCGCCTCGAGAAAATTGTGATCAACATGGGCGTCAGCGCACAGTTGGAAAAAAGCGCGGTGGACGATGCGGCCCGAGACTTGAGCCTCATCACCGGGCGCAAGGCGGTGATCAACAAGTCCCGCAAAAGCGTGGCGAATTTCAAGCTGCGCCAGGGCCAGCCGATTGGTTGCCGCGTGACACTGCGCCGCGACGTGATGTACGAGTTTTTCGACCGGCTGGTGGCGGCGGCGCTTCCGCGCATTCGCGACTTTCGCGGCGTCTCCAGCCGTTCCTTTGACGGACGCGGCAATTACTCGCTGGGATTGTCCGACCAGACGATTTTTCCGGAAATAGACCTCGATAAGATCAAGCGCCACCAGGGCATGGACGTCACGATTGTGACGACCGCGCCCACCGATGAGGAGGCCCTCGAACTGCTCAAGTTGATGGGAATGCCCTTTGCCGAAGGAAGGTGATATATGGCCAAGACCGCCTGGAAAGAACGCAACAAAAAGAAAACCGAAACCGTCCGCAAGTACGCCGCTCTGCGCGCGGAACTGAAGGCCAAAGGCGATTACGCGGCCCTGGCGAAGCTCCCGCGCAACGCCAGCCCCGTGCGCCTGGTGAACCGTTGCGCCATCAGCGGCCGGCGCCACGCCTATATCCGCAAATTCGGCTGTTCACGCCTGACGTTCCGGGAAATGGCCCTCTCCGGCCTGATTCCCGGAGTGACCAAGGCCAGTTGGTAAGCCTATGACCGATCCCATCTCAGACATGCTGACCCGCCTGCGCAACGCGAACCTCGCGTTGGTGCCCGAGGTGGAAGTGGCGCACTCCCGGATGAAGGAGAGCATCGCCAATATCCTCAAAAAGGAAGGCTACATCGCCGACTGCGCCGTCGAAGGCAAGGCGCGAAAACTCAAACTCAAACTCAAATACCAGGGACGCAAGGGCGTCATCGTCGGCCTCAAACGTGTCAGCAAGCCGGGCTTGCGCCGCTATGTTCGCGCGACGGAAATCCCGCGCGTGCTCGGCGGGATGGGCACGGCGATCGTCTCGACCCCGCGCGGTGTGATGACCGGCGTCGATGCCCGCAAACAGAATCTGGGCGGTGAACTGATTTGTTATGTGTGGTAAAAAGATCAAAACGGAGTGCCGGAATATCGGAGTGATGGAGTGCTGGCCGGGTCACCGCTCCCATACTCCGCCGCTCCCGTGCTCCAACCGGGATTGACTTATGTCACGAATTGGAAATTTGCCGATCGATATCCCCTCCAAGGTCAAGGTCGAGGTGAAGGATCGAAAAGTTCTGGTCGAGGGGCCCAAGGGCAAACTCGATTTTGACCTGCCGCGGCGGACTTCGGCCCTGGTCGAAGGCGCCCGGGTCAAGGTACAGCGGGACGGCGACGATGCCGAGGCCAGGGCGCTGCACGGGTTGAGCCGAGCCATCCTCAACAACATGGTCAGGGGCGTCAGCGAGGGATTCATGAAGAAACTCGAAATCCAGGGCGTCGGTTTCAAGGCCGCAGTCCAGGGAAAAAATGTCAACTTGAGCCTTGGCTACTCGCACCCGATCAATTATCCCATCCCCGACCAGATCAAAGTGACGGTCGAGGAAAACACCAAGCTGACCATCGAAGGCCCGAGCAAGCAAGTGGTCGGCCAGGTCGCGGCCGAGATACGCAGTTATTATCCTCCAGAGCCCTACAAAGGCAAAGGCGTCCGTTACCTGGGCGAGAAGGTTGTCCGCAAGGAGGGCAAGACGGTTCAATAATCGTGCGATCAACCACGGATGAACAGGGATAAACTTTCGATCGTTGAAACGTCAAGCCGTCAACGCGCTGAAGCGTTGCGCGACGCAAGCGCTTTCAGCGCCGGCTTCAACCTTTCAATGGATCCAACGATTTAACAAGTTGTCCAAATGAGAACGGAAAAGAAACAGGACCTGGCGTTGCGGCGTCACTGGCGGGTCCGCCGGAAGGTTATAGGCACGCCGCATCGCCCCCGAATGAGCGTGAAGTTCACCGAAAAAAACATCTACGTGCAATTCATTGATGACAACGCCGGCCGGACGCTGGCCGCGGTATCAACGGTGAGCAAGACTGTCCCGGACCGGCAGCAGTTGGCAGCCAATGTGACCGGCGCGACACAGATCGGAAAACTTGCCGCCGAGACCGCCCGGGCCAAAGGCATCGAACAGGTCGTGTTTGATCGCGGCGGCGCCCGCTACCACGGCAAGGTGAAAGCGCTTGCGGACGCCGCCCGCGCTGGCGGGCTGAAATTCTAATTGCAACCAGGAGACAACACGTGGCTGACGAAATCAAAACCAACCCGGAAGAAAGTCGCCCCAGCCGAGGTCGCGGTCCGCGCCGCGGCCGGCCCTCGCCGGAAGGGGCTGAGGACGGCAAGGGTGACGAGTTGAGCGAAAAAGTGGTTTACATCAATCGCTCCGCCAAGGTCGTCAAGGGGGGACGCCGTTTCAGCTTCAGCGCGCTGATCGTCACCGGTGACAAACGCG
>QHNT01000122.1 GCA_003218515.1 Verrucomicrobiota bacterium | reverse complement strand
GCCACGAGGTGGACCAACCGGTTTCTTTGGAGATGCCGTTGAAGTCGGTTCCACGCCAGCGCGGCCAGTCGTTGGCCGTAAGAAGCGATGATGCTATGATAATGCCACCACTCAGCATCGCCAGCAGCGCGATTCGAGCAAAAGAAAACGGGAAGAGGACTAAACGATGCGCATCCGACGCAGTGTTTTCCATAAACATGGCTGCACAGCTAACGTATGGCGACAGGCGTGTCAATTATTGACGACTTTCGATGAACCTCCCCTCACCCCTTTGCCTCCTCAATGGGGGAGAGGGTGATCCCGCAGTCCGCGGGATCGGGTGAGGGGGCGGTTCATGGTCTCGCCTGCCGTAGAGCCGAGCGTCCCGCGCGGCGGAACCGACGCCGAGACGCAAAGACGCGCAGTAGTGGCCAGCTCGTTGACGTGGCCCAAAAGTATATCAAGATGTCCTATCGCTGGATAGCCAGATTCATTAAAATGCGCAAAATATAAATCAATGTGAACCCCTAAAAATATGAACCCCAAAAAAAATCGCGCTTCTAAGGCAGTAGCAATAGCAGGTTGCGTGGCAACCTTGTTCCTTTGCGGTAACGCGATGGCGGTAATCACCTTTGACGACTTACCGGGTTTTGCGGTGCCTAATGGCTACCAGGGCTTCAATTGGAACGGCTTTTTTGCTATTGACGGGGACAACCCCGCGAATAACGCCTCGGGCTATCACGCTGGGGTTGTTTCACCCCATAACGTCGCTTTCAATGGCTTTGGCAATCCAGCCATCGTAAGCGATACACTATTCAACCTGAACTCAGGGTATTTTACCGCAGCTTGGAACGACAACCTGCAAGTCCAAGTCATTGGAAGGCTGCTCGGCGTCGACGTCTATAACAACACTTACGTCCTGAGTGCCACTGCACCCACGTTCATCGCCTTTAACTATCTTGGAATTGACGAGGTTAAGTTTATCTCGTCTGGGGGAACCCATCATTCTGGTTATAGTGGTGGTAGCGGAGAGATTTTTGCGATGGATAATTTGGATATTAGTGCCGTCCCCGAGCCGTCCACTTGGTACGCTGGAATCGGTGTTTCAATGGCCTTGTTAAGCGCGTTTGTTCGGAGAACGCGCAAATAGCGAGCTCAAACAGCGAAGAGTTCAAACGCAAACCCTGGGCGCACGAAGGCGTTCAGGGTTTGTTTTTTTCGAGATGCGTTCGTCCCGCCACGGTTGACGCGCAGATCTCTCGGAACCATCCCCCGCACTCTTTCATCCTGAAAACAACGATAGGCGTTCAAACGCAGAGACGCAAAGACGCGAACGCGCAAAGTCTTCCGGCGAAACCCATGAACCGTACGCGCAAGTCGTTGGAAATGAGGCGGCGCCACTTAAGTGGTTCATGGTCCCAATGGGTGCGCAAAAGCGAAAGGAGGCTCTCCATGAATCTTGTAGCGGCAGGCGTCCTCGCCTGCCGTAGAGCCGAGCGTCCCGCGCGGCGGAACCGACGCCGAGCATTCTCAAGGCGAGGACGCCTGCCGCTACGCCCATGCATGCGAAAAAACGAAAGGAGGCGTTCCATGAATCTCAAGGCAGGGCGCGTCTCTCCTGGCGCGCCGCGAAGATTTTTCGGAGCGCGAACTTTAGTCCACTTCGCTTTACGATGGCCGAGGCGTTTGGAGTTCGGCCGCGCGTTGGGACGAATGGGAGTTGAAGCGGGCTGAAGCCCGCGCATCGTTTCCTTTGTTTGTTTCTGTGCGCAATTGAATAGCTACGGCTAAAGTCTGAACTCCAGACCTGCTGACGCGCAGTAATCATCTCCTGGAACATCCCTCTATTCTTTCATCCCGAAAACCGCGTTTGGGACGCAAAGACGCAAAGGCGCGCAGTAATGGCCAGCTCGTCGAGTGGCCCAAAAGTGTATCAAGATGTCCTATCGCTGGCTAGTCGGATTCATCAAAATATGCAAAATATAAACTTAACTCAGGTCAGAACCTCTAAAAATATGAACCCAAAAACAAATCGGGCTTCTAAGGCAGTAGCAATCGCAGGTTGCGTGGCAACCTTGTTCCTTTGCGGTAAGGCAAACGCAATCATCACTCCCACTGGGCCGTTCATCGGCAACCTGAGCGAAACGTGGGAATCATTTGATAACTATACGGTCGGGCCCGCGCCCAACTCAGTTAATTATTTGCCAGATCCAACTACGATTATGGGCGGAGGCGCCAAAATTTCCAATCCTACGATGATCGTTTACCAATTCCCAGTGGCTCTGTTCGGCTTGGGTTCCAGCGGGTTTGCGAAAGCCTCCGATGGGGCGAAGGGGATGGGGCTTTATGATGCTGCCAATCCTGCCCATCCTCCCCAAACAGCGATGATCTCCTTTGTGAATCCCGTTTTTGATTTCGGCGCTTTTTGGGGTGCGCACACCTCCGATTATCTCCTCCCAGCAATCGTTTCACTCAGTTTCAGCGACGGGTCGGTGGCAGCGTTTTTGTACAATCGCACCGGCGGGGACGGAGTGCTGGAATGGCATGGATGGCATTCTACCATTGGCGTCACCGGGATCAGTTATACGGGAGATTCCGTAGTCATTGACGGCTTGCAAGCTAACACCACACCTATCCCCGAACCTTCCACCTGGTACGCTGGAATCGGTGCTTCAATGGCCTTGTTAGGTGCGTTTGTCCGGAGAACGCGCAAATAGCGAGCGAACAGCGAAGAGTTCAAACGCAAACCGTGGGCGCACGAAGGCGTTCAGGGTTTGTTTTTTTGGAGATGCGTTCGTCCCGCCACGGATGACGCGCAGATCTCTCGGAGCCGTCCCCATCACTCTTTCATCCTGAAAACGACGATTGGCGTTCAAACGCAGAGACGCAAAGACGCGAACGCGCAAAGTCTTCCGGCGAAACCCATGAACCGCGTAGCCGCAGACGTCAGTCCGCGTACTCTCATATAGTCAGCGCCGACTCACGTCGTCGGCTACGGTTCGCAGCGCACGCATCCCTGCGTGCCAGTCAGGGGGCGCTGAAAGATCTGCGGGCGGGAATGCCCGCAGAACTGGCAGGCAGGACTTCTCGTCAAATTGTAGTGCATCCTGCGGTTTTCTTAGTACATTCCGTGTGTTCACGAAAGCATGTTATGCCGCGGTTTTTCGATTTCCTGCCGGATGCGTTGGCCGAAGGACAACCCTTCGCGCTGGGGATTATTTCCGGCATCAAAGGATCGAGTCCGCAGAAGAAGGGGGCGAAGGCGCTGTTCTTTGCCGACGGTCGCATCAAAGGCACACTCGGCGGCGGTTGTCTGGAAGCGGAAATTCAGGATCGGGCCCGGCGGGCGTTGCTGACGCAGGCACCAGCGACGTTCGAGTTGGTGCTCGACCACGACTTCGGCTGGGACGACGGCCTGATTTGCGGCGGCAAAGTTTATGGACTGATTTTGCCGCACGCGGCTCAAGCAGCGGACCTCTGGCAAAAGATTGCGCGCTGCGACGAGCCGTTGACCTGGGGCGTGAAGAAGGATTTTTCCATCGCGTGGGTTAACGGCACAGCGCCCGAAGGAGAGTGGTTCTATCGAGAGACCGTTTCGCCGCCGTGCGCGCTGTGGATTGCCGGCTCAGGCCACGTCGCCCAAGCCGTCGCGCCGCTGGCGTTGCAGCTCGACTTCGAGGTCACGGTGTTCGACGACCGACCGACGTTGGCGAACTCGCAATATTTTCCTGCGGGAACAAAGTTTCGCGTGGATTACTGGGAAAAGCTTTTGAAAGAGTCGCTGCCGCATCGGCCAACGTTCGGTCTCATCGTCACGCGCGGCCATCAACACGACGCGCTGGTGCTGCGCGAGTGGGTGAATCGTCCGTTCGTCTTTCTCGGTCTGATTGGCAGCAAACGCAAACGGCGACTCATTTTTGAGCAGTTCGTTGAAGACGGCCTGGCGACTGCCGAGCAGTTGGAGAAGGTCGCGTGTCCGGTCGGCCTCGACATTCAGGCCGTCAGTGTTCCTGAAATCGCTGTCAGCGTCGTGGGGCAGTTCATTCAGAAGCGGGCTGAAATCGTATCTCAGAACGCTTGACCCTTCCTGGATTCTGACGCGGTCGATTGCTACGCGGAGGTGAAACGGTGCCGATGAAGAACGCCCTTTAACGTTCCGCGACCGCACGGCGGTTCTGGCGTGGTTCGTGGCCGGTCGGCCAGCCGCGAGGCTTCCCATGCGGCGGCCTTTGGCGTTAAGGTGAAACCATGCGAACGCTAGCTGAAGACACACATCCCGAGGCTGAGCGGGTGCTCATCGAATTGTTGCGCGGCGCTTCGCCCGCGCGCAAGGTGGCGGTAGTGCTGAGCGCCAACCGCACCGCGCGCGAACTCGCGCTCACCGGGCTGCGCGAACGCCATCCAGGTGAGTCGCCGGCCCGGCTACGGCGGCGTTTGGCCGATCTCTGGCTCGGTCCGGAACTCGCTGCCAAAGCCTATGGCCGATTGTCCGCCGATGAATGAGGGCGAGACCGAACTGCTGGCAGCGCTCGCCCGCGTTGTGACCGCGTTCGAGGCGCTCGGCGTGGATTACCTGGTGGCCGGGTCGATCGCCAGCAGCGTCTTCGGCGAACCTCGTCAGACGGTGGATGCCGATTTGGTGGCGCACCTCCAGCCGGGAAATGCCGGCCCGTTGGTGGAACAACTTTTCGGGGAGTTCTATGCTGACCTCGCGGCCATCCTCGCCGCCATCCAAAGCCAGGGCTCCTTCAACCTCATCCACCTGGAAACCATGACCAAGGTGGATGTCTTCGTTCGGTGGCGCGACCCATTCGCCCGCTCCCAATTCGCTCGGCGCCAGAAGAAGTCCGTCGGCCAGTCTGCACCGCTGGAATTGTTCTTCGCGTCGGCCGAAGACACCGTGCTGGCCAAACTTGATTGGTATCGCAAGGGCGGCTGCGTCTCCGACCAGCAATGGCGTGACCTGCTGAGTGTGCTCAAGGTCCAGGCAGGCGCACTCGACCGGGCTTACCTCGCCCACTGGTCGGGCGAATTGGGCGTGACGGACCTGCTCCGCCGCGCCCTGGACGAAGCCGGTTTGACAGGAAGCGGCCGTGGATAGAGACGGGCAGTCGTCAAGAAGATTGGTTCGTTGTTTTCATTCGTTTTCACCAGGGCTAAATTGTGGCCCCATGTCTTTTCATCAGCGCCACGAAACGATGTGACTTCCATGAATGCCTGCGGTGTCATTATTCTTGCAGCGGGCGCGTCGTCGCGGATGGGCAAACCCAAATTACTTTTGCCTTGGGGCAAGACTTCCGTACTTGGACATCTCGTCACGCAATGGCAGGCCGCAGGCGCGCGACAAATCGCCGTGGTGCATGCAGTCGGGGATCAAACGACAAGCGGGGAACTCGACCGGCTCGGTTTTCCGGCGTGCAACCGCATCACTAACCTGAAACCGGAACGCGGCATGTTCAGTTCCATTCAATGCGCCGCATCCTGGGGCGATTGGAATCCAGCGTTGACGCATTGGGTTATTGTTTTGGGCGATCAGCCGCATTTGCGTCTTGAAACGCTGCGCACATTGCTGGGTTTGGCGGCGGCGCATCCGGAGAAAATTTGCCAGCCGGGCTGGCGTGGGCGGCCGCGTCATCCGGTGGTGTTGCCCAAAGCGATCTTCGAGCAACTGAAAGATTCGCGCGAAGAAACACTGAAACAATTCCTGCAGAACAACGCATCCGCCGTGGCTCTGCGCGAAATGGACGACCCCGGACTTGATTTCGACATGGATACACCCGCGGATTACGAGAAGGCGCTTCAACTCTCCATGAACCGGGTGGGGCGAGACTTCGTCGAGCCCTAATTTCTATCCATTGGAGGTCAGGGATCGACGGAGTCTCGCCTCACCGTTCATGGCCCCAACTCACCTTCAATTTTTGGACGTGGTCACTTCAGACTTGGACCGGGCTTGCAACCCGCCAAATCGAGTCAATATTTCAACATGCACGATAGAACAGGTTTCATAAGGTTCCAAAAGGAACAGCAGACTACTGACGAGCCATTGGCAGCATTGAACTGTCCGCGCTTTCACGGCTCGCGAGTACGCTCGCCCCACCCACCAAATACTTATGCAATCAGTTCCAGGCGCTATCGCCTGAAGTTCCTGGCGACTGCGGTTTGGGCCGTTGCGCTGGTCGCCATGGCGGCTGATAAAAGCGAAATCGTCAAACCCGGCAAGGCCAAAAGCAAGACCGAGCTTCAGGAAGTGGATTTACGCGGGAAAATCGTCTGCCTGCCGGAAGCCATGCACGCGGTTTATGGCATCGACTTGCCAACAAACCACGGACACATCTGGGGATTCAAAACAAAAGACGGAACTTTCTACACGCTGCTGAGGACGAAATTGTCCGAGACGTTGTTCGTGGACGAGCAAGTGCGCAAAAAGGAACTCATCCTCAAAGGGCACGTGCTTCCCAAAACGCAGATTTTTGAAATGACGGACATGAAGTCGGTGCGCAACGGCGTCGTCTGTGACCTTTACTATTATTGCGACATCTGCGCGATCAAGACGCTTTCACCAGGTCCGTGCATGTGCTGTCAGGGACCGGTGAAGCTGGTGGAGAAACGCCCGGAGTGACTTCTACTGGATGTGGCCGTGCCCTTTGTAAACCAGTTCGAATACAATGCTGGTTTTCTCGTCGCCGGCTTTGCCCGGCACTTTGACGCGCACGCTCTTATGCTCGGCAGTCGGCTCGTTGAGTTTCGGAAAATCTCCGGTGTCGGAAGAAACAGGGCGCAGACTTAGAACAACAGGATGACCAGAGGCGGTGTCTTTGCCGCTCGCCTTGGTCATTGCTTTGAACGTTGTTATCCCGTCCAACTGCGTGTCGTTTTTCGCCGGTATCAGCACGGCGAAGTACGGGTATTCCGCGGTGCCCAGATGGTCGCCGTCCTGCGGCTGCAACCCGAAACGCAGCGTGTAAGCGCCTCCGGCAATCTCGTTGTCTTTATAGTCGCGCCGGCCGTTCCCGACAGACACGGCTCCGAGCAAGGTGGTCTCCTGAATGGAACCCAACCCCTTGTCCGCTGACCCTGGCTTCGACTTCAGCGCAACCTCCGACCCGAACCAGAATTCGAAAACGGGAGTGTCGCCATCGAGCAACTGAACCGCTTTCGGTTGAAGTATTTTCCGGATGGACTCGCCGATTTGCCCCGGCGGTTCTTTGTCGGCAACTTTGACTGAAAAATCACCGGCGCGCGAGTTGTCCGCGAGTTGGAACCAAAACGCAACTCCCAGAAGGAACGAAAGTTTTTTCATGTGGAATTTTGACAGCCAAACACTGCCACCATTCAACGACGGCAGATTAAAAAGAAAAAGGCCGGAAACACAAACGCTTCCGGCCCGCGCGAATATTCTCTCTTACCGAGCGAAGTGACCCATGAACGCGCTGCGTTTCTCGACCAATGCCCAGGTCAGATCCAGTCCGGTCCCGTCAAACGAGGCCAGTTCGGTGACGACCGGATACGCGCCGGTCACTTCCGTCAGCGGCGGATAGAAGGTTTCCTCGTTGCCGCAGAGATGGTCCTTGCTGCCGAGACAGCGCGTGGTGATTTGGACCAGTTTGCCGGCTTTGACCGAAGCGCAGCCTTTGTTGCCGCACGTGCCAATGGCGACTTCCATGGGCGTGGTTTTGACTTCAGCAACCTCATTGATGAGACCGCCGGCCAGGGAGCGGGCGAGATCGACCAGCGCTTCGCTCTGCCTCGGTGTCGCCAGCGTATCGACGACCAGCACGGCTTTGCCGCTGCGCGGTTGATAGCGTAAGTCGCCCAGTGTGCCGTCGGTGCGGACAACGGCGATGACGTTCAGGCCGTCCAGCTTCACCCCGTTCCACGACCCTTCGCGGACCGACCAGACCAGCATGCCTTCCTTGCCGGTGAGGCCCATCTCCGCGTTGGCGAAACAGGGGCCGGTGTAAACGTCGCACGAACGCACTTCCAGATAATCGCCGGAGATGGTCGGCGTGGATTGCTTCCCGGCGAACGCGGTGGCCGTCGCCAGCACGACAACTGCAATGGCTAATTTCATTTTCATAACTGTCCTTTCTCTACCAACCAGACTCTGAAATTTGAATTTAACCTACATAACATGAGCGTCCTGCGCAACAGTCAGTTTTGCCGACCGGCTGGCCGTCTGGGCCGAAATTCTCTTGCGTTTTCGAGCACCAGTAAATGCCGCTGGCGTATTCGTCCTCCGGTTGGCCGTGATAATACATTTCCTTGCAACGCATGTTGGGGCAGGGAACCTGAAATCTTTGAGGTGCCTCGGACGTATTCATAATAGTAAATGACGTGTTCCTTCACGCGCTATGGGTCGATTTGCATTTCTCAGGCTGCGGCCGCCAGCACCGCGCGCTTTACCGCGGCTTTGACAAGCTGGACCTTGTAGCCGTTTTTGCTGAGCGGTTTCGCTCCCTGCGCTGCGGCCTCACCGCACTTCGCTGCCGAGGCCGCGTCCACTTTTGCGCCGTTCAACCCCTTGCTCGCGCCTGCCGAATGCCACGGCACCGGCGCGACGTGGCCCAACACCACACGGGCGTCTGACGCAGTCCCGGCTTTGATCTGGAACGCGACGCTCGCGGTGACATAAGGCCAATCGAGCCCGTGCCGATGCCTCACTTCGTACGTGGCGTTTCTCAGGCCTTTGATGGGAATGAAAATGGAGGTCAGGATTTCATTCGGCTTAAGCGACGTTTCGCGGTCACTCTCCGTTTTCGGCGTCTGGAAGAATTTTTCCGCCGGGACCTTGCGCGTTTTGCCTTTCGGCCCGCTGACCGCGATAGTCGCGCCAAGCGCAATCAGCGCCGGGCCGAAACTGGACGGGTTGACGAACAGCGCGGAGCCGTCATTGCTGAAGATGGCGTGGTAACGGTTTTCTCCTTCGCGCACGAGCGACGCGCCCTCGTGTTTGGCAAACAGCCCGAATCCATTGCGGTAATACCAGCAACGCGGTCGCTGGCACAGGTCACCGCCCACCGTGCCAACGGACATCAACTGCGGGCTGCCAACCCCGATGGCTGCCGTGACCAAAGAGGGGAAGTGTTCCTTTATGTTTTTGTCCTCCGCCAATTCCGCCAGCGTGGTCATCGCGCCGATGCGCACGTCTTTCTTTTCGATCTCGATGCCTTTGATCTCCGAAATGTTTCGCAAACTGACGACCCGTTTCGGTTCGGTGATGTGCTGTTTGAGCGACGTGACGAGGTCGGTGCCGCCGGCGAGGATTTCTGTTTCCCCCCACTTGTCGCTGAGCAGCGCGGCGGCTTCCTTCAACGTTTTTGGGGCTGCGTATTCGAATGATTTCATGCGAGGTTGCCTCCCTTCTGCAGCACTGCTATCACGCGGTCCGGAGTCAACGGCAGTTGCGGCACGCGCACGCCGAGAGCGTTGGCGACCGCATTCGCGATGGCGGCGCCAGGCGAAATCACGGGCGGCTCGCCCAGTCCAACGACTCCGCGTTCGTCGTAACCTTTGCCAGTCATCATGTGGACTTTGAGGTTGCCGACGTCCTTGATTCCGGCGAGTCGGTAAAACTCCATGTCCGCATTGAGCATCCGGCCGGTCTTCACATCATAAACAGCTTCCTCGAAAAGCGCGTAAGTGATCCCCATGATGAGTGCGCCGTAAACCTGGCTTTCGGCCGTTTTGAGGTCGATGACCAGACCGCAATCCTGCGCGGCAACCATCTCATTGATCGTGACGATGCCGGTTTCAATGTCTACCGAGACGTCGGCGATTTGCGCGCCTCCAACACCGCCATCCATGAGATGCATTTTCTGACTTTCGCCCGGATTGTTCGAGCCGCGCTTGGTGATGGCATTGACGCCGAGCAAGGCGCAGGCCTCTTTCCAGGACATTTTATTCTCGGGCTTGTCACTCTGGCGAATCTCGCCGCGGACGGCTTCGAGATTGTCCGCGGCGGTGTCGAGTTTCGATGCGATTGTTTCAAAAAGCGCGTTTAGCGCGGCGGTGGCCGCCAGCCTTGACGAGGCTGAAACACCGCCGACGGTTGTGCTGCCACCCGAGCCGCCGGAAGCGGGATAATCGCTCTTGCCGATTTGGACTTTGACGGCATGGAGCGGCAGACCGAGCGTCTCGGCGACGACGATGTCAATGACGGTTCGAGTGCCTGTGCCCAGGTCCTGCGAACCCAGCCTGGCTTCCACCGAACCGTCGGGACTGATCGTTACATCGCACTCGGACGGATGGCCCATCCCGCCCCAAGTATGAATCGACATTCCCAATCCGCGTTTAACCGGGCCGGGCGTTGGATCGCCGCGCGGATGCGCTTTCCTTTTGTAGTCAATCAAATCGGCGGCGATTTTGAGTTCTTCGGTATAGACCTCTGCGCGGTCCGTCAAGGAAACGTTCTTCAGGAAGAACTCGAGTTCATCCATCTTCAACGCCGCCGCCGTGTCGGCGAGCGCGGACATGGTCAGAAAGCAGCCCTGGGGATGGCTCGGCGCGCGCCAGGCACGCTGACCGCCACGATTGGTCCGGATGCCCTTTGCGGTAAGCCGCGTGTTGGGCACCTTAAACACGTAAGGAACCGGCGGCGGGTTGTAACCGCCATTGCCTCCCGTGCCCCAGATATCCGCTTCCACAGCGGTGAGGGTTCCATCTTTTTGCGCGCCGACCTTGATTCTGGCATAGGCGGATGGACGATTCCCTGCGGTCATCAACTCGATGTCGCGTTCCAGGAGGAGTTTGACCGGCCGGCCGGTCTGCTTGGACAACAGCGCGCCGATCGTGCCCCATTTGTCGGAGTTGAATTTGGAGCCGAATCCACCCCCCATGTATTGGCACTCGACGTGGATCTTGTTTTGGTCAACGCCCACGGCGCCGCCGAGCTGGTCGCTGTAACGCGACACGTTTTGAGTCGACGGCCAGACATGCAGTTCACCGTCGCGCATCTCGGTCACTTGGCCGTGGGATTCCAGGCAGCAGTGGGCGATGACGGGAATGCCATACTCGCCTTCAACAACTTTGTCGGCTTTGGCGAAGGCATCGTCCACATTCCCCTCCTCGCGTTTGTTCAGCTTGTCCTTCGCGGCGTCGAAAAACTTCGGATCATCGTCCACGACCTGGTGCGGCAGCGGTTTGTATTGCACCCTGATCCGCGTGGCCGCTTCTTGCGCGATCTCCTCTGTTTCAGCGGCGACGGCAGCAACGATTTCTCCCGCGTAGCGCACTTCCTTTTCCGTGTCGCGCCAAACTCCCTTGACTCCGGGCAAGGCTTCCGCCGCGCGGGTGTCGATGCTGGTGACCTCTGCGTGAGCATAGGGCGAAGTGACCGCTCTCGCCCAGAGCATGCCCGGACGGTTGATGTCGTAAGAGTATTTCGCCGCGCCGGTGGCCTTCAACGGGCCGTCGATGCGGTCGATGCGTTTGCCGATGAGCGTCCGCTTGTCTGCGGCGGGCCAATCAACTTTTGCCATATCACGCTCCTCCTTTCTTGGCCGCGTCCACCACGGCGAGCATCATGCCGGCATAGGTGCCGCAGCGGCACAGATTGCCGCCGAGCCCGGCGCGCACCTGTTCGAGCGTGGCGTTAGGATGTTTTCGGACAAACGCGGAGCAGGCCACGACGAATCCAGGGGTGCAAAAGCCGCACTGCTGGGCGTCGTGGTGCACGAAAGCCTTCTGCACTTCGTTCATTCGTTCCGGCGTGCCCAGCCCTTCGATGCTCGTGATTTCGTGACCTTCGGCTTCAACGGCCAGCATGGAGCAGGAATAAACCGGATGGCGGTCCACCAGCACGGTGCACGCGCCGCACGTGCCGCGGTCACAGACCTTTTTGCACCCGGTGAGGTCGAGCCGGTTGCGCAACGCATCGAGCAAAGTCACGCGCGGCTCGACGCTGAGCTTGCGGTTCTGTCCGTTGATTTTAAGAGTGACGGGGACTTCGCCCGGACCGACGACGCCTCCTTCCCTGGCGAGGGCCTCCTTAAGACCGGCGGGGGAGAGCAGGCCCGTCGCCACAGACCCGGCACCCAGTCCTTTGAGGAAGCCACGCCGCGAAAGACCGGCGGGTTTGGACGTATCAATTTCGTCAGACATAATCGCCTTTCTTAGGAACTGCCCGGAGCCATTGCCGACGGAGCAACTGTCGCCGGCACCTGGCTCGCGCGGATTTCTGGCAAATGTGCAAACTATCTAACGCCGGGCCCTCCGCCGCGCAAGTTTTTTTAGCCAGCAAAATTTCAGTCAGGTTTTCAGTTGCCGGACATCGTTGAACTTGGCATACGTCGTCCGATTTTTCGGACATGAAAACCGATCTCCAACTCCTGCCGCTGCTCAAACAATACTTTGGCTTCACCTCGTTCCGGCCGTTGCAGGAACAGATCATTAGCGATGTGCTGGCGGGCAAGGACGTTTTTGCGCTGCTGCCGACGGGCGGAGGCAAATCGCTCTGCTTTCAACTGCCCGCGCTGACGCGGCCCGGACTGACGGTCGTGGTCTCGCCGCTCATCGCGTTGATGAAGGACCAGGTGGACGCGCTCCGGGCCGGCGGCGTGGCCGCCACGTTCTTGAATTCGTCACTCGCAGCGCACGAATCGCGGGCGCGCTTGCGCGGCATCCACAACCGCCAATTCCGCCTGCTCTACGTCGCGCCGGAGCGGCTGATGCTTTCCGGGTTTCTGGCCGATTTGCAGAAGTGGGACGTGAACCTGCTCGCCATTGACGAGGCGCATTGCATCAGCGAATGGGGTCATGACTTTCGCCCGGAATATCGGCAGCTCGCGCAGTTGCGCGACTTGATTCCAAATGCGCCGATGATGGCGCTCACGGCCACGGCTACCGAGCGCGTTCGCGCGGACGTCGTCCGGCTGCTCCAGCTGCGCGAGCCGGGTTGTTACGTCGCGAGCTTCAACCGGCCCAACCTCACCTACCGCGTCGCGGCGAAGGCCCGACCCTACGAACAAACGCTCTCGTTCGTTCGCGCGCGCCCGAACGAGAGCGGAATCGTTTACTGCCAGAGCCGCAAGACGGCCGAGAGCGTCGCCGCAAGGCTGACCGCCGATGGCGTGAAGGCCGCGCCGTATCACGCTGGCATGGAGTCCGGCGACCGCGCCCGCAATCAGGAGCTGTTTCTGCGCGATGAAGTCCGGGTGATTTGCGCCACCATCGCGTTCGGCATGGGCATCAACAAACCGAATGTCCGCTTCGTGATTCATTACGATCTGCCCAAAAACATCGAGGGGTACTACCAGGAGACGGGCCGCGCCGGCCGCGACGGCCTGCCCAGCGAATGTCTGCTGCTCTTCAGCGCCGGGGATGTCGTCAAGCAGACGCAGTTCATCGAGGAAAAGACCGACGCGCAAGAGCAGCGGATCGCCCGCCAGCAATTGCAGCAGATGGTGCATTACGCGGAAATTCCGACCTGCCGGCGGGGCGCGCGTTGCTCGAATACTTCGGCGAGACGTTTCAGGAAACCAACTGCAGCGGCTGCGACAACTGCCTGTCGCCGCGCGAGAACTACGACGGCACGCTTGCCGCGCAAAAGCTTCTATCGTGCGTCTATCGCATCCGGGAAAAGAGCGGCTTCAACCTCGGTCTGAATCACGCCATCGAGGTGCTCACCGGCGCCGACACGGAAAAAGTCCGCAAATGGCGGCACGACAAACTCTCCACCTGCGGCATCGGCCGGGAACACACCCGGAGCGAGTGGCAGACTATCGCGCGGGAGCTGATACGGCTGGGTTATCTGCGACAATCAACCGACCGCTATGCCGTGATCGAACTGACGCCGGCAGGCCGCGCGGCGTTGTCGCAACGCAAGACCGTCACGCTGACCAAACCGGTCGCCGCGCCGGAGCCGCAGAAACATCGCGCCGGCGAAATTGCGTGCGACGAAGTGTTGTTCGAGACGTTGCGGAAGCTGCGCAAACGACTCGCCGACGAACAGGCCGTGCCGCCTTACATCATTTTCTCGGACGTTTCGCTGCGGCAAATGGCGCGGCAATATCCGACGAACGAAAGCGAGTTCGCGCGCATCAGCGGAGTGGGGGAAAGGAAATTGCAGGAGTTTGGCGCCGTCTGCCTGGCGGAAATCGCCGCGCATTTGCAGACGAACCCGCGCCAGATTTTTGCCGACAATTCCTTCGACGCGCCGCGCCCGTCGCCGCGGCCCTGCCTCGGCGATTCCGCCCGCGAGACGCATGGCCGCCGCCACGACCGGCTAGACTAAGCCGGAACGATTCAGTTGAAATCAGGGAGCGCGCCCGCCTCGGGCGCTGCCAACGGCGCCCTCGCCGTTGGCATTCCGGCGCCAGACGCCCGACCGGATGGTTTGTCCTCTTGATGCAGAGAATTCGACGCGGGGCGCGCCGAACAGCAGCCGAGGCGGCTGCCCTCCCTATTCCTCTGAATCGTTCCGGCTAAGGCGTCGCCGGCAAAGAGATGATTGAAACGCCATAAACCCCAAGCGGCAGCCAGAGCGCACGGTCGAGCGCGCCGTCCGCTTTGTTCAAATCGAACCAGACGCAGCCGGGCGGATCGCTGGTGACGAGCAATGCTGGCGCAGTCGGATCGGTCACGTTGAACAGGCTGACCTGGTTTTCGATTTGAGCGGCTAGCAGATCGCCAAAGGTGGCAAAATTTTGCGCCCCGCCCGACAATTCGGTCCTGCTGAGTTGCGTGAACTTGCCGGCGCTCGATAATGTCCAGGTTTCCAGCAGATTCTTCACGGTGGTGGTCTCCGACGGATGACCGACGAAAACGTCGTCGTTGTTGACCAGCACCGGGTGCGGCCAGTAGCTGGAGAGCTTCAGCGAGTCGATGAGGTGCGCTTCAACGCCATCGTATGCGCTGGCGTCGAGGTATTCCGTGCCATCCCACCACCAGTTCGTCCCATTAGTCCAGTGCTGACCGACGGTGTAGAGCAGTTCGCCGGCATGAGCGACGCCTTTGAGCGAGCCGGGGATGTTCACCGGCTTGCGCACAGCAGGATTCGCCGCGTCGGCGTAATCCACGACGTCGAGGTACCAGCGTTGGACCCAATAATCGACCGGCGGCGAGTTGGTGTCTTTGCCGTCAGTCACAACGGGCGGGAACGCTTCCACCGCTTCGTGGCTCAAAAAAACCAAACCGTTTACAGTGTAGGCGGGGCTGAAATTCCACCAGGCGTTCTTGGCGAGATTCACGTCGGAAAGAAACTTCGGCGCAGCCGCATCCGTTACGTCGAACGCAATCAGGCGCCCGCCGTTGTTGCCCCAGTAAATTGGCATGGCGAAACCGCCGCCGACCGGTCCAGCCGGTCGGGCGATTCCCCAATCCAACCAGGGG
>QHNT01000121.1 GCA_003218515.1 Verrucomicrobiota bacterium | reverse complement strand
TCATGGGGGCGAAGTTGTTCGCCTGGATCGGCGGCCTCGCGCTGTTCCTGGGCGTGGCCTACTTCGTCAAATACTCTTTCGAACACGATCTCATCCCGCCGGAAGTCCGGGTCGCGCTCGGTTTCCGGGTTGGAATCGGATTGGTCGCCGGGGGCATGGTGATGCGCCGGAAGGACTATTCAATCACCGCTCACACGCTTTGTGCCACGGGCATTCTGATCCTCTACGCCGTCACGTTTGCCTGCCGTGCGGTTTACCATTTCCCGTTCTTCGGGCCGGTTCCGACGTTCATCCTGATGACGCTGGTCACAGCGGCCGCCTTCCTTCTGGCAGTGCGCCTGGACGCGCAGGTGATCGCGCTTCTGGGCATGCTCGGCGGTTTCCTCACACCGGTGTTGCTATCGACCGGGCAGGACGCGCCGGTGGCCTTGTTCGCTTACATCGCGCTGCTGGATGCCGGACTGCTTGGCGTGGCGCTGTATCAGCGATGGTTTTACCTTGGCGCACTCGCCGCTGCCGGCACGGTGATCATGCAAGTCGGCTGGGCGGCCGAGTTTTTCCGACGCGAACAATACTTCCTCGGAAACAAGGTGCTGATCCCGATGACAATACTTCTCCTGTTCAATGGACTCTGGCTGGGAGCCACAAAGCTCGCGCGGAGCCGCAAGGAGGACGACTGGTTTTTCAGCCTTTCCACGGCTGCGCTTGCCAGCGTGGCGTTCGCCTTCACGTTCTACTTTGCAGGCTTTGAATCCCTCGGCCTCAGGCCCTGGCTGCTATTCAGCTTCGGGTTTGTGGTGGATGCGGGCGCGCTTTTTCTCACGCGGCTTGATCGCCGGATTGTGGTGGCGCAGCCACTGGCGGGCGGGGTGATGTTTGTTTTATTGGCGGTGTGGTTGGGGACGCGGGTCAGCAATCAACTTCTGCCGGCAGCGCTGGTGTTCACTCTCATCTTCGCCGCATTCCACTCGTTGTTGCCATTCGCTCTGCAGCGCCGCGATGGGGACCCGGCGCCGCCGACGTGGTCGCTGCTCTTTCCGCCGGTGGCATTGGTGGTACTGCTGCTGCCGATCTTCAAGCTGGCGGAACTGACCGTGCTGATCTGGCCGGTGATCCTGCTGGTGGACCTCCTGGCTGTCCTGCTGGCGGCGCTGGCAGCCTCAGCCGTGCCGGTGCTGGCGGTATTGGGGCTTACGCTGGTTGCCGCCGCGGGCGTGCTGTTCAAGATCCCGGCCGAACTCACCGGATTGCCAACGCTGCTGCTCGTTGTGGGTGTCTGTGCGCTTTTCTTCCTGGCGGCCGGCGCGTGGCTGGGGCGCAGACTGCCCGCAAAGAAGACCGGCGCCGATCAGGCATCGGACCTGAGCGACGACCTGGCGGAGCAGATTCCTTCTTTCGCCGTTGTGTTGCCGTTCGCCCTTCTCGTGATGATGGTCGGGCGGCTGCCGCTGGCGAATCCGTCGCCGGTGTTTGGACTGGCGATGCTGCTGGTCGCGATGCTCTTGGCGGTGACCTGGAAGCTCAAGTTCGAATGGCTGACGCTCATCGGCCTGGGCTGCGTGGCCGCGCTTGAACACGCGTGGCATCTGCGCCTGTTCACGGTGGATCTCGCCGTTCCAGCGCTAACCTGGTATCTGGCGTTCTACGTCGTGTTCTCGATATTTCCGTTTGCGATTCGGCAATTCGCTCAGGTTAAGGGACCGTGGTTTGCGGCAGCGCTGGCTGGTCCGGCGCAATTCTTCCTGGTGCATCAACTGGTGAAGGCGGCCTGGCCCAATCAGATCATGGGTCTGCTCCCGGCGGCTTTTGCCCTGCCCGCGATCCTCGGGCTGGTCGGTGTGCTCAGGACCGTGCCGGCAGATTCTCCCGCGCGCATGACACAACTGGCGCTGTTCGGCGGCAGCGCCTTGTTCTTCATCACGCTGATTTTCCCGATCCAATACGAGCGGCAATGGCTGACGATCGCGTGGGCGCTGGAAGGCGCGGCGTTGTGCTGGCTGTTCCACCGCGTCCCTCACCCCGGACTGCGCCTCACCGGCCTGGCGCTGCTGGCCACGGCGTTCGTTCGACTGGCTCTCAACCCCGCCGTGCTGAGCTACCACCCGCGCAGCGCCACTCCCATCCTGAACTGGTATCTCTACACTTACGGACTGGTAACCCTCAGCCTGTTTGCCGGCGCGCGCCTCCTCGCGCCGCCGCGTGACCGCGTCCTGACGATCAAGGCGCCCGCCATGCTTTACACCCTGGGCACGGTGCTGGCGTTTCTGCTCGTGAACATCCAGATCGCCGACTTTTTCGCCGAACCCGGAACGGCCGCGCTGACGTTCAAGTTTTCGGGAAACTTCACGCGCGACATGACTTACAGTATCGCCTGGGCGCTGTTTGCACTCGTGCTGCTCGTGCCGGGTCTGGTCAAGGGGATCGCCCCGGCACGTTACGCCGCGCTCGCGCTGCTGGGCGTCACGCTCTTGAAGCTGTTCTTTCACGACCTTGCGAAGCTGGCCCAGCTTTATCGCGTCGGCGCGCTGATGGGCGTCGCCGTGATCGCGATCGTCGCGTCGTTCCTCTATCAGCGATTCACCTCCACCCTTGCCAGGGCTGATGAAAACGAAACTCCTCTTTCGCCGGGACCGTGACCTTGCGGGGCTGCTGCTCGCGAGCTTCGTCGCCGGCCATTCGGTTGCGGCAACGTTCACCGAATGGCAGCAGCGACAGCCAATGGAGGTCCCGGCGCCCGGGCTGGTCAAAGTCGCGCTGCCTCCTGCGACACTCGACGCTTTGCGGCCTTCGCTCGAAGATTTGCGCCTCGCGGATTCGGCCGGAAACGAGGTCCCGTTCCTCATTCAGCGTCCCGCACCGGAACCCGCTCCCGTCCGCGCCGCCAAATCCTTCAAGCCGGCCTTGCGCGGCGCGGTCACGGTGCTGAATATCGAAACCGGGATCGACGTTCCAATCAACGCCGTGACGCTCGACACAGCGGAGCGTGAATTCATCAAAGCGGCGCGCCTCGAAGGTTCACGGGACGGTCAACGCTTCACCGCGATTGCCGATGGCGTTCCGGTTTTCCGCCAGAGCGGAGCGAGTGAACTCACCTTGCGCTTTCCTTCCGCCACGTGGCCCTGGCTGCGCGTAACGCTGGACGACCAGCGGTCGTCTCCGGCGGCCTTCACCGCCGCGCGTCTGCACGTGGCCGACGCCGTGGCTGTCCCGACCGAACCTGTCGCCGTAAGGGTGAAATCGCGCGAAGAAGCGGACGGCGACACGCGGCTGGTCCTCGACCTTGGAGCAGCGAATCTGACTCTGGCCACGGTCGAATTCGAGACGCCGGAAGCACTGTTTCAACGCGATATTGTGGCGCGGGTCCCCGAGATCGTCGGCGAGGAAATTCGCGAGACGGACGTGGCACGAGGATTCATCTACGCGTTGGATACCGGCGACCTCACTCACGTCCGAAAGACGACATTGCCGCTCGATCACCAGGTGCGTGCGCGCGAATTGATTCTGATCATCCGCAATCTCGACAGTCCGCCGCTGGTCATCTCCGCCGTCAGCGCCTCACTGCGGCCGGTCTTTATGCTCTTTCAAGCCCGGCAGGCGGACCAGCACCTGCTTTACGCTGGAAACAGCCACTGCCCGGCTGCCCGCTACGATCTCGGCGGATTGGCCGCGCAACTGAAGAACGCGCAGACGGCCACCATCGCGCCTGGCAGGCTGACACCCAACCCGGAGTACCGTCCGCCCGAAGTGTTGCCGGGGCTCTCGGAAACCGGCGCGGCGTTGGATACCAGCCCATGGCGCTACCGCAAGCCGATGCAATCCGTTCGGCCGGGACCGCAGCATGTCGAACTGGACCTCGACGTCCTGACGCACGCGCGTCAGGACCTGGCGGACCTTCGCCTCGTGCGCGATGGCAAACAAGTGCCTTATCTGTTGGAACGCACATCCCTCACACGCGTGCTCACCCCGATCGTTGCGCCCGCCAACGATCCGAAGCAGCCGCGACTTTCGCGATGGAAGATCACGCTCCCCAAACCGAACCTTCCGGTGACCCGCCTCGATTGCCGTCCTCGGAACACGCTTTTCCAGCGCAGCGTTCGGGTGTGGGAAGAAGTGCCGGATGGCCGGGGCGGCCGGTTCCGCCGGGAACTGGGCGGCGCCGAATGGAAACGGACCACCGATTCGAAGGACCTCCCGTTAACCCTCGTGCTGAGCGACGCTCCGCGAACCGACACGTTTTTCCTGGAAACCGACAACGGGGATAACCCACCGTTCGAACTAGACAACTTCCGCATGAGCCAGCCGGTCACGCGAATCGTCTTCAAAGCGACAGAATCGCCAATGCTGTACTACGGCAACCCGTTGGCCTCGGCGCCGCGCTACGATCTCAGCCTGGTCGCGATGAAGTTGCTGTCGGCGGACAAAGCCGTCGCGACGCTTGGCGTCGAAGAAGTGTTGAAGAAGGCGGCGTGGACCCAGGGCGAGCCGCTTACGGGCGTGCGCGGCTGGTTGTTCTGGAGTATTCTCGTTCTCGTCGTGGCGGGGTTGATCGTCGTCATCGTCCGCCTTCTGCCTAAGCCACCCGCCGCTGACGCCGGGGGCGCCGGGCCGAGGACTCCCCGCGGGACTTGAGACCACACGGGAGCACAAGCTTTTATGCTCGTTGCCAAAAGAGATTTCCAATCAGCGGTTGGAAAACCGTGGAAACTCCCCCTGAACCTCGTAGCAGCCGACGTGAGGAGGCTCCGATCAATCTCGGATTTCGGATTTCGGATTTCGGATTTTGAAAAATGAGCCTCCTCACGTCGGCTGCTACGGTTCAGGGGTCCAATGCGCGAAATTTTTCGGAGGATAGGCCGTGGCAAACGAAGAAAGCTTACCCCCTCACCCCATCCCTCTCCCCCTCGGAGGGGGAGAGGGTGCCCGAAGGGCGGGTCAGGGGCCGTTCAGTTGCCGGCCTTCTCCGCAGGCAATGGCACCTGGCCGGGTCGGCTGAGGTAGTAAAGCAGGTCGCGCACCTCCTGGTCATTCAGCGGCGCGAGCAATCCCTCCGGCATCATCGAAAGCTGGCTGTGTTGCGCCGACTCAATCTCATTTCGAGGGAGCACGAGTGTTTCGTTTTGGGTGAGGACGGTCACCGATTTGTCGTCCTGCTGTTTCACGATGCCAGTGATACTGCGGCCGTCCTTCATGTCAATCGTCGAGGCGCGGTATTCGTTCGGGATGACGGCGTTCGGATCGATGATGTTCTGCAGAATGTAGTCGAGGTCGCCGCGATTCGAGCCGGTAAGGTCAGGGCCGACTTTGCCGCCCGCATCGAACAACGTGTGGCATTGTTGGCAGATGCGCGCAAACACGGCGCGACCGCGCGGCGCGTCGCCAGGCTGCGAGCCGCCGGCCCAGTAAATCTGCTTGTAGCGTTCCATCTCCTGTTTCTTGTCGGCGCTGCTTTCGCGGATGGTGCCATAGACTTTTTGCAACTCGGCATCGATGTCCGGGTTCTTGAGGTTGCGTAATTGGCGGATGATTTCCGCTGTCAGCGCGTTGCGGGGAATCTTGCCGTCGCCCACGGCGGCAATCATCAGTTTCGAGAACGGAACGCGTGATGAGAGTGTGTTCAGCGCGTCGCGCTTCTCGGAACCTGCGAGCGAACCGTAAACCTCCAGAATCGCTTCAGGTGTTTTCGGGTCGTTGTACGCGGCCAGTCCACGGATGGCGGCGCCGCGCAAGTCCGGGTCTTTCAACAACCCCAACAGAATTTCCGTTAACCCGGAGTCTTTCGCGCCGAGGAGCGAATCCAGCGCCGTCCGACGCGCGTTCAGGTTCGCGCCCGGATCAGCGAGTATTTTCCTCAACGCGGCCAGCGCCTGAGCGCTGCCGAAGGTCAGCGACAGCGACTGTGTCAATGTGCGCACATCGGCGTTCGGGCTCTGACTCAGTTTCGTTTCGACCGTCCCCCAGCCTTTCGGCATTGGCGCCTGACGTCGGCCTTTGAACGCCGCGCTCAACCCGCGCAGGATATCAAGCTGCATCTGCGGTTCGCTGGAGTCGCGGAGGATCTGCACGAGCGCGGGCAACGGGTCGGCGTCGGCGTTGCTCTGCGCGTGGAGGGCGGGATTGATGAAAAGCAGCAGTGAAGTGATAACAAGGGGTTTCATGCAGGTGCGGAATCAGTTTTCACTGAAATCAGGTGAACGTGGCAAGATTTTGTTCATTTGGAATCCAGCGCGGCACGCACGAAGGCGCAGATGAGCGGATGCGCCGCCCCCGTCAACGCCGATTGCTCCGGCTGAAACAGCGTCGCGATGAAAAACGAGTGTCCGGCCAACTCCACGGCGCGAACTTCGTCCTTTTCGTCTCTGCCTGAAATTCTCAGCTTTCCGTCGTTCAGCAGCGATGCGTAACGCGGATTCAGGCCAAAGTTGCAGTTGTAGTTTTCGACAATTTCGGTCTTGCCGCAGATCGCGCCGAGCTGGGAACCCGCTTTCAACCGGATTTTCCCTCGCGCGCCGGGAAGCGGGCAGGTCAACCGCGACACCAACGGCATCGCCGTGTCCGGGTTCGATTCCGCATGGTCGGCTTCGCTGAGGCCCAGTGCGTTTCGTGCGTATTCGATGAGGGCATGCTGAAAACCACCGCACGTGCCGAGAAAGGGCCGGCCTGACTCGCGCGCGAATCGAATGGCTCGCAGCGCGCCTTCCATGCTGGCGTAAGGGCTGTTGGGGACACACCAGATCGAATCGAACGCCGAAAGTTCTTTTTCTGCGTTCCTGTCGAGCAATGGTGTGGCGACCCAGACGGGTTCCACTGCGCGAGCCAACGCTTCGGCCGCGAGCTTGAGTGCTTTGGGAATCGCCACGTGCGCCCTGACTTCGGGGTTGTACTCGCCAATGAGCGCGATGCGAACGTTGCCTTTCATCCTGTCGAAAAGAAACCGCAACTGGCGAATGGTGTCGATTTATTTCCATGATTCGCCGGCGTCCGTGACAGATTCCACCGGTGCCGGTCAATAGCTCAATGCAGTGGCACTGTGAGTTCGCCATGAACCGCCCCCTCACCCCGTCCCTCTCCCCCAATGGGGGAGAGGGTGGTCCCGCAGTCGCGGGATCGGGTGAGGGGGTCGTTCATGGGCCCAATGCGTGCGCAAAAGCGAAAGGAGGCTCGCCATGAAGCTTTCGGTCATCATTCCAGCCTTCAACGAAGCCAAACGCATCGCAAGCTGTCTGCAGCATCTCTCATCGGCCTTGCGCGCTAACGCGCGTTCGGATTTGGAATCCGAAATCATCGTTGTGGATAATAATTCCACCGACGCGACAGCCGAGATCGCGCGAAACTTCGGAGCCAGGGTTCTTTTTGAACCCATCAACCAGATTGCACGCGCGAGAAACGCGGGCGCGAGCGCCGCGACCGGCGACTGGTTTCTCTTTGTCGATGCCGACACGCACGTGAGGGCCGGCACGCTGGCCGAAATGCTGACCTTGCTCGAGACGAACACCTGCATCGGCGGCGGCACCGTCCTGCGCTACGACAAGCCGGACCTGGTGGCCCGCTGCTTTCTTTTCCTGTCGAACCCGGTGGTCCGCTGGCTGAAATTGACTCCCGGTTGTTTCATCTTTTGCCGCGGCGACGTCTTTCGCGCCCTGGGCGGATTCAACGTGGAGATGTTTGCGGGTGAAGACGCCGATTTCGGATGGCGGTTGAGACGGTGGAGCAGAGCACACAGGTTGAGCATGAGAATCCTTAGCGCCTGTCCGCCGGTCACCTCTCTCCGCAAAGTGGAACTGTACGGATGGAAAGAGCTGCTCGTGCTCATTGCCCGCTGGGTGCTTTTTCCCCGGCGGACCGCTCGTGATAAATCCCGTCTCCGCGTCTTTTACGATGGGCGCAGGTGAAGACGCGCGTCACGGGCACCAAGTCGTCTCGTAGTGCGCGGAGCGTTCGTCGAATCGGGTCAGCAGCTCCCTCGCCTCCGGCGGAACAACCGCTATTTCATAGTCCTGGCCGGCAAACTCCCGAATCGCGTCCAGCGAATCCCAAAGCGTCAGTGTGATGAACTCGACCTCTTCTTTGAGATCGCGACGCAGGAGGTAGGTTCCGTGAAAGCCTGTCACGCGATGAATGCCGGGGAGAATCTTCCTGGCGAGCAATTGGTGATAGGCGTTGGCGTTCTCCGGTTTTGTGTAGCCATGCCAAATACGGGCAATCATGTCTCGATTGATTTGTGCGAGCGGGTTTTCCTGATGGTGTTTTCCGCGAGCGCGCCGTTTCTCAGGCCGTGTTGAAGCGGCGTAAACGCCCCGCCCCGGAGCGCGGGCTTGAGCGCGCTTCCGCGCCGGGGCCCAACGCGCGTTACGAGTCTTCTGACCGCGCACCTTTGCGCCCCGCGGACCGTGCTTGAATCCCGGCCGCGCGGCCCAGTTCACGATGAATTCGGGCGACGCGCTCGATCTGGCCTTTGGCCGGGAACCGCTCGTAAAACCCTTCGTTCCGGAATTCGCGCGCCTTTTCCGTCCACGACGACAGCCGTCCGCGCCAGCGTTCGATGCGCCCTTCCTCCGGTTCCGCATCCTGCCCGGTGAGATCGGCGCAAACGCGAATCATCGCCTTGAGCGTGACCGGCTTGGTGACCATGTAGTTGTCGTTGCCCCAGGCGTCGCTCCACACTTGCGCGCACGCTTTCAGGAAATCCCGCACTTTGCGGTAGTAGCGTTGGGCGGCTGGCTTGTCGGTGCCTTCTTTCCCGATTTTCGACCATGCCTGTCGCACCCAACGATGGACCTCGTTAAACAGCTCGGCCTGCAAAATCCATTTCTCCTGCTTGCTTCGTCCGCCCAGGCGATTGATCCGATAACGCAACGGGCTGTCACCCTCGCTGTAGAGCATCTCCACGATCCGCGCCGCAAACCGCCGGTCCGGCTCCGCCCACGAAACCCGTTCGTAGAGGTCCACCAGGTGACTCTTGTTGATGCGCGTGGGGGTCGAGTTGATGATCACGAACATCTCCGTCGCGAAATCGTCGCTCCGGCCGTCGAAGATCACACACGGCACGTGGATGTTTCTGGCTTCGTCGGGATGAGTGCGTTCGTAGAATTGCAGCGCGGCCAGGCGATGCTGGCCGTCGATGATCAGAAATTTCTCTTCCGGCTCCTGGAGGTGACCGATAGGGTTGCCCTCGTTCAACGGCTGGAAACGCAATCGTTGCGGCGTAAACAACAGCACGGTGCCCGGAATGGGCGGCTGCGATACGGCCGTTTCGTAGAAGTTCCGGATGGACTTCACCTTGGAGCGCGACAGCATCCGTTGAAAGGCTTTGTCGCTCCGTTCGATGCGGGCGATGAACTGGCCGACATCGTCCTCGGCCTGGACTTCCTCCGGTTTGATGGTTTCGCCTTCGTCGTAAAACCGGCTGATGAACCGCACCTTGGTCAAGAGGTCTTCCGACGGATAAGCGACAAAGTAGAAGACTGCATCCTTCTGTCGAATCTGCGTCGCTGTCATTACGATGCCTTTCGTTGATTTGCCTTAACCACGAATAGACACCAAGTGACACGAATTGCACGAATTTTCACGAATGAATTTCTGCTGGTTCATGCCCCGCGGGTGGGAAGCCGCAGAGATGCTATGCAGTGGAATCCGACGCTCGCCCTCACCCCGGCCCTCTCCCCCAGGGAGAGGGAGAGAGCGACAGCTGTCTTTCTGAGATTCGCTCCAAAGGTCGCACGCCCTAGTCCGCAGCGGCCACGAACCTGGTAGGGACGGCGCGCTGCGCCGTCCGCGCCGCGTTCAGCGGCGCAACGATGCCGCCCGCTGCTTCGCGGGCGGGGACATCGCAGCGCGATGTCCCTACCAAAGTCAGTGTTCAGAGGGACGGGGTGAGGGCGAGCGTTGTCTCTCACCGAAGGGCTCCTCCAAAGCATGGCTTCGCACTTGCGGAAGGTTTGGTCCGCTCGCGGCTATTTGCTGGCCACCGTCTTGAGACTGGCGGTGGCGAGGCGGCGGGCGATGAACTCGCGCACGACGGGGATCCTGCACTGCTTGAGAAGCGCGACGGCCTTGACCGGGTCCTGGCCGACCGCCGGTTCGGCGGCATACCAATACATCAACGGCAGATTGTGGTCGCCGGCGTCTTCGGCGTGTTGCACCAGCGCGGTGAGGGTGTCCCAGCGCTGCTCAACCGGGATGCGCTGCAACGCGGAAGCGAGGTAAAGGCGGGCGACGGGAGATTTGTCGTCTCGTGCCATGCGTGCGAGCTCTAAAAGCATCGTCGGCGCTGAAGGTCTGAATTCGGCACTCAACTGCACTGTCCAACTTCGGACGTGTTCATCGCGGTCTTTCAACAGTTTCGGCGCGGTCTTGCGCCAGTCGAGCAGGTTGAGAGCGTGCAGAGTCCAAAGCGCACGCAACCTCTCGCGCGAGTCCGATCTCCTAAAAAGAATCTCCTCGAGTGATCGCCTTACGCCTTCACGAGCCGAAGCAATGCCCTTAGTGTAAGGCATCGCGCTATAGACCGGCCCAGTCTCAGAAAAGTAAACAGGGTATCGTTCGTGAAGAATTCGTCTCGCGTGCCGATTCATCCACTCATTCTTCGACGGCACAAGTTTCACCAGTTCCTCATCGCTCAACTGCTCCAGATTCACCGGCGTCCATTTCGTGTCGCCATAGACGATTTTGAAGATGCGGCCGTTGCTGCGGTCGTGGCCATCGGGATTGTTGTGGTGACACTGGTTCTTGTCATACCAATCGATCATGTAGACCGAGCCGTTCTGGTCGTAGAGCAGGTTGAGGACCTGCGACCATTGGTCGTTGAACTCAATGAAATTCGGCGCGTGATGGCCGACGTAGCCGGAGCCCTGTCGCTCCGGCACGTCCATGTTGATGCAGGCGCCGTGGATGTTGTTCATGAAAAGCTTCCCGCGATACTGCTCCGGCCAGCTCTCGCCCAGATAAACCATCATGCCCGCGTGCGCGTGGCCGCCGCCAGCCGCCGCCGAGCGACCGTTGCCCGCGTGCGGCCCTTTGCTGCCAGCGTAATGAACATGGTCGCCGATGCTCTTGATGTCGTCGTAAATGAAGGGGTTGACGAACCATTGATTCGGGTCGGCGTGATAGCCTTGGTGCGCGAGCGTTTCCTCACGATTGATGTTGAAATGCTGGCCGCCCTGCCGCTCGAAGCGTCCGCCCTGAATCATGTGCCACAGATGCGGAATCACGCAGGCCTCGATGAAACATTGGCCGTATTCATCGAAGTCAATGCCCCACGGATTGCTCGTGCCTTCCGCAAACACTTCAAAGGCGCGTTTGGTGGGATGATACCGCCACACACCGGCGTCCATGCGCTGGCGTTCCTTCTGAGGCGTGCCGGGTTTGCCGACGAACGAAGGGCAAAACACGCCGTGGCAACCGTAGAGCCAGCCGTCCGGTCCCCAGGTGAACGTGTTCAACGTTTCGTGCGTGTCGGCGTTGTAATTCCAACCGTCGAGGAGAATCTGCGGATCGCCCGCGGGTTTCGGGGCGTCGCCGTCCTGGATCGGCACGAACATCAGGTAGGGCGCGGCGCCGATCCAAACGCCGCCGAAGCCGAATTCCAGTCCGCTGACCAGATTCGTCCCCCTCACCCCGTCCCTCTCCCCCTCGGAGGGGGAGAGGGTGAGGGGCTGGTTATCCTGCGGCGGTTTGCCGTGGCGGATCGGGTAAGTGAGTCCTTCGGCGACCCATAGACGACCGCGATGGTCAATGGCGAAGGCAATCGGCTGCTGCACGTCCGGTTCACCGGCGAAGAGTGTCGCTTTGAAGCCGGGCGGCAGCGTCATTATCTCTGCCGCTTTCTTCGGCGACACGCCGGCGTATTTGAAAATGTCGGCGGGCGGCGCTTCGGTCTCGATTTTCGCCGGGTCAAGTTCGTTGTCGAACTTCGGCCGCTCGGCGTAGAATTTGAAATCGTCGAAATTGACATGGCCCCAGTGACCGCTCTGATCGTCAACGATGCGGATGAAAATTTCCTTGCCGAGATGCGGCTTCAGGTCAACGACGACGGGTCGCAACGTTTCGTTTTCGTAGCCGGACGTTTTGAAAATCACCTCCTGCGTGTCGGCGCGCACGAGTTCAACGCGGGTGGCCGGCCACGCTCCGCCTGCGACGAGAAAGCTCACCCACGGCTGCGTCACCTTGAACGGCACGGAAGTGAGCGTGCCTTTCGGGT
>QHNT01000120.1 GCA_003218515.1 Verrucomicrobiota bacterium | reverse complement strand
CTCGTTCGTCATTCAATCGCTTTTACGCTTCGTATGTTTCGCGATGCACATGCCGCCGCTTTGTAGCGTCAGGCGTCCCGCCTGACGTAGAGGGCGGCATCCTGCCGCCTGGAAAGGACGCCTCGAATCGGCAGTGACTCACGAATTTTCCGACGCGTTTTGGTGTGTATTACACGTTTCCGCCGGGCGGGACGCCCGGCTCTACGGCAGGCAAGGATGCCCGCCGCCACGGTGGCAGAGTCCGATGCACCATGTTTCGACAAAATTTCTTGCAGAAACCCTGCGGCAATTTTTACGAAAATCAGATACGCAGCGGGAACCAACGTCCGCCGAAAATTCCTTCCGCATTTGAACCTTTTCTCGCCCGCCGCATTCCACTCAGTGTAAATGCTGGGAGTGTCCGAGACTGAACAATTGCCCGTGCCGCAGGCCAAGGCCGGTGACGCAACGGCCTGGGCCGCGCTTTTCCAGCGCTATCAGCTTCCATTATATGTTTACGTTTTTGAACTGGTCCGCGACGAACAGGCAAGTCTCGATGTGGTGCAGGAGACGTTCATCAGCGCGGTCCGGAACATTGGCGGTTTGCGCACCAACGAAAAGTTCGGAAGCTGGCTTTTCGGCATCGCCCACCAGAAATGTATTCAACGCTGGCGAAAAGAAAGCCGCGAAGAAATGCTCCGGGAGGAACTGGCCGATACTCCGGTCGAGTTTGAAATCGGCCCGGACGATGTGCTCGTTCGAGAGGAAGAGGAAGCCGACTTTATGAAACTGCTGAACCAGCTTGCTTTGCCGCAGCGTTCCGTGCTGCTGTTGCACTTTGTCGAAGATTTTTCGCTCGAAGAAATCGGCGGCATCACCGGCGCGCAAATTGGCACTGTGAAATCGCGTCTGCATTACGCCAAACGCGCACTCAGAAAATTATGGAAGGAAAAAGCGAATGAAAACCCCGCGTGAAATTTTGCTGAAACGACATCAATCGGCCAACGCCAAACTGGATAAACTTCGCAGCGAAGTCCTGTCCACGGCGTGGTCGCGTCCGCCACGCGCCGTGCGTCAGGACGTTGACGCGAAAACGCCTTTGCCGGTTCGGGCCGCGCTTGCGGTGTGGCGAGAGGTGATCTGGCCGTGCCGCCGCGTTTGGACCGGAATGGCGGCGCTGTGGGTGGTGCTGTGGGGAATCAATTTGAGATTAGCGGACACGCCAAAAACGGACGCGCGCGCGCGGTCCGCGTGTGCTCCGGGAATGTTTGAAGCCCTGGAGGAACAAAGACGGTTGCTGGCCGAGCTGATAGCCCCCGCAGACAACCAGCCGGCTGAACCGCCGCGTCCCAATCCTCAACCACGCAGCGATCGACACTCTGAGACTCTAATGATGTGACATGATCGGTGACGCCGCGCGTCTCTCTCTCAAAGTTCTATCGAACATGAACCAAGAACCCGAAAGCATCTGGAAGAAAAAATGGCGTGTTTGGCGCGCTTTTTTGATCTGGTTCGCGCTGTTCATTTTCATTGTTCTGGGGATGATGCTCATTGCGGGGTCGGCGCAGGAACCTCCAAGTCCCCGCGCCATTTTCGTTGCTGGCATCATCGGCGCGTCCGTTCTGCTTTGCTTGTGGCTTTTCGGCCACTGGTCCACGCGCTGCTGGCGCAATCTGCGCCGGACTTTGCTTGGACAGGCTATTCTCGCGACGTTAATCGCCATGTTCTACACCGAGGAAAACTGGCGCGGGAAACGGGTCTGGGAAAGTTGCAAGCGCGCGCTCGAAACCAAGGGCGCAGTGCTCGATTGGGACGCTTACATTCCTCCGCCGGTGCCGGACGAGCAGAACGTATTCAAGGCGCCGAAAATGCAGGAATGGTTCGTGGCGAGAGGCGGCAATGAATTGTCGCGACACCTGAATACCGGGCCACACTGGTCGGAGCCTGCGGCTGAGAAAACGAACACCGGTCCGGTGATCGTAGCGGAACTGACCATTGTCCCAGCCAATGCCAACCTCGATCCCGACAAGGCCGGGGCGACCTTGCGATTCGATGATCCTGCTTCGCGAGCACAAGCAAAGAAGCTGATTAACGACATCGTTGGACCAGGCTCGATCGGTGCTCGAGATTTCGCCTTTGTCGCCAGACCGTTGAATCAAATCAAACCGGTGCACATTCTTTTGCTCGCCGACAAAGCGCCGAGCACGAACGACGTGGCCGAGCTGTTTCCGAGCGACACCATTGCACCTGCGGCGCCTTGGAATTTTTACCCCAATCGCCGGCGGCTCCGAGTCGAGTCTGCCGGAAACAATTCTTTCCGAGTCTCGTTGAATCTTCAGGAGATTCAGACCGCGGCCGATTACCTGGCCTGGACCGACCAATTCCAGACCGACTTCGAGGTGATTCGCGAGGCGCTCAAACGCCCCTACGCGCGGATGGACGGCGATTATCAGCAACCGTTCGCAATGCCGATTCCAAATTTTGTTGTCGTTCGGTACATGGCGCAAACCCTCGCACAACGCACTCAATGTTATTTGCTGCTCGGCCAGTCGGAAAAGGCATTGCGCGAATTGACCCTGATTCACGACATGCGCCGTTTGCTGGAAGGCGGGCCCACGGGCAAGCAAATGAACCTGGTTGCAGCGATGATTAATGCCGCAGTCACCGGACTTTATGTGGAGACCATCGCCGATGGGATGCGACTGGGAGCCTGGCGCGAACCGCAGCTCGCCGCAATTCAGGTACAACTCAAACAAATCAATTTGTTTCCCACCGGGGTAGCGGCATTCAGGTCTGAACGGGCGGCGGTGTGCCACAGCCTTGAAAGCATTCCGGCGACTGAGCTGGCGAATCAAAGACTGGTTCGGACGGGTGACGCGACAAGCTTGTGGCAGAGATTGAAAGATCCCAGGTTCCTTTTCTTGACCCTCGCGCCGCGAGGTTGGGTCTATCAGAATATCGCGACTCTGGCCGTGTGGGACCAAAAGTGGCTGGATGGCGTTGACCTCACGAACCATCTCATTCTTTGCCGCCAACAGGACGATGTTAATCGCGAGTTGCGCGGAACACGAATGGATCGCTCGCCTTACACTTTCCTCGCGGCGATCGCACTCCACAACTACAGCCGAGCATGGCAAACACTCGCTCGGTATCAGACGATGGCAAATGAGGCGTTCGTAGCCTGCGCGCTGGAGCGCTATCGCCTCGAGCAGAGCCAATACCCAAAAGCGCTCGACGCGCTGGTTCCCCAATTCGCAGAACAGCTTCCGTACGACATCGTCGCCGGTCAGCCGCTGAAGTATCGCCTCACCGGCGACGGTCAGTTTGTGCTCTACTCCGTCGGCTGGAATGAAAAAGACGACGGCGGGCAACTCGTCTTGAACAAAGACGGCAGACCGAATTCAGAACAAGGCGACTGGGTCTGGCGTTATCCGACCGCGCAATAAAAACGCGCGTTTGGTCCGCCATTCCGCACGCGGCGAATGTGCGCCCTAAAGTTTGAGGCTATTGGCCACTCAGTGATTCGCAGAGCCGGCGCGGTCGCGATAATTCGATTTCAATGAACGGGCCTCGGCTGCGCCGCCTCCCACTCGGCTTTGCTGACTTTCTTCACTTCGTGTTTGATGTAAAACGTCCCCTTTTTGTTGCCGACGACGATGTCGGGATATTTCCTATTGCTGCAATAGCCGGCCACTACCTGCGTGCCGACGCCGGAGTCGTTGTCAATCAGGTGAGGAACGAAATCCACGGACTTGTCCTTGTGGCGGACGAGCTCGAACCAGTAAATCACCGCCGGATCGGTCGGATCGGCATCGCCGTGCGCGCCGTGCGCCCAGAACCGTTTGCCGGTCACGATGTCCTTCACGCCGTCGCCGTCCATGTCAATGAAGTCAACCGCGTGGAGTTGTGAGAAGCTCACACCGTATGCATTGGGCTTCTTTTCCTTCTCGAGGATGAGATGTTCCTTGAAGGTGATTTCGCCGTTCTGCTTCACCTGTTCGTACCAGACGAGGCCGTAGCCGTGCGCCGCCACGCTGGTGATCACGTCGTTCAAGCCGTCGCCGTTCACGTCGTAGGCGTAGGCCTGCGAACCGCCAGTGCCGAATTTGAACGGATGAAACTTCCACACCGGATCGCCCGCGAGCGACTTCGGCTGTTCCCACCAGCCGTCTTTTTCCAGCATATCCATGCGCCCGTCCCCGTTCACGTCGCCCACCCCCATGCCGTGGGTGAATTTGTGATAGTTGTTGTTCGGCGAAATCGGATGGAATTTCCATGGGCGCCCCGGATCGCCCCAATCCGGCTCCGCGTAGCCGTAGAAACCTTTCGAGCTGCAAACAATCTCCGGTTTGCCGTCGCCGGTGATGTCGGTAAACGTAGGCGATTCGTTGTCGGTTACGTCGAGCGCGACGTGTTTCTGCCAATGGCCCTCGCGACCCTTCGGGTTTTCGTACCAGACCGATGCCTCGCCCGGGAAACCGATAATTAAAATATCGTCCCAGCCGTCCTTGTTGAAGTCATACGAAAAGGCAAAGAAGTTGTCCGAGTAGGCGTTATTGACCCCGAGCGCGCCTTCAAAGCCTTCGATGATCTCCTCTTTGCTCTCGGCCATTTTCTTCTTAAACGTCTGGGTCGCGGGGTAGTATTCGTGGCGTTTCTTGAAGTCCGGCCCTTCGTACCAGTATGGACCAGAGACGACGTCTGGTTTGCCGTCGTGATTGAAATCGCCGAAGTTGGCGCCTTCGCACCAGAATTTGTCGCTGAGCTGGGTCTTCTTGAAGGTGTGGAGCAGATAATCTTTGGCGAAGCCGGCGACACCGCTGGAAAGGAGCGCCGCGAGGAAGAGCGGGAATTTGTTCATGCTTAATCTCTGTCAGCAACCGCCTGAGCGGTCAAGCCGGCTCTTCCTGTTGGGACTGCCGTTTGTGATTCTGCCGATCCGCGTGTGAGTCGAGCGGATCGCGTTGCCTCGCAGGCAGATTCTCGACGCGCATTTGACAATTGAAAGATTTGTGCGATTGACTGAATCGTTTGAAGTAGTTGCAGCCTAAATTGGCCTGCCTTCCTGCGGGCCAGTGCGGGGGACCCAAATCCGGAGCGGAATTCCGGACGGGGCGAACGGCAGCGGCGAACCGTTGCCAAGGCCACTTCTAAGGCCAAGCCCGTCAGCTAACCTCGTCGGCAATTGGA
>QHNT01000119.1 GCA_003218515.1 Verrucomicrobiota bacterium | reverse complement strand
GGCGGGAGGTTCTCACAACCTGGCACTGAAGCCCGAGGGGACTCTTGTCGCGTGGGGTAACAGTTACTATGATCAGTTAAACTTTCCTGCCGGCCTCAGCAATGTTACGGCCATTGCCGCGGGGGCGTTTCACGGTCTGGCGCTCAAACAGGACGGAAATGTTGTGGCCTGGGGAGCCAATGACTATGCCATGGCCACAGTTCCTGACGGTTTGAGCGATGTTGCGGCGATAGCCGCTGGAGACTATTTCAATTTGGCCTGGAACGCGACGGAACTGTCGTGGCGTGGGGACACAACTACTATGGCGAAACCACGGTTCCCATCGGCTTGAGTAACGTTGTGGCTATCGCAGCGGGAGCTTCTCACAGCCTTGCACTCAAGCGAGACGGAACTGTAGTGGCTTGGGGCAACAATGATGCTGGTCAGACTGCAGTTCCTGTCAACCTGAATAATGTGGTAGCGATCGCGGCAGGGTATCAGCACAGCCTGGCGCTCAAGCAGGACGGGACTGTGGTCGCGTGGGGAACCAACAATCTTGGCCAAACCGGCGTTCCTCCCGGTTTGAGCAACGTTGTGTCAATCGCTGCCGGCGGGACGCGCAGTCTGGCAATAGTCCAACCCCTTGCCTTCCGGCCAACGACTTTGTCCGCGAAGATTTCGGGAGGCATCCTGATCTTCAGTTGGCCCGCCATTCCCAGCCGCACGTACCGGCCGCGGTACAAGTCCAGTTTAGACGAAACGCTCTGGACAGACTTGCCGGGAGACATTGCGGCGTCGAACGACACCGCAACTGCTTCCGACCCGGTATCGGTCACCAGCAGATTTTACCGGCTTGTGTTGTTGCCCTGAGCCTGAACCGCATGGACTGATTCGATTCCGCGGTCCGAAGCGCCCGGAAATTTTTTCTGTCACCGCGCAAACGAGAAGCGGAACAAACGCTCGCGGGCAGGTCCAATCGCGTTCCGGTAACTATATTTTTCCTGGCGACCTTCGACTTCGTGTTTGGCTTTCCCAACGCTTAGGCTAGCCTCGCGGCGTGAAGAAAAGGCTTTTCCTGCTCGATGGCATGGCGCTGGTTTACCGCGCGCACTTCGCGCTCGTCAGCCGCCCCATCTTCACGTCGAAAGGTGTCAATACGTCGGCGCTGTTCGTCTTTACCAACACGCTGCTGGACATTCTCTCGAATCAGCAACCCACGCACATCGCCGTCGCCTTCGACACCGAAGCGCCGACCGAACGGCACCGCGAGTTCCCCGAATACAAAATCCAGCGCGAAGCGATGCCGGAGGACATCGTCTGGGCTTTGCCGCATGTCCGACGACTGCTCGAAGCTTTTAACATCCCGGCCCTGGTTTGCGATGGCTACGAGGCCGACGACATCATCGGCACGCTCGTTCGACGCGCCGAAAAGCAAGGCTTCGAATCCTACCTGGTGACACCGGACAAAGACTTCGGGCAGCTCGTTTCCGAAAGGAACTTCATCTACAAACCCGGCCGCATGGGCGACGCCGCCGAAATCCTTGGTCTTCCGGAAGTTCGCGCGAAGTGGGGTGTGGAACGGCCCGAACAGGTGATCGACATCATCGGCTTGTGGGGCGATGTGTCGGACAACATCCCGGGTGTCCCCGGCATTGGCGAAAAGACCGCCGGCAAACTCATCAGCCAATACGGCAGCGTCGAGAATCTGCTGGCGCACACGGCGGAACTCAAAGGTAAGCTGCGCCAAAACCTCGAAGAACACCGCGATCGTGCGCTGCTCTCCAAACGACTCGCCACGATCAATTGCGAAGTGCCGATCGACGTTGACTTCGAGAAGTTGAAGCTTCACCCGCCCGACGAGGCGAAGCTCAAGCAGTTGTTGGTCGAGTTCGAGTTCAATTCAATTGGGCGCCGTCTTTTCGGCGATGACTTCAAAGCCGGACGAGGACTCGAAACGCCTGCGCCAGCGACGGCCTCCCGTGCGCCAGCGACCGAAGCATCATTGGAAGAAGCCGGCCCGGCCGCGGAGAGTCGCGCGGGAGAGGAAAAGACCGCGCCGAAAGCCAATCTGA
Source organism: Verrucomicrobiota bacterium (assembly GCA_003218515.1). Taxonomy (GTDB): domain Bacteria; phylum Verrucomicrobiota; class Verrucomicrobiia; order Limisphaerales; family AV2; genus AV2. Next base: position 18,609 of record QHNT01000119.1, on the reverse strand, counting down.
AGACTCTGGCCGATGTCGCGCACGATTACCAGGTCGTGAGCACAGCCAAAGCGCGCGCAGATCTTGTCCGGACTTTGGCCGGCAAATCGTCCTTCGCGCTCGCACTGCGGACCGACGGTGGCGACCCGAGGCAAGCCCGCCTGATTGGCCTGGCCTTCGCGTGCGAAACGCACGCAGGCTGGTTCGTGCCGATGCCGCGAGTCACGGATCAGGCAACGGCGCTTCTGAACGAGTTTCGTTCGGTGTTTGAAGACGAGCGCATTGAGAAAGTTGGATATGATCTCAAGTTCGTGTTCGGTGCGCTCAAATGGGCTGGTGTTTCAGTGCGCGGCAGGATGTTCGACGTGATGCTCGCGCATGCGCTTATCGAGCCGGACCTGCGTCATTCGATCGAATTTCTCTCCGAAGCCTTTCTCGGCTACACTCCAGCGGCCGGCAGCGCGACCCAAGGGGGGCAGGGCGAACTCAGCCTAAGTGACAGCCAGGCTTCAGGCGAGGCGGAACACGCGGTCGAAGCGGTTGACCTGATCTGGCAACTCCGCTCCTTGCTCGAACCGCTCCTGAAGGAAAAATCGCAGGAACGGGTCTTTTATGAGATCGAAGCGCCGCTGGTGCCCGTGTTGGTGGACGTGGAATTCGACGGCGTGCGCGTGGACGCGCGGGTGCTCGCAGAATTCGCCGAACTGCTCGGCAAGGAAATGGCCGGCCACGAGCGCGCCATCTATCGCCTCGCTGGCGCCGAATTCAATCTCAACTCACCGAAGCAACTCGGCGAAATCCTCTTTGAAAAACTGAAGCTGGCAGATTCCCCCAAAAAAACCCGCACCGGCCAATACGCCACGGACGAACAAACGCTGATCTCACTTGCCGGCGAGCATGACATCGTGCGCCACCTGCTCGAATACCGCGAGTGCTCCAAACTCAAGTCCACCTACGTGGACGCCTTGCCTGCCGCGATCTTCACGAAAACAGGCCGCGTTCACACGACCTTCCATCAACTCGCAACAGCCACTGGCCGCTTAAACTCGCAAAATCCCAACCTCCAGAATATTCCGATCCGGACAAAGCTGGGCCGCGAGATTCGCAAGGCGTTCGTTCCACGCGAGGAGGGTTACCTGTTTCTCTCCGCCGACTATTCACAGATCGAACTTCGCGTCATCGCTGCTTTGAGCCGTGAGACGACCATGATCGAAGCACTCAAGAGCGGCGTGGACATCCACGTCGCCACCGCGTCTATTTCGCACAGTTCCCTGGTATCCGGAAATACATGACCGACACCATCGAGTTCGCCCGCCAACACGGCTATGTGGAAACCATCACCGGCCGGCGGCGTTACCTGCGCGATATCCGTTCGGCCAATGCCAGCGTGCGCGGCGCCGCCGAGCGTAACGCCATCAACACGCCCATCCAGGGCACCGCCGCCGACATGATCAAACTGGCCATGGTCCACATCCACCGCCAGCTCGCCGCGCGGAAGTTGAAGACGAAGATGATCCTCCAGGTCCACGACGAACTTGTCTTCGACCTCTACCGGGCGGAACAGGAAGAAGTCATGGCGCTCGTCGAAGACAAAATGAAAACCGCCATTCAGCTTGATGTGCCAATCGTGGTTGAGATCGGCGTTGGCAAGAACTGGCTGGAAGCGCATTGACGACATAGGATTCGAAAACAAAATCCTTTTCCGCTGCCGGATTCATGGTCACGTGTGTATGGGCGACGGCCATGTCGGGCAGAAGAATTCCAGCGAACAATGAAATCGGCCCGCGTCCCTCGCGCTCGAGGCTCCTGTTATTGTCCAAATCGGCGTCACCAAAACTGGCCGGGGCGCATTATTGCTGTTTTACCGCGAATGGTCGCGAATTCACACGAATCAACGGCCGGGACGCGCTGCCACGCACCGCGTCACTTCAGCGCCTGGTAATAACCGGTCGCGAATTGGGCGAAGAAGTTGTGCTCGTTGAACGGGAAGTGCTGGACGAACGCCACGGCCACGATCTTCTCCTTCGGATCGATCTGGCAATACGTCGTCGCTGCGCCATACCAGCCGAATTGCCCGATGGACGACGGGATGGAGAGCTGCCCCAGATCGGTCGTCACTTCCACGCCGAGACCGAAGCCTTTTTGTCGCGTTGCCGCCTGGTTGTTCGGCAGTGTGACCAGGTGATTCGCCGTCATCAGCTCGACCGTTTTGCGCCCGAGAATTCGGCGTCCGTCCAGCGTGCCGCCGTTCAACAGCATTTGCGCAAAGCGCGCGTAATCGCCTGCCGTCGAGAAAATCCCGGCCCCGCCCGCTTCGATACCGCGTCCCGGTTCCGGCCACGTCTTGATGAGCGGCTCTGCTTCCACGAACTTGCCGTCCGGTCCGTGTTGGTAGGTCTTTGCCAGTCGATTCATTTTCTCCGACGGCACGTCGAAGCCGGTGTCTTTCATCCCGAGCGGACGGAACATGCGCTCGTCAAGAAAAGCGCCGAATGTTTTGCCCGACACACGCTCGATCAACGCGCCGAGCACGTCCATGTTCACGCCATACGTCCAGGCGTCGCCCGGCTGATGTTTCAGCGGCAGCCTGCCGAGCTTCGTGATGAAATTCGTCAGCCCGGGCCCGCTCCACAAGTCGGCGCTGCGCCACAGCTTCGTCAGTTCATCGTCGCCGGCAAAATCGTAAATCATCCCGCTCGTGTGCGTGAGCAGATGCTCGATCGTGATCGGACGCTTGAGCGGCTCCAGCTTCGGTGCGTCCATAGTCCCGCCCGTCCATACCTTCATGTCTTTCAACTCGGGCAGATGCTTTGCCACCGGTTCGTCCAGACTGAATTTCCCCTCCTCGAATAAAATCAGCGTGGCGGCGCACGTGATGATCTTCGACATCGAATACACGCGGCAAATCGTGTCGCGTTCCATTGGCAGTTTCTTTTCAAGATCGCGATAGCCATAGGTCTGGAAATCCACGAGCTTGCCCTTGCGCGCGAGCAACGTGATCGCGCCCGCATGCTGCCCTTCGTCCACGAACCGTTTCGTGGTGGCGTGTAAAACTTCCAGCCGCGCCGGATCAAACCCGGCGCGCGCCGGTGAAGTGGCGGGTAGTTGTGCGTGGGTTGCAACGGTGAGAACGAAGGTCAAAAGAAGCGCGAGTGTTTTCATGGATGGGTCGCAACCTTATCTGAAATGTCTGCCTTCGTCGCGCGAAAAGTTACTTCGATTCTTCCGCCGGGCCAGCGGTTCAAAGCAAAACTGTTTCGTCAGATGCCGAGCCGTTCCGCCAAAGCGTCCAGCACCCGATTATTTCTCCTGGAACATCAAATCGGCGGCCTCGTGGAGGAACTGCGATTCGTCGCGCTCTTCGAGTTCTCTGAGCCGTCGCAAAACGGCGGCCCGCTCCTCTGCGGTCAGCTTGGGAAGCTCGGCAATGATTTCCGCTGCACTCACGTTGAGAATCTACCGTTGCCGCATATTTCCAGCAAGCCTTACGACGATTGGTTCACGCCTGTGCTCGGACGTGCGGTGGCTGGGCTTCGCCACAGCCGCGCTCCCGTAGCGTCGCTCTGTGGGTCACGGACTCTATTACATTGACCTCTAGGGAATCGACCAGCTAAAAGCGAAATACAAACGCCACAAAGAATCGTTTATGACCGCTAGCGCCCCCATCGGGAGGGTGAGGTTTCTCCGAAAAATTTCCCGCATTGAACCCCTGAACCGAGGGAAACATCGAACATTCAACATCGAACACTGAACGCCGATGTGAGCGAGGATCGCGCTGCCATTCGATGTTCGATGTTGGATGTTCGTCCGGGTTCATGGGGAGTTCCCACGGTTTTCCAACCGCTCATCGGAGCTATGAACATCCCTCTCACGCGCCCTTCGGGCACTCTCTCCCCCTCGGAGGGGGAGAGGGACGGGGTGAGGGGGGGGTCATGGAAAGCTCCGTGTTCCTTTCGGACCTGCTCACGGCCCATGAACCTGAATTGCATAAGTCGTTGCAATGCAGGCAAGCCACTTTCCGGTTCATGGGAAGGGAACACCTCCAAAATTTGGACGCGAGTTGGGGCCATGAACCAGCGACGGACAGGAGCGCGGACAGCCTTGTCCGCGAGTTCCTTTGACTTGAATCGCGCGGACATGGCTGTCCGCGCCCCGATAGGAGGTTCATGGGAAGGGTCGGGGTGAGGGGGCGGACTTGGGCAAATAACCGTCGTGCTTATGGCGATCAGGAATAGCCCGCCTTCATGGTTTCACTGAACCGAAATATTCGTAGAACACGGTGGCCAGCTTCTCCCCGTAAGTCTGCCAGTGTTTGGCAGAGGGATAATCCTTCAGGCCGGCGATCCAGTTGCAGTTGAACTCGTGAACGACGGCGTCGATGCCGTAGCGCTCCAGCCATCCATCGCCGAGCGTGCCGGAATTGCGGAACGACTCCTTCGTGCTCCCTTCCGTAAACCACGTGTGCTTCCGGAGCAATTCCTCAAGGGTCGCCATCCGCTCCAGGTAGCGCGACAGCTCCGGGACGGGCGGACGGCTGATGTGCAGCAGACCGCTGCCGTCGTTGTGCAGTTCCAGCGCGAGATGCGGCGCCTGACCCGCCTTCACCATCCCTTCCAGCCACTGCTCCAGCGCGAAATTCTCAGGCGCGAGTTGCGGGTCTGCCGGCTTGTCCCAGTTACGGTTCAGGTCTTTGCCACGTAAGTTGAATCGCGTGCGGCCAAGGGCCACGCCGTCCTTGTTCGCCATCGGCAAGACATAAACGCAGTAACGCTCCAGATATTTCCTCGCCTCCGGGTCGTCCTTGAGAAGTCGATGGACGAGTCCTTCCACCACCCAGTTGCCGCCGGGCTCCCAGGCGTGCGCTCGGGCGCGGAGGAACACACGGAACGGCGCTTGAGGATTGCCCACGCGGAGCATCTCCAGTTCGCGCCCCTGAACCGTCCTGCCGATGGCAGTGACCTGCACAAGCCGATTCGTGCGAATGCCCGCCAGGAACTTGTCGAGGTCGGACAGGCGGTAAGGCTCGACACGAGCGACGTAGAGCCGCGGGCCAGGCATCTCGATGTGCAGCCGAACGCGGTTCTCTGGCAGGCTCTCCAACGGAACCGACTTCCATGCGCGACCGTCCTCCGAGATGACGACCGCCTTCAACTCGCGGGCGACCGAACCGCTGACCCCGTTCCACACGTTGTCGAGATTCGTGAATTCGAGCGTCAGCCTGGAACCCGCCTTCGCGTGAAGTTGAAAGTGAATATGCCCGGCGGCGCGATTCGGAGAGGAACGCTCGTGATCGTAGAGCAGATGAACCAGGACCGTGCTGTCCGGCGCGAATTCGTACCAGACCGGGGAGGCGTTCTCGAAGCTCGTGTCGATGAACTCCAGCGGATGGTTGGTGATCGCGACCGGAGATTTCGCCGGCTCAGCGCCGAACGCGGCCAGCGTGGTCAAAGCGACGGGGAGAGCGACGAGGATGCGCGATGGTGGCATGGCGTAGCGATTGTGCCCCGAAGAGGCGAAGTCCTCCAGCTCAACGTTTCGGCGGCATCCGCCTTCGACCGTGGCAGATTTCAACGAGGGCGACTTCGAACGAAGCGCTCAGACTTTGCACTAAACGTTGGGCGTGGTCACGCCGGAAAAGCTCAACGATATGTTGCAATCAGTCGGCGTTGCAAACAACGGTTTTCAAGTTCGGGCAAAATCATTTGACGCCCATCCGCAGGAGCATAAAGTCACCGCCCATGAACTGGACGCAAAAGCAGTTCTCATCTCACTCGCGCACTCCGTGACCGGCGTCACAACAATTACAGTCCACGTTCCCGGGCCGCTGCGCGGTTGTTGCGCGGGCGCCGCGGAGCTGGCGCTATCGGCGACCAGCCTGCGCGCCGTGCTCGGGGAGATCGAGCGCCGCCATCCGGCGCTCCACCGCAGCATCTGCGACGAGACCGGAACCGTGCGACGGCACATCAATCTGTTCGTCAACACCAATCACATGCGCGACCGCAATGGGCTCGACACGCCGCTCGCCCCCGGCGACGAGGTCACGATCCTGCCCGCGGTCTCCGGAGGTTAACTATGGCAAATCGCGTTCTGCTCAGCATTGGCACCAAGAAAGGCCTGTTTGTGGCCGAGTCACCGAAGACCCGGCGTCGCTTCGCGTTGCGCGGCCCGTTCGGCCCGGGCGTGGCGGTTTACTCCGCGCTGATCGACACGCGCGGCACACCGCGGGTTTACGGATCGAGTTGCAATGCCTTCTTCGGCATGAAGGTCCTGCGCTCGACCGATCTGGGGAAAACGTTCAAGGAGACGAAGTCGGCTCCTGCCTTTCCCCAAGACGACGGCCGCGCGCTGGTCAACATCTGGTCGCTCGAACCAGGAGACGACAGGAAAGACCTGTTTTGCGGTGTCGAGCCGGCGGCGCTGTTCAGGAGCAGCGACGGCGGCGATTCCTGGGAACTGGTTCCGGGCATCAGCAACCACGAACACGCTCGCAAGTGGCAACCCGGCAACGGCGGACTTTGCATGCACACGATCCTGCGCGACGGGAACCGTGTGCATCTCGGCATTTCGACCGGCGGCCATTACCTCAGCGAGGACGGCGGCCAGACGTTCGCGGCGTCGAATAAAGGCGTCGGCGCGGGCTTCACGCCGGATCCCTATCCCGAGTACGGCCAGTGCGTGCACAAGATCGCGAGCCACAGGGACGCGCCCGGACGGCTCTACATGCAGAACCACGGGGGTTGGGGTGAATGGGACGGGCCTGGCGGGCGGCGGCCGGACATCGGCGTCCTGCGCAGTGATGACCACGGCAAGACGTGGCGCTCCATCGCGAAGGGACTGCCGTCCGACTTTGGCTTCCCGATCGCTGTGCATCCGCACGACGCCGACACGATCTACGTAGTGCCGCTGGAACCAGCCACGCGCACTTGTCCCGGAGGGACGCCAGCCGTCTGGCGCAGCGAGAACGGCGGTGGTTCCTGGCAGAAGCTTGCCCGAGGGCTGCCGAAGAAAGAGAGCTACTTCACCGTGCTGCGCGACGCGCTGGACATCGACGAGCTATCGTCTCCCGCGCTCTACTTCGGGACGACCACCGGCCAGCTCTGGATCGGTCGCGACGGCGGCGAGCGGTAGGAGCGTCTTTTCGACGCGCTCCCGCCGATCCACTGCGTCAAGGTCGCGGTCGTGTGACAGGCCGGAGGCGGGCGAGGCGCGGCTGGACGCGGCGATGAGCGATCCGCACTTGTAGCGTTGCTCTGTGAGCGAGGGGTGAGGCAGCCACCTACTAACGGCGGTCACAGACCGCCGCTACCAAACTCTGCTGCTTTGGGGCGGGAACGGATCGGCTGCAACCGCGTTGCGGTTGGAGGGTTTGGTGACCGATTACCCAAGGTAGCCGCGTTGCGGCAACCTTGGGCTTTGGGTCGCAGCCCGTTGGGGCTGACGCGGAGCGCGACTCTGCGAGTCGCAGCGGCTTCGTAAACGCGGAGCTGCGTCACAACGTGCAGACGCGCTTCGGTTCACAGACCGCGCTCCGGCATCCCAAGGGATTGCGTCAGCCCAAGGTTGGCGCGTCAGCGCCTACCTTGGGTCATCGGCCAACGAATCATCAACCGCAACGCGGTTGTGGCAATTCCGGTTTCGATTGGCGGTCGTGTGACGTTGGCCACAACCCCGTTAGGGTTGTGATTTCCTTCCGACGTTTTCCAGGGTAGTTCGTCCCTCGCAACCCTGGGCTTTGGGACAGAATCCCGTTGGGATTCTCGAATGGCGGCAAAGACACGGCGCAGATTGCGTGCATGATTTAGACGCGAGGACATGCATCGGTGCGCAAACCGACGGAGCGCGACTCTGCGAGTCGCAGCAGCTTCACTCGCACGGAAACCGTTGGATAATTTCAGCACGCCAATACGTACGGACGTGCTGCGGGTCGCAGACCCGCGCTCCGGGCAAAAGACTCCGTGGGGCGACATATCTGTAGATGCGCAATAAAAACGGATTGAAGCTCCGTCAGGAGCGGCATATTCCGCCCCGACGGGGCTTGAGGTTTTGATGGGATCGTGGGCTACAAAGATTTCGCTCCTGACGGAGCTGTTTGGGTGCGCGTTCGGAAATGGAAACAACAGCGTTGTGCCGGGGTCAGGCGCTGTGGCCGTCCGCAATGGTGGCCGTCTGCAAAGACACGGATTGGCCGCAACCGAATTGCGGTTGAAGGATGGGTTTGTTGATCGTTTATGGACGTGTCACAGAGGTGGAGCCTTTCCGGGGAAGCACCAGGGTTGCCTCGCGCACCGAGAAACAATCGTCGCCGGAAAACACCAGATGCAAGGTGGTGCCGTCCGCGCTCATCCATTTCGAGGGGAAGCCGGCCGAATCTCCCGGCCCAACATCCCAGCGGTCGGCGAAGTAAGCGGTCGTCCACGGACCCCAAGGCTCGGGCGCGTCGTAAATGGCGAGGCCGCCATGACTTCGAGTATCGAGGCGTCCGGTTCTGTCGCGCGAAGCGGTGTCGGGAACGGGTTGCACAAGAAGATACCGCCGCAGTGCGCCATTGTAGGTGACTCTGCTGCGATAGAAGGCCTGGCCGACGCCGAAAACTGAGCGGCGCTGGCCGAGGTCGTGGCTCCACAGAGGTTGACCGCTGTCGTCGAGGCCGACGAAAAACTCGTAGGAGTCCCGGTCGCCGATGCGCGTCTTTGGCACGCGCGCCAGCACGAGTTGATCGGCGGCCTGATAAGCTGAATTTGCGTCGGGCGAATACATGTAAACGAATTCGTCCCGGGCCGCCGCGTAGTTCCTGCCGAAGTCCAGGAACGTCGGGCAACCGAAACTTTCCGTGAAACGCCACCTGGCCCACGTCCAAGTCGCGCCGTGGTCACCCGACCAGGCAAGCTGCGAATTGGTGGCGTTGCGCGTCCAGACGTAGAGCGCGCCGTCCACGCAGAGCAGGCCGCTGGCTTTCTTGCCGACGGGACCGTCGCCGTGCGTCTCTCCAGTAGGCGAGCGAAGATTCCTTCCCACGAAGTCGGATGGACCGCCTGTGATTTTTGCGAAACCAATGCTGAGCTTCTCCGCGATGAACGGCTCAAAGCCGTTGCCATCGCCGTAGGCGCCGTAGAGCGAGTCGTCGTCCGCCCACGTTAATGGCCAATTGTCGCTACCGCGCGCGGCGCGCCGGATCGTTTCCACCGGCGCCCAACGGATTTCCTGAATCACCGAACTGCGCGGCGGCACATTCGACGAAGAGATCACCGCGTCAATGAGCGGCTGGAACAGGATGCGTGCGCGGTAATCATGATATTTGGTGAACACGTCGTCCTCCTGGATCGGCGGTTCACCGGGGCCGGGCGTGAGCGTCTCGCCGTTGCGCACCATGATTAGATTCAAGCTCGGCACGACAAGCAGCAGTTGATCGCCTGCGCCGGCGCCCCAAACGGCATCCTTCGGCAACTTCGCGTAGCGCTGGCCAGCGTTGCTCCACCAGCCCATGCCGCAGTTGCCTGGCAATCCGGCGCCGCGGGTAACCTGTCGCACGGCATTCGTACTCATCAGTTGCCTGCCTTCCCAGTAGCCTTCGTGCAAGACCAACCGGCCAATCCGCGCCGTCGCGCGCGGTGTGTAAGCGCCGCCGCCCCATGACGCGACCAGCGGCAGGCTGTCCACCACGAAGGTTTTTCCGTAGCCCACCGACCACTCCGCGTCCGGCACGCCGATCGGCCGCATGACGCGCTCGCGCAGCACCGTGCGGATGTCCTTGTGCTCGCCGCCGCGAACGGCCGCGGTGACGCAGTAGGTCATCATGCCGATGCCAGGGTTGCTGTATTGGAGCTTCTCGCCCGGCGCAAAGAGCATCGGTGTCTCGTCGCGCGCGATGGTGAACGGGTCGCGCGGCGGATCGAGACGCTTCCAGAAATCACCCATCCAGCCGGGCTGCTCCTCGTGCTTCACGTTCTCGGTCGTCGAATCGGAAAGTCCGGACGTGTGCGAACCGAGATGGCGGATCGTGATCCCCGACTTGCGTGGATCGTGCCTCCACTGAGGAACGAACCGCGCCGCCGGATCGTCAATGGAGATTTTGCCGTCTGTGATGGCCACCGCCAGTGACATTCCGCCGACCAGCGCCTTGGCCAGCGAAGCGGTTCCCTGTTTCGTCGTCGCCGTGACGCCCGGCGCATACCACTCATATACAATGCGGTCATTGCGGACGACAAGGAATGCCCGCGTCTTCTTCGCCGCCAGCCGTTCCTTGATCGCGTCGAGTCGCGTGGACGAAAGGTCCTGGCTTTCCGGCGTGGCCGTGGGCCAATCCTTGCCCGGCCAATCGGCGGCCTTCGTGCGAAGGACCACGGCCAGCGCAGCGAGGATCATGGCCGCGCGCACTGCGCCTGATACGACTGCCTTTTCTCTCATGGGAACAAGTGAATCCAATTTCACGTTGGCTGTAAACCTTCCTGCCTCGGTGCGCAATCCGACGGAGCGCGACTCTGCGAGTCGCAGCGGATTCGCACGCACGGAAACCGTGGATAATTTCAACACGCCAATAGGTGCGGACGTGCTGCGGGTCGCAGACCCGCGCTCCGGGCAAAAGCCCCCGCGGGGCGACATATTTGTAGATGCGCAATAAAAACGGATTCAAGCTCCGTCAGGAGCGGCATATTTCGCCCCGACGGGGCTTGAGGTTTTGATGGGATCGTGGGCTACAAAGATTTCGCTCCTGACGGAGCTGTTTGGATGTGTGTTCGGAAAAGGAAACAACGCCCAATCGTGCACGTCAGACCAACAATCCTACTAGCGTTGAATTGATGTTTGTTTTTACGATGCTTGCTTGCTCTGGCACGAGCAGTTCCGAGTTGGCCATCGCGAACACAAGGTAATCGAGAATCGCGATGACCTTTGCATTGCTCGCGTATTCGACGAACTCGCGCCAGAACGGATGCTCACGGTTGTAGGTGACCGTGATCGTGCGGCCTTCCTGTTTTACGAGATAGAACGGGTTCTCTTCCCCGTAATCGCCTTCATTGAAGACGACTTTCAAACCCGACACAGTCTTGAGATTCGCAACGTGCGGTGTTCTAGCCCGATCGCCGTTTCCACGGGGGTGAGACTCTCTTTTGTTTTTTGGCGATCTCTTCTCCACAAGCGCTTTCGGCTTTGGGATGAGCGGTGCACGGCGCGTGATATTCGCTTCTGCAGCGGAATGATCCACTTGCCCTCTTGCGACGTTCGCCCGCGCGCGGCCCTGCCGTGCAGACTCAGTGATCAGGCCCTGAGTCGCTTGTCGAAGCCGATCGAGGAAACTCTGAGGAGGATGAACGGACATCTTCTTAATGTCCGTGTGGAAGAACGGGTCTAGCGATCCATCAAAGCACAACTCCGCGCGAAAATGCGAGTAATCAGGGTGCTTTTTGTAGAAGTCAAACGAGTGAGCCTCCATGATCTCGCGGTTGTTTCGCACAATGTAGAACCCGGAATTTTGGGGAATGATGCCGTGAGTCGTATTTCCAGCTTGCCCAAAATCCGGGAGGTCCACAACTCGAAGCGTAGCGGCAGCTTTCCCATCAACAGGAATCTCAGTATCTAAAACGAGTTTGGTCTCCTTTTGGTTCAACATCAACGGATCGATAGCTTCTACAGGACGACCGTTGACTTCGATCCTCGTTCCGGCTTTCAGGTACTTACGAAACACTTGGCCAATTCGGCCGAGGAGCGTATTGGCGAAGGTTGTCGTATTGCGATTGCTGATGCGATCCGTTTTAGAAAGTCGGATTTGAGTTCCATTCGCCCGCGCGAATTTGGACTCCTCATCAAACTTGCCCTTGACGATCCACTTCACGAACCGGTTTTGCGCCGCGATTTCTTCGAGATCAAAACCACCAAAAAGTAAAATGCCATCGGCTTCCTTCGTCAGAACTTCGACGCGTTGTGAAAGTCCAATTGAGGCTGTTACCAAACCCATCCCGAATTTCCCCAGATCGCCAGGCTCGCGCTCAGTATCAGATCCCAAGCGAAGAGCCTCGCTCAGCGTATCTTCGTCCATGCCGTATCCGTCATCGTCGATCGTGATTACGATGTCGCCCTTTTTTTCGGCGATTTCCGCGCGAATGACCGACGCTTGGGCGTCGATGGAATTGTCGATGATGTCCAGAATGGAAGCGTAACTGTCGTAGCCCATTTCTCGCAGGGCTTCCATTGTCCGACGAGCGTTCGGCGGATTGTCCAACAGGTGACCAACAGGTGCAGAGGAAGGCTCTGCATGCAGACTAGCAGTCGTCATAACTTTTTCTCCAGCCTTCGATAGCAACCTACCAAAGGCAATTGTCTATTGTTTGCTGTCGCATCCAGCCCCACGGCCAAATGCGCAACGAGATTATCGGGAAATCGATTATTCCGTCAAGCGCCTAGCGACAAAAGAATTTTGCGCCTTCTCCTTCACTGCCGCATCCTGAGCGTGGCCAGGAGCATTTGAAGTCTTCGCCGGACAGTTTCTTCGTGCGTTCATCAGTGAAGGCATCGCCCCCTCACCTTAATCCTCTCCCCCGATGGGGGAGAGGAAATACGCTCCTGCGTTAATCGCGGCTGGTCTGCCGCGTCCCTCTCACTCGGTCCTCGCCCCCAAGTGGGAGAGGAGACCGGCCGTGTGTGCGTCGCGTGTCGTCGTGGCGTTCGCGTGTTCGGTCCCTCCGACTCCCTCTCCCCCATCGGGGGAGAGGGTTGGGGTGAGGGGGCGGGCTTGGGCAAGTAACCGGTGATTTCTTCCGCGCGGCCCGTCCGTTCCATCAGTGCGTGCCAGATTTCAAACCGCACCGCTTCGAGTTCGCCGCGCAATTGATGATTCCAGAAACGCAGCACTTTGATGCCCTGTTCCGCGAGAAAACGGTTTCGCTTTTCATCCTTGGCGCGCTGGTCGGGAAAACCGTGCCCACCACCATCAAGTTCCACTCCCAGCTTCGCGCCTGGGCAATAGAAATCGAGAAAGTAGATACCGCATGCGTACTGGCGGCGGAACTTGAACTCATTGAAACGATGGTTACGCAGCAAACGCCACAAGCGCTTCTCGGCCTCGGTGGATTTCGTGCGGAGTTGGCGGGCGAAATCGCGAGCAGCCGCTGTGCGAGCGCGATGTTTGCCGTATTGTGGCGCTCGCCCCCTCACCCTAACCCTCTCCCCCGATGGGGGAGAGGGAATTTCGTGCGCGTCGTCGTTGTTGCTCATGGCCAACGATTGTAGCGATTCAGGCTTTCGTGTTCAGGAGTTTTTCCACCTTCGCCTTCACCCCTTCATCCATCTTGATCAGCGGCGGCCAGGGGCTTTGAAGTCTTCGCCGGACAGTATCTTCGTCGCGTTCATCAGTGAAGGCATCGCCCCCTCACCTTAATCCTCTCCCCCGATGGGGGAGAGGAAATACGCTCCTGCGTTAATCGCGGCTGGTCTGCCGCGTCCCTCTCACTCGGTCCTCGCCCCCAAGTGGGAGAGGAGACCGGCCGTGTGTGCGTCGCGTGTCGTCGTGGCGTTCGCGTGTTCGGTCCCTCCGACTCCCTCTCCCCCATCGGGGGAGAGGGTTGGGGTGAGGGGGCGGGCTTGGGCAAGTAACCGGTGATTTCTTCCGCGCGGCCCGTCCGTTCCATCAGTGCGTGCCAGATTTCAAACCGCACCGCTTCGAGTTCGCCGCGCAATTGATGATTCCAGAAACGCAGCACTTTGATGCCCTGTTCCGCGAGAAAACGGTTTCGCTTTTCATCCTTGGCGCGCTGGTCGGGAAAACCGTGCCCACCACCATCAAGTTCCACTCCCAGCTTCGCGCCTGGGCAATAGAAATCGAGAAAGTAGATACCGCACGGATATTGGCGGCGGAACTTGAATTGGTTGAAACGATAGGTACGCAGCAAACGCCACAAGCGCTTCTCGGCCTCGGTGGATTTCGTGCGGAGTTGGCGGGCGAAATCGCGAGCAGCCGCTGTGCGAGCGCGATGTTTGCCGTATTGTGGCGCTCGCCCCCTAACCCTCTCCCCCGATGGGGGAGAGGGGATTTCGCGCGCGTCACGGTTTGGGTTCATGTTCGTTGCTTAGTTCACGGGTTGTTGCCAAAGACCCGACACCGAGGCCCTGAAAAACAACGGCATTCGCTGACGCGAAGGCCGGTTCTTGCGTTGCCAGACCAATGGTATCGTTTCCCAACGAGGTGAGGGTTGAAGTCCTATCGCGCGAACCAGTCAAACAACGCTTCAGATTCCGGCCAGTCGCCCCGTGGAATCGCCGAGTCGTTCCACGCCGCTCACTCCCATCCGGTCCGCCAGGCTGAGCAGCAGGTTGCTCATCGGGGTGGAGGAGAATTTGATGAACCGGCCCGCATTCATCGTTCCGCCGCCGGCGCCGGCCAGAATGACGGGCAGGTTGACGTGCGTGTGGCGGTTGCCGTCGGCATTGCCACTGCCATAAACGATCATCGAATTGTGCAGCAGCGATTGGCCGTCCACGTCCTTCGTCTGTTCCATTTTCTGAAGGAACTTCGCAAACTGCTTCATGTACCAGAGGTCGATCTCCGCCACTTTGTCCATCATGTCCTGTTTGTTGCGATGATGCGTGAGGTAGTGGTGGCCTTCCGCGATGCCGATTTCCGTGAAGGGCCGATTGCTGCCCTCGTTGGCGAGCAGGAAGGTGGCGACGCGGGTGGAATCGGTCTGGAACGCCAGGATCATCATGTCGAACATGATCTGGATGTATTCCTCGAAGCTCGCGGGAACACCCGCCGGCGTCTCGACGGCCGGGTCCGGGGCGGCGCCAAATCGTTCGGCCCCTTCGATGCGTTGCTCAATCTCCCGCACGCTGCCGAGATACTCGTCCAGTTTCTGTTTGTCGCGGGAGGTGAGCTGCCGCTGGAGCTCGCGCGCGTCGTCCAGGACGAAATCCAGAATGGACCGCTGCTGTTGCTGGCGGCGCAACAGACTCTCCTTTCGTTCACCGGGCGCTCCGGCGCCAAAGAGCCGCTCGAACAGCAGGCGCGGATTCGGCTCGGGCGCCACCGGCTGGGTGGGGGAGCGCCAGGCGAGGTTGTACTGATAGGCGCAGGAATAGCCGGAATCGCAATTGCCGGATTTCCGCACGGCGTCACAGGTGAGTTCCAGCGAAGGGAAGCGGGTCAGATGACCGACCTGGTTCGCCACGACCTGATCGATGGAAATGCCGGCGTGGATGTCTGCGCCCGCGGTTTTTTTGACGCGAACGCCGGTGAGAAAAGTTCCGCTGGCGCGCGCATGATCACCGGCGCCGTCCGGGCCGGGAGTGGCGTTGACGTGGTCCAGGCCGCCGAGAATCTGGACCTGATTCTTCACCGGAGCCAACGACTGCATCGTGCGGGCCAGCTCAAAGTTCTGTCCTTCTCCGTTCGGCCACCAGGCGGACTGGATCGCGCCATTCGGGAAATAAACGAACGCCATACGCAAGGGCGCACCGGTCGCGGAGGCAGCCAACCGGCCGGCCGCTTTTGGGTCTGCGGCGAACAATTCCACCGGTCGCAATGTTTCGAGAGCGGGAAGCGCCAGGCACGCGCCGAGACCGCGAAGGAAATGGCGTCGGTTGAGTATGGCGTGGCGTTGGGCCGCGAGGGTCAGGCTTGAAGATCGGTTCGTTTTCATTGCTTTAGGCGCGCTTGAACGGCTGATTCCACAGAGCGATTAGGCGTATCGGTCGTTACTGTAGCAGTATTCCGTCGTTTTTGGAAGGGGGCAGATTCCACAATTCCCATCAACAAAGCCGAAAATCGTCCATCCTCCTTTTCGAGCCGCTCAACGATCCGGTCCACAGTCTCCACATCGTTGTGCTCCACGCCGCGTCCCAGCGCATAGGTGAGCAGTTTCTCGGTCAGGCAGGCGTAAAAATCGCGGCGATGTTTTTCCTTCAGGATTTTCTTCAACTCGCGAATGCCGTTGAAGGTTTCGCCGCTGATCAATCGTCCCGCGGGCGCGATCGGCTGGCCTCGTTCCTTTTCGCGCCACATGCCGAGGGCGTTGAAGTTTTCGAGGGCGAGACCAAGGGGGTCCATGCGGTTGTGGCAGGAACTGCACAGCGGTTTGTTTCGGTGCAGTTCCAAAACCTCACGCAGAGTCGGCTCGTGATCCTTGAATTCCTTCTCCGATTGTTCCAGCAAAGGGACGTCCGGCAGCGGAGGCGGCGGCGGCATCCCGAGAATGTTATCCAGAACGAACAATCCCCGCTTCACCGGCGATGTTCGGGTGGGGTTCGAGGTGACCACCAACACCGAACCCTGCGTGAGCAATCCGCCGCGCGGGCTGTTTTCCGGCAGGCCGACGCGGCGCATCTCGCTGCCACTGACGCCCGGGATGCCGTAGTGGCGAGCGAGCCGTTCGTTCAAGAAGGTGTAGTCGCTGTCGATCAATTCCATCACGCTGCGATCTTCCCGTACCAGGTTGTGGAAAAACATCTCCGTCTCTTCGCGCATGGCGCGGCGCAAAGGGCTGTCCAGCTCGACGGCCGGACGGTTGAATCGCTGGCGTCGCCGTTCCGCCAACTGTTCGCGCTCGCGTTTCTGCTCCGGAGTCAGTTGCTCTTCGGGAATCGCCTGCAATTCGCGAAAGCGCTGGCGCATCTTTTCGAGGTCTTTCTCTTCGCCAGTGTCCCGTGCCAGCACTACCTGGGCGTTGATGTTGATCCCTTCGACGTCGCGCACCTGGAGCCATTGCCCGGTGAAATTCTGGACCAGCTCGTTCGACCGCGCATCCGCCAGCATCCGCTTGACCTGGGCAGCGAGGTTCTTTCGCAGTTCGTGCCGATCGGCGAGCCGGAACAATTCCTCGTCCGGCATCGTTGACCAGAGGAAATAGGAGAGCCGCGAGGCCAAAGAGTATTCGTCCACCGAAGGATAGGCCTTCACCGCAGGGGCGCGCTCACTCTCCTCAAGGCGGAACAGAAAACGCGGCGAGGACAACACCGCCACCATCGCGCGCGCCACGCCGTCTTCAAAATGCCTGGCCGGCTGGCCGTAGGCCTCTTCGGCGATCCTCACGAGGCGGTCGAGCGTTTTGTCATCCACCGGGCGTCGAAACGCCTTCTTCGTGAAGCGGCGCAACACTTCGCGGGCATAGGAACGACGGTCCTCCGGCGATCCCGGCGGTTCATCTTTGAAAAAGAACCGGTCGTAGTTCTTCGTCCTGGTCCAATACCGCTGCTCCAGAGGTCCCTGGACTTTGACCGAACCGATGCGCATGTCCACGGACGTCTTCTTTTCCTCGGGCGGAGTCAGCGGCTGGAGTTCAAACGTGAGTTTGTGCTCGTCCGCATTCCACTTCAGGTCGAACTGGAAGTGAAACTTTTTGTTGTCGTTCCAGATGAACTCTTGATTGAGGAGTTCCTTGTCGTCCGCCTTGAAGACCAGCCGGCACTTGCCCGGATCGAAATCAAACGCGCCGCGCACATTCAGTTCGACGAACAGCCGGTAGTCCCCGGCATTTTCGACTTTGACCGTGTGCGACACCTTCGCCTGGTTGTAAAACGACAGGACTTCGCCGTTGACTGGTCCTTCCGAGGTGCTAAATTCGCGGCCGGTAACGGTTTTCTCCGGCACCACTTTCGCCGCGGTCGGCACAGCCGTCGCGACGATGCTTTCCGCGGCCTGCATGTATTTCTCCAACAACAGCGGCGACATAGTAAGCACGTCGCCGATATTGTCGAAGCCGTAGCCGGTGTCATCGGGTGGAAACTCCTCGTCCGTCCGAAAGTCAGTTCCCATCAAATCCCGGATCGTATTTCGATACTCGACACGATTAAGCCGCCGGATCGTGACGCGGCCCGGATCGGGATTTTTGGGGTCGATCCCGAAAACGTCCTGCTTGATCCAGGTCTCCAGCCGCCGGCGTTCATCGGCCGAGGGGCGTGGTTTCCTTTCCGGGGGCATGATGCCGGCACGCAGATTCTTCAAGACCTCCCACCACAGATCGCGTTTGCCCAGCAACTCCTCATCCGACTTGAACTCGTCAAAGGCTACCTTCCCTTTGTCCATGCCATCGCCATGGCAATCGTAACAATACTGGACAAGGATCGGCTGCACCTCCTTCCGAAAGTGCGCCCCGGCCGGGTTCTTCGCGCCAAAGCACAAGGGACAAAACGCGGCTAACACAAGCAACGCGACCGGCCAGGACCCTGGTGCAAACTGGTAGTGTCCTAAGTTGGTGGCGGCGGTGCTGCCGCACCGCCGTGCGCCGCGGCAGCGGCGCACCCACCGGATCCAAATCAGGACATTATCTGCAAACTTCTTGATTAGAACTCGCCGGTTAACGTTCATACGCTGCCATCTAAATATTCTGCCCGCTTAAAAGAATGAGGCTACGGAATCCGGGCTCTATGATACTCCATTACGAATTCGAAATGAAGCTCAATTTGAGCGCTCACGACGCTGAGGGGCGCATCTGGATACTGCCACTATAAGTGGGCCGGAAATATTTAGTGGGTAAGGGAGTGGCGTTGGCGCCACTCCCTCCCCGTTGTCGCGATAGGGTCCATTCCCTATATTTACCGGCGTGTCGGTTTCCGACTCCGGGCGACCCCCGCTGGCGACGCTTGTCCCGCGCGGCCAGCTCCGATTTTGGACAGAGTGAACCACCCCGTGGGAGTTCGTCCGCCGTT
>QHNT01000118.1 GCA_003218515.1 Verrucomicrobiota bacterium | reverse complement strand
CGAACCGGTCACCCCGGTAAAGGAACCGGTCTGTCCTCCGGCAGCGGGATGGCTGCCAGTAACGATGGTCATGGGCCCGGACTCGAAGGTGGCGGTGGTTCCAATAGTGCTGACCAGCAGGTCGTCGTGATCGGTCGCGGAGAACGTCAGCACCGGCACCTTCACTGTGGCGACCTGCGATGAGTCCCCGCCTGGTGCATAGACTGCAAGATCAAAGTTCGTGACCGCAACTGTCGAATCAAAGTCGGACACGGTGTGACCTGCAGCCGTCAATATATCGGCAAAATACTGCGCTGCGGCCATATTGGGCAGGAAGACTACCTTGGCGTTGGGCTTGTTATTCAGCAACCAGTTGAACGTCGCCATAAGAACAGATTGCATTTGCGGGCTGACAGCATCCGCTGTGATTGCTGAATCCCAAGCCAGCATTGCCCTCCGAGCGGACGTAGGTCCGGGAACGCCGACGAAGGAGTTCGGAACATTAAAGTTGTGCGCCCAATAGACCGGGCCGAGTTGCATCGTATTCGTATCGACCTCCGTTTTAAGCCGATCCACGGTATACACGTCACGGCCAGTGGTGGTGTAGCGCTGCGGGTTGGCCGCTTCGCCGTCGGTGTTAAAACCTTCCTGATAGATCAATTGTTGAGCGGCAGACGGAGCTACGAAACAAACTGTGACTGCCACCACGGTTGCAAGTAGAATAGCGAATTTGGTCTTCATAGCGTTTAGCGAGTTTTGCCTTTTGGAGCAACGCGGACGCGGCACTTTATCTTTGCATCGTTCCCACCGGGCGATGCAATCGTTACTCCGGAAAAGGATTCTCGCAACCTTGTCAGTATTTTCGGGAAGGACAAGGTCAAAGTTCAGGAGCCTGAGGCACAGAAATAAGCCGACATCCCGCTTGCAGCCCTGACACTGAAGCGGGCTAAAGCCCGCGCTCCGGAGCGCGGCATTCATGCCGCCTCAACGGTTGTCGTGTGGGGGAATGTCGAAAATTGTATGCGCGTCTATCTTATCTAGCCTGCGGCTTCGGCTGAGGGATGGCGTATCGGGAATCAGAAGCCGCCAATCCTCTTCGGTCGGAAATCTGTCACCCCTCACGGGGCTTTTGGCGATGGCGCATTTTCTCCCACGGTGACGTCGTGTGTTTACCTTCATCCGCCACTCCGTGGCTGACGGATTCCGCGCATAATCCAAATTTCTGCTTTTCCTGGTCCACTCAGTGCGGCAGGCAGCCGATTTTTCAGCGTTGCGCGTCGGCGTTTCAACAGCAGATTTCCGGCAAGCCCGCGTGCCGCTTCGTTCGAGTAGCGGCAGGCGTCGTCGCCTGCCGTAGAGCCGGGGCGTCCCGCCCGGCGGATTCCCTGTGCTCACCAAAAATGGCCTGGAAGGTGCCACGGAGCGCAGCCTTCCAGGGTTGGCGGGGCTTCCAAGCCCCGCGTTCTCCACAATCGGCCGGTGGCAGTGTCCGGCCGCGCCGCTTCAGCCCAGGGCTGCTCTAAAGTCCAACGTAAGTGCTGAAAAAATGTGACGCTGATCGCGGGAATTTCGCTCGCCCTCCTCGTCGTCCTCGTCAGTTTCAAGGCATTTCGAGGAGGAGGATGAGGACCAACCCCAACGGGTGGCGCCTCTGATTGCTATCATAGCTCATGACATCCCGGCGCCTCAGCATCTCTCCATAAAAAAAACTAGCGTCCGTCGCTCGCTTTCCCCAACATCGTCAAGGATGTTTCGCGGGTTTGTCCCGCTCTGACATGAAAGCCAAAATCATCATTACCCCGAAGAAGGCCGTCGTTGACCCGCAAGGCAAAGCCGTGCAGATGGCGGATTAGGACAACCATTACGTCGTTGCAGGATTGCATCGTTACAACAAAACGCGGTGGCGAGCACTTTGACGCGCTCAACAATGCAACGATGTAACGATTTAACGAATATGAATTTTGTGGTACTTCAATTCCCCGCGTCCAACTGCGACCAGGACGCAGTCCACGCGCTGCGCGACGTGCTGGGCCACTCGGCCCGCTTTATCTGGCACAAGGAAACGTCGCTTGGCGACGCGGACGCCGTCATTGTGCCGGGTGGATTCAGCTACGGCGACTACCTCCGTTGCGGCGCCATCGCGCGGTTCAGTCCGGTGATGCAGGCAGTGCAGCAATTTGTCGCCGACGGCGGGCTCGTGCTCGGCATCTGCAACGGGTTCCAGGTACTGTGCGAAGCCGGCCTGCTGTCCGGCGCGCTGATTCATAATCGGTCGCTGCAATTCCGCTGCGAACATGTCTATCTGAAAACGCTCACGACTGATTCGCCGTTCACAAACCGGATTCCGGAGGGCAAACTGCTGAAAATCCCCATCGCGCACGGTGAAGGCTGTTACTTCGCCGACGAAGGAGCGCTGAACAACCTCAAGGCCAACAATCAAATCCTTTGGCAATACTGCAACGCGAACGGCGAAGTCACTGAGCAAGCGAACCCGAACGGTTCGCTCTGGAACATTGCCGGGATATGCAATGAACGCCGCAACGTCGCCGGCCTGATGCCGCACCCTGAGCGCGCGTGCGAGGCGATTCTCGGCAGCGCGGATGGGAGATTGATTTTCGAAAGCTTGATCCACGCGCTGAAAAGCAAAGTGGTGCCAAAGGCGGCCTGAGTTGGCGGGACGGCGCGCCATCGGGCCTTCCGTCCGGTCCGATCCGAGGCGACTGCCTGCCGTGCAAAGGTTCAATTGGACAGGGAGTTGAGCCTCCCTTAAATTCTTCGGGACTGGAAACGCTGGACTACGCAGGCCGTTGCGCATGAACCGTACAACTCAACAAGGAAGTTTCTCTTTCCGTTGGTTGGTCGCCTTGCTTTGCGTTGGCGCTCTGATTGCGCTGTTCGTTCAGTGGCGAGTGATCTCCGAATTGCGCCGCCAGAATGACTCGTTACGCGCCGAACAACGACAGCTTGCAGCCGTCACGCGCGATACAACCGTTCCGTCCACAATCGGGACCGCAGAGTTGGAGCAGTTACGGAGAGACCAAAGAGAGCTGATGCGCTTACGCAACGAGGTCCGCCAGCTTCGCGAACAAGTCACCGCGCTGAAAACCGCCCGGACAGACAGTGGCGCACAGGAGCCTGCAGCGGCGTTGGATCAGGCCCAATCGCGGGCCGACGCGATTCGACAACTGGGCGTCGCCGCGAGCACGGGAGATTTCAGCGCATTGGACAAGTTGGCCGAGCTTTCCGACGCAGCGCACGCACAGTTCAAAACCAACCACGATGCGAGCGTGTTTGCCGAACTCCGGCCGGCTTTTGAGGTGCTTGGCGCAGAAGCTGGAAAGGGCAGCGACACGGCACTGCAGGCTCTGTGGAAGGCGATGCGCATGAATTCTGTCCAAGGATTTGCCATTGATGCGCTCGGCGCCGCCGCGGGTCAGGGAAACGACAAGGCTCTGGAACCCCTGCTCGAACCGGACCGGTATCTCATTCTGCGTTCCTCAGCCGTCGGCGCATTGAAGCCCGCTGCTGACAGCGGAAACGTCCGAGCCATTCAGGCTTTGGCAGCGGTCGCGTTTGAGCCTGACGCAAAGCCGCTTTGGTTCCTGGCGGCGGAAGGGTTGCGGAAAGCAGCCAGCTCAGGGAACGTCGCTGCCATCGATGCGCTGACAGAGCTGATGAGGTCGGACAATGACAACGTGCGCCGCGAGGCGATTGCCGGACTGGAAGCTGCGGCCTTCAATCAAAGTTCCCGAGCGCAAGAGGCGCTCCGGAATCCGAGTGGCAAATAATAGAGACGCGCGATCGCGAGCACTCATTAATTATTTGATACCGGCCGCAGGACGATGTTGCGGTATTCAACACCGGCGTGGTCGCCCTGAAGATAAATCGGACCGGGCCGCATTTCGTCTGACGACAGGGCGCCGCCGGTGCAGCCGAGCAGCGGCCGGTTATCGATGATCTTCTTCCCGTTCAAGATCACGGTCGCGTGCCGGTCCCAGAGTGTGATGTCGAACGTCTGCCATTCGCCAGCCGGTTTCTCCGCGCTTTCGCTCGGAGTGATGCGGCTGTAGATGGCGCCCATATTGTGCGGGTCGAGCCGCTTGCCGTAGGTGTCAGCCACCTGGACTTCGTAAATGCCACGCAGATAAATCCCGCTGTTGCCGTCCTTGGGCACGCGCACTTCGAGTTTCAGATCGAAGTCCTCGAATTCGCGGTCAGTGCGCAGGTTGCCATACGCGATGTGCGGTTGGCCTTTGTGCTGGACCGGATCATTGATGAGAATCCCGTCCTTTACGCTCCAACCGCTGACCTGATGGGGATCGGTGAGCCGCCAGCCGTCGAGGTTCTTTTCGTTGAACAAGGTGATGGGTTCGCCGTATCTGATCCTGGCGAGGTCCGGCGCGGGCGGCACCGGCGGAATGCGTTTGCCGGTGAATTCCTCCTGGTCCATTCCGTCGCCGTTCGTGTGAGGCTGGAAGATGGTCAATTTCAACTCGTCGCCGTCCGCCGTGGCGGTGATAAGGTCGGTGAACCGTTGCGTCCGGACGACTTTGCCGTTGGAGTCCTTGCGCTGCACGTCGCGGGTGCGGGTCACATGGAGCGTATCATTGAAGACGAACACGCTGTCCACCGGCTCGACGCTGCCCGCGACCCACAGGATGCTCCCGTCGTAGTAGCCCTTCTCCGCCGTGATGCCGAGCCAGCCCGCGCCGCCGCCGGGAACGGTCAACGCCCATCGGCCGACAAACCGGTTGTTGGGATCGGCGGCAGAGGCCGCAGTGGCCAACGCAGTCAACGCGAGTGCGCTTGGAAGGGAACGCGTGAGTTGAAGAAGGCGTTTGGTGGAAATCATCTTCTCTTCTTAATCGTGGCCGTCTTTAGTTCAAGAAAAATCTGGCAGCAAAATCTGGCAGAGGTGCAGTTTGGCAGGGCGACCCTCTCCCTCGGGAAGTGGGAACAGCCGATTGATCGTAACATTTTTACCGCCACAGCCGATGGAAGCCTCGACCTCTCGCGTTTCCCGATCACGCCTCAGGGTCACTGAAGCCACACGCGACCGCGATAAAAGGCCGGGCCGTTGGTGCCGGGAGGCTGATAGGTGATCGTCTGGTTGTTGCCGAGGAGGTTGGTGAAATTGTTCAGACCCAGCCAGAGACCAGCGCCCGCGTTCGTGGAATACTCCAGCGAATAGTATCGACTCAATCCTTCGTAGCCTGTGCCTTCAGCGCGAAGCGCCTGAAAGGAAACGAGCGCGTTGGCCCCGCTCGCGGTCACGGCGACGCGAAACAAACTGTTCGTGTCGTTTGGATTCGTGCCCGCAACGTAGTTCTGGAGAGTTGTCTGGCCGTTGGCATTGATGCTGTTCGGCGTCGGGCTGGTGCTGCCAAGGTGCAGCCGCTCCCATGCGTCAGGCAACCCATCTCCATCGCTATCCAGCACGGCGGCACCGAAATCCAGTCGCTGCACCGCGCCGCGGTCGCCCACAGTGTAAATGGACTGACTTCGAATCCCGCTGCCATCCAGAACGACGATAAACAGACTGTCTCCAACCAACGATGCGTTCGGATCGAAAAGGGGCTGCGCTGATTCGAGCGAAACACGAAGCGAATAGAAGTCGCCCGCCTGCGCGCTCGACCCCATCTGATATCGAGCGATCGCCGGCCCGCCGATCAGACGGCGGGCCTCGACGACGACGTCGGTGCGATTGGCGGTCACCGGTTGGTTGTCCAGAGTGATCGTGCCGTACAAAACATTGTCCGGCTCGGGGACGCCGGCCCGAACGGCGACGCGGACTAACAACAGCAACGCGACTGCGGTGCGAATCAAACGGATAGCCGCGGAATGAGCGAACAGGTTTGCAGGACGTTCATTTACCGTCTGGCTGACTGGCCCGGTCACGCCGGTTTTCCTGGAGCATGCGTTCATAACAAGAAAAGCATAGGTGTGGCGAATCATGCGTCAGTTCCCTGAATACGAGTAGGTCTGGAAAAAGATCTTAATGTCCGAGACGGAGTTGATGAACGTGTCGAGTCCCTGGTCGGGGTTGAACAGGAACGTGCCGCCGGGAATGATGAGCATCCAGTCGGTGTTCCAGACCGAGCGACCGATCAGACGGCTGTCGGTGATCGCTTCCGACGGATTGAACAGGCCGCTGTCGTGATAGGCGCGGAAGCTGGAGAATCGGCGGATGTCCGCGAGTGTGTCGCTGAGCGAATCGTTCATCGGAATCCAGGCCGCGTTATTCAGGCTGCTGAAGCCGATCGGGAACGGCACCGGGATTTTTTGATCGACCACGCGCCATTCGCGTGTCTCGAGGTCGTTGCCCGAAGGCGACCGTAGGAGGTCTGCTCCCACCGGCACGAGGTAGATTCTCGGCGTCTGCGACAAGCCGGCGCCGAGATAGTTTTCAAACCAGATTCCCGCCGAGCGCACCTTGGTGGCGAATAGCGTCGGATCATACGCGTTGTCGCCGCCACCCAGCGGCCAGGCAAAATAGTTCAGGCCGAACGTCACGGTGGTCGGGAACCGGATGACCATGCCCGGCTGCGCGCCAGCGGACTCCGGCGCGAACGGCCGGCAGTAACGGCGGAATTCGGGGATGGCCCATAGGTCGGCGACCAGATGGCGTTTCAATTCGGCGCGCCACTCCGCATCCGAACCGTCGCGGAGGCGGAACAGTTCGCTGCGGAGGGAGAACCGGCCGGTCTCCGTTTGCGGATTATTAAAGCCGAGCTGGCCTTTGAGCACGCTGAAGTTCTGGTTCAGGCGCGCGAGCGGATCGGCCAAACCGTGGCGGCCGGCGATCGGCACGCCACCCTCCACCTGACCGAGGCTGCGTTGGCGGATGATATCGGTGAGGAACTCGCGTCCGGCGCCGCTGTTGCCGCCGAGCAATTGCGTCTCGAAATCGTAAGCCGTGGCCGCGAGGAAGACGTATTGCGCGGCCAGATCGAACTGGGCGCGATATTTCTGGATCGCGTCGTTCCGAAAGATGCGGAAGGTCATGTCCTGGTAACGACTGGCCTGGGTTTCGGCTGCGGCATTCTTGCGGAAGGCGATGCGTTCCTCCATCAGGCGAAGACCCTTCGCGAGGACAGCCTGGTAGCGACCGGCATTCTGCGCTGCCGCTTCGTTCAATGCGAACCCCTCCGCGCGCAACACCGGCTCCTGCCGCAGGAGTTGTTCGATCTCCTTGAGCAACTGTTTGACCTCGTAACGGTAACCTTCGGTTTCAATTTCCAGGTCCGCCTGGCGGCGAGCGTCTTCCTCAGCGGTTTTTTGGGCCTCGGCTGCTCCCTCCGCGGCGGCCGCCCCGATTTTCAAAGCAACTTTCCCGATCTCGCCGGCCAGTTTGACCCCGCCGCGCGCCGGCGCGGTCGCGTCATTGGCCAGGCCAATGACCTTCGGCAACGATTCGGTGGTGATATCCGTCATGGAATCAATCTTCTCGATGACCCCTTTCAGGATGCCGGCCACGATTTTGAAGCCCAGGCCAACCAGCCTCAGCGTCTTCACCTTTTTATCCAGCTTGTTCCGAATAGTGACCGTTTCTGCCCGCACGGCAAAGCGCGCCTCCAGCAGGTCCACTTGGTCATCGATTTGTTTGAGCAAATTGTCGTAGTTCAGCAACGCCTGCTTCAGGCGGGCCTCGCTCTGGAGCAGGTCGGAGAGGGCCATTTGGAGTTCGCCGGGAGCGCGGCGCTGGCCCCAACTGGAGGGCGCCATCAATCCATAACTGGCCGTGGAGCGCGGATACGACACCGCGAGGATGTTCGAAGTGGTCAGATCCGGATTCTGCAAGCCGGGCAGATCGCCCGGAAAGTAATGAGTCACCTGTTTGGTGACGGTGCTCAACGGCGTGAAAAACGCCGTGAACGTCTGGCTCGGCGGCGCAGTCTCGCCGTTCAGCTCGACGGTGTTCACATACATGTAGTGATAAATGTCGGGGCCGTCGTAACCGGACGGATAAGTGCCGGCCGCACCTATGTCGCCGGCATAAGGATAGCCGAAGATCTCGATCATACGGTTCTTGTAGTCGCGCTCCTGCTGATCCACGTTCCGCGAGAAGTCGTTGACCGTGTCCTGCAGGGCGCGCAAAGCCTGCGAGAGTTGATTGGCGTGATTGAACACGGTAACGGTGTTGTTCACTGCAGCGATGGCGCGGTCATAAATCTGCTCGAAGTGTGTCTTGCCGGCGGAGATTTGCGTCGGATCGATGTCGAAGGGAACGACGTTTTTGGCGAGACCCAGCGGATTCAGGCCGGCGTCAGCCTTGTCCACCTGGCTCTGGACCGCTTCGTAACCTGAGATAACCTCGTTGATCTCCACAACCGTCGTGCGATCGATCTTCGTGAGGCCGACGTGATTCGTGTTCGGGTCCACCGCTGGCAGGACAGCGTTAGCCGTGACCCAGTCAAGAAAGGCGCCGGAACCCGCGCGGTGGCCCCACTCAGAGAGACCCCAGCCGCGATTGGGATCGGTGTCCTTGTAACCCTGGAACTGGCCCGCCGGATCATCGACGTAGCTGAGGCGATAGGTAAGATCAACGATCTCCGCGCCGGCCTTGGCTTTGGCGGCGGCCGCTCGCGCGAACTTCCGTTCGTCGAGGTAATCGACTTCCACGGGCACGCCCGCCAGCAGGATCGATTCGGTGCGTGGAATCCAATCGAAATTCGGGTTCCGCAGGAGCGAGTAGTAGCCTTTGACCGCCGTCAGGTAATGGCCCCAGGCATCGCCGTGGCCCTGTGGATACATGATGCGCGCGTCTTCAGCGTTGATGAAGCCGTCGCCGTTTTGATCCGTGATGTTGTAAGCCTGAGCATAGGCCACTTCGCCCTCGTTCTTGGTGAAGTTCCAGAACAGACGGTTGTAAACCGGCGCGGCCCGCACGGTGGCAGAGCGGTCATCGCGTCCGCGCAACAGCACCAGCTCCTCTTCCAGCAGCGAGTCGAGCTGGTTCTGGAAGGTGAAGATGGACGGCGCCAACGTGCCGTAACCGGCGGAGTCCGTGCGGAACCCAATGGTCGGATCGGCGGCATCGGCAAACGCTTCGTTGCCGAGCAGCATGTAGAAGTCGGCGATGCGACCGGCCGCCAGCAACAGCGCATTATTGGCCGGGGCGTAGTTGATCGGCGGCACCGCCTCGACACTGAGCCGCCTGGCCCGGCGCAGGACGGTTTCGTAAGCCTGAATCAAACCGATGCTGTTCAGGTTGGCGGCGCTGGGATTGAAGGCGATGTCGCCTTCGTAACGCGACCCCGCCTGTTGCAACATGCTGGCGAACGTGACCGTCTCCGCTTCGTGGAACGCCTTGGTCCGCGCCTCGAATGGATTCAAACCAAAGATCACGCGTTTCACCCAGCCTTCGGCAAGCTGCGCCTCGCCGCCGCCGATGGCCCCGACCCAATCGCTCCAGTTGGTCTGGCCGCCAATGGCGTAACCGCGATAGCGGCAGACGAACCAGTTGTCGGAGAGCGTGAGCAGACTCGATAATCCACCGTCGCCGATGGTGATGTCGTTGAATCCGTTGATACCGACGGGAACCCCGGGATAGGGCGTCCAACCGCGCAGGTCGCTGATGTTGCCGTTCGTGAGCACGAGCGGCAGGTTTGTGCGAACAAATCCGGCGTTGTCCGGTTTGTAGTACCACTCAAATTCCAGGTTTTGGGGTTCACCGCCAAAATCTCCGCTGTGACGCAGCGTGAGCTTCTCATCGAAGACATTGTCCGGATAAAGCACCTTGATGTCGCCACGGAACGGCCCGTCATCCACCCGGATCACGTGCAGCGTCACCGGCAAACCGCTGAGACGCTCATCGTTGTTCTCCACGATGGTGACGAAGCCCGTGCCCGTGCCTGGCCCGGCGGTCAGCGCCTTCGGCAAGTCCCCGAGCTGTTCGTGGACGATGTTGGTCGTGATGACACCC
Organism: Verrucomicrobiota bacterium; assembly: GCA_003218515.1. Classification (GTDB taxonomy): domain Bacteria; phylum Verrucomicrobiota; class Verrucomicrobiia; order Limisphaerales; family AV2; genus AV2. The sequence continues at coordinate 3,428 of QHNT01000118.1, read as the reverse complement.
GTAAGCCGGTTGGTCACGTAGCGGTTGGTGAGGCCGATCAGCAAGGTCTTGTCCGGAAGCCCGTCGAAATCCGTGTCGAGCCGGTTCGGGTTACGGGTCAGATCGTAAAGATCGTCGATGGCCTGGTGGAAGGCCGTAAGCGGGCTGAGCTGCTTGATGCGCTCGCGCTCGCGCGGGCTGAGGACGTTGATGAGCAACAGCGGATTGTCCGGCCCGCCGTAACGGATATCTTCATCGAGCACTCCGCCGAAACTCAGCCGTTTGTTCAAATCGTCATAAACCAGCCGAGACCGAATGGCGAACGGGAGGTCGGTAAAGATCAACCGGCCGGCGACATTGGCGGTGTTGAGGCCGGGCGGAAGCGTGAAGTTCGCCGGCAACTGCAATGTGCGCTCACTCAACGGATCGAACAGCCGGATCAACGAAGTCAGCGCGTTGGTGTCGCGCGGGTTGGCCTGATCGAAGATCACCGACGCGGCGGCGAAATTGCGAATGCCGGGGAGGCCGAACTTTGCGTTCATCAGCGTCTCGCCGATTTGCAGGATGGGAACGCTCGTGGGCCAGACAACGTTGTAGGTGACGCGCACGGGAATTCCCGCGCTGCCGCCCGGCCGCCGATCCAGCCACGGGAGGCAGGTCCCCTGCGGCTCGTCCGGGGTCCCGTCCAGATCCAGGTCGTAAAAGAACTGCGGCTGCAACGGATACCAGTACAGGGTGACGATGTTGGTTCCGCTGAGGTCCGGTCCGGCGGCCCGGGCATAGAGGCGGCCAACGTAATCCTGAAAACCCGGTCCGGCGATGACGCGGTTGTTGTCGCCGCACAAGGTGAGCAAACTCAGCGGCGCCGGCAGCAGGAGTTCCTTTCCCGCCTCCGCCGGATAAAGGAACTGGAAAGTCGCGTTGGTCATCACGACCTTGAAGACTTTCATCGCCCAATCGTCGGTATCGGGATCGCGATACTTGAGCAGACAGTACGGTTCCGAGACGCCAATCACCGCGTTCAGGTCGTTGCGCAGGGCGTACAACACATCGCCGTAGAGCGCGGCGTGTTCCTCGTTCGGGTTGTAACCGGGCAGGGTTGCGTCGGGCTGGTTGTAGAGTCGCTTGGCCGGGAAGTCCGCGGCGTCAAGCACGCCCGAGCCAATGCCGCTGGCGAGCACGAGTTCATCCGGATGGGCCGGCCACGCGGCCAGATACCGCACCGGATCGTCCGGCCACGCAATGCCCGTGACCAGGTTGGTGTGGTACCAGACGACCACGAGATCATCCTCCAACGCCGGTGTGTCCTTGTTGACAGGAAGAATCGGGCCGGAGCGAGTCGTGCGATTGTAGGCGCGTTCGTCGCCTTCGCCATCGTAGAAGGCGCGCTCGAAATAGACATAACCATTCTTGCCGGTCGGGTCGTTGTGTGTAGTGCGTGCCAACGAGTCACCGATGACGGCCGGCTGGTTGTCTGTCAGGAAGGCTGGATCATTCCACGCCACGGTGCGAACCACTTCAAAAACGCTCGGGTGGATCGAAGGATTGGGCAGTTGCCCGTCGGTGTTCAGGAACTGAAGGACGGTAAAGCCCGGCTGGCTGGCGCCGAATTGCTTGCTGCTGGCGTCCACGTTCGCGCCGTTGATGGTAGTGAATGCCAGGTTCAGGAACCGATAAGGGAATCCTGCCACTGCCGGCTCCAGGTCAACCGGCGCGTTGGCGACGTGGATGCTGGGGTTCGTTGGCCAGAATGTCCGCGCTACGGCCGTGGCCACGCGGACTGTGTTGGTGACATCGGTCGTGAGCGGCCATTTCAAAATCGCCGTGACGGGCCGCACCGGATAGAGCTTGTGCTCGGCGATGCTCCACACGAAGGAGTTCAAAGCGTCGCTGTCCTGGTGTTCCTTCGCCAGGATAGTGATGTTCGGCTGCGCGATGGCGCCGCCGTCGGTGCGCGACGGGTCCTGAGCATCCGCGGGAACGGGGATTGCCCGACCGATGAAATAGTTGTTGTGCTCATAGATCCGATCGGGTGCGAGGCGCGCCAGGAAGATGTCCCGCTCGTTTGGGGACGTCAGCAAAACGTAACCAATCTCGATCGTGTTCTGATAGACGCCCGATACCACGACGCTGCCGGAGGCATCGACGCCGATCGAACCACGGGACTCGGTGCCGCTCGATCCGATTCGTTGGCCCCAGTTCCAGGCGCCGGAGCTTGCGTCAAGCTGGGCAAGAAAAACATCGGTGTTGCCCGCGGAGAACAACTCCTGCGAGCCGAAACGGATCGCGACTGCAAAGTCGCCGGAGATGTAAACGCGCCCCAGCGCATCCACGGCGATGGAATCCGCGAACCCATTGCCGCCGCCGGCCTGGGAGTACCAGAGTAGATTCGCTTCAGAGTTGAGCTTGGCGACGAAGACATTGGGGACGGTGCCCGGATTCACGTTATTGAGGATGCCGTTGTAGTCCGAGGTGCCCGTGAACTGACCGACCAGGTAGATCTGATTGGCCGCATCGATGGCCAGGCCCGTTCCGATGTCGGCGTCGGATCCGCCGCCGCGACGCGCGAGCAACCACGTGCCGGCGGTATTGAGCTTGGCCATGAAGAGGTCGGTCCCGCCCACCGACACAAGATTGACTGTGCCGAACGTGCCCGTCCCGGCGAATTCGCCGGTCACATACACATTGTCACTGGTGTCCGTGATCAGCGCGTGTGCGGCTTCGCCTGCGCCCGTCCCGCCAGCGGAACGCGCCCAGAGCCAGTTGCCGTCCGGGTCAATCTTGGCGATGAAGATGTCGGCGGTGTTCCCCGCCGAATTCAGGGTCGTAGTGCCGAATGTCGCCGCGCCGGTGTACTGGCCGGCGATGTAGGCGTTGTTGTTGGTGCCGACAGCCAGGGCATTGGCGCTATCCACACCCGCGCCGCCCACTGCGCGCGCCCAGAGCCACGCCGTTCCAGAGCTGTTCAGTTTGGCGATGAAGAGATTGGTCTCGCCCGGCGCACGCAGTTCCGTTGCGCCGAACGTGTTCGTGCCTGTGAACTGGCCGGCTACGTAAACATTCTGCGCCACATCAATGGCCACGGCTTTGATGCGCGTCCAGCCATTGGCGCTCGCCGGAATGTTCGTGGCCCAGAGCCAGTCGCCGCCCCGGGCAAGCTTTCCGACGAACGCGTTGGTGCCGGAACCGCCGCCGGGCAGCAGAGTGCCTTTGAAGGCGGCCGAACCCGAGAAAAGGCCGGCAACGTAGGAGTTGCCCTCCGCATCCAGGACGTGTTTCGGCGACGAGGCCTGGCCACCGGTCAGTTTGCTTGAGATCGGCCAGCCAATGCCAAGCACGAGAGTGGTGAAGCTCTGATTGGCGCCAAAATTCGTGCCGAAGGCATTAAAAGCCACGATCCGGTAATGATACGTGGTTCCCGGGTCGAGGCCGGTCACGCCCGTGCCGAA
>QHNT01000117.1 GCA_003218515.1 Verrucomicrobiota bacterium | reverse complement strand
GGGCAACGGGGTGTCACGTGTCCTCCTTCGGCACGCCAAGGCAGGTAGGGACGAATATCGTCCCCTGTCGGTGCGGCGTTCGTTTTCGCATTATGTACTAATGCCCACTGCAGTTTGGCACCGTCAATCGCCCTGAGATTCTGGATACACTTGTCGTCTGGTGTCGTCCAATGAGGGTGAATAAAAAACAGGATCACAGCGGCGAGAAGGCTGGCACCAGTAACAACCGCTGCAAAACCAATCTTGGCCTCTCTGGTCATGTCCGCTCGATGTCGTAAAACCGGTTTTGGTCCACACAGCACGCACTATTTGCCGCGCGGTTTCCCTCAGGCTGTTATAAAATCAAACTCGCTGGTCTCTGAGAAGGTTAATTCAACGCAGCGCTGTCAGGCCTTCTTTGAAATCCTCCGGCCATGGCGCTTCAAAGCTCATTTTCTTGCCGGTGCGCGGGTCTTTGAAGGCGAGCTTGTGCGCGTGGAGCATCTGGCGCGGCGCGGTGTAGCCGGTCAGTTCGGTGACGCGCTTGTTCTGCCGGTTGCCATAGGTGGCGTCGCCTGCGACCGGAAAACCGAGGTGTTTGAAGTGGACGCGAATCTGGTGCGTGCGACCGGTGTGGAGCACCGCCTCGACCAGCGTGGCTTCGCGCAGGCGCTCGATCACAGTGTAACTTGTCCAGGCTTCGCGCCCGCTGCCGTCGGTCACCGCCATGCGCTTTCGGTGTGTGGGATGACGCGCAATGGCGGCGCGGATGTCGCCTTGCTCAGGTGTGACTCTGCCGCAGACAATCGCGTGATAAATTTTCCGCACTTCGCGCCCGGCGAACTGCGTTGAGAGCGCAAGATGCGTCGGGTCGTTTTTGGCGATCACCAGGCAGCCACTGGTTTCCTTGTCGAGCCGATGGACGATGCCGGGTCGCGCCACGCCGCCGATGCCGCTGAGTTGTCCGGCGCAGTGATGCAGCAGGGCGTTGACGAGCGTGCTTTCCTCGTGGCCAGCGGACGGGTGCACGACCATGCCAGGGGGCTTGTTCAGCACGAGCAGATCATCGTCTTCGAACAGGACATCGAGCGGCATCTCCTGCGGCTGCGCAGTCGCGGGCTTGGCGTCGGGCCAGTGAATTTCGATTTTCTCTCCAGCGCGCGGAGGATGTGAGGCTTTGACCGGTTTGCCAGCCACGCGAACGTCGCCTTGCTGGATGAGGCGTTGAATCGCGCTACGCGAGAGGGTGGGGAACTGCGCGCGCAAGAAGGTGTCGAGTCGCTCGTGTGGCGTCGTCTTTTCGACGACGAGGATGGATTCGGTGCGTGAGGACATGCGAAACGGGGCTTCAAAGGGGCTTTCGCCGACGAGAGATCACGATTTTGAGTTGCGGACTTTTGGTTTTGCCCCGGACAACACCCACCAAAGCAATGCGCCGGCGGCAAAAATGAACATGCTCAACACTTGCGCCGGCGTGGCGTGTCCGTTCAGGTAGTAAGTTGTGTAATCGCCGCGAAACGATTCGACGAACGCCCGGAGCACAGCGTAGCAGAGCAGGTACAGTGCGAAAATTTGGCCATCGAATTTCTTGCGGCGAAAGAGCCGGACGAGGAAAAGGTAGAGACAGGAATCCAGCAATGCCTCGTAGATTTCGGTCGGGTGCACGCCAAGGCCGTGCGTCTCGTGGTCTTTTGGAAAATGAATCGCCCACGGCAAATCGCACACGCGGCCATAGCAGCAGCCGTTCATCAGGCAACCGATGCGGCCAAAGGCGTGGCCCAGCGCAATGCTGGGCGCGAGGATGTCGGCGATTTTCCAGAGCGGCAGTTTTTTGAACCGGACGTAAAGGATGCAGGCGAGCGACGCGCCGATCAGCCCGCCATAGAAGACCAGTCCGCCGCGGCGGATATTGAATATCTCCCACAGCGATTGGCCGGCGAAGTTCTCCGGCCAGTACGAAATGACATAGAGACCGCGCGCACCAACGATGGCGCCGAGAATCAGCCATGGGCCGAGGTCCACAATGGTTTCGCCATGGATACCGTCATGCAACGCGCGCCGGCTGGCGGTCCAGAGCCCGACAAGAATGCCGATCGCAACGAGAACCCCATACCAGTAAATGTTGAAGCTGCCGAATTGGAAGGCGATTTTGTGCACGCCGCGGGAAGTTAGGGTTCGCGCTTTGAAAATTCAAACGGCAAATGCCACCACACGATTCGAGCGACGGTTACTCAGAGGCATTGGTCAAATGGACTGGCGCGGTTGAGGGCGGCGGCGTTGCCGAGCCGGGCTTTTGCTCCCGAAATCCGGGCGGCAAGGGCGGCTCGCCGAAACCAGGAGGCAGCGGAGGCAGTTGGGTCACGAGCATTCGCCAGGTCTGGCGGTCGCCGGGAGACATTTTCTTCCAAAGTTCGGCATTTTTCAGGAACTGAGCGCGTTCTTTGGGCGTCATTTCGGCGAATTTCTGGAAAGAACGAATGCAGGCCAGGCGTTGCGCTGGCGGGAGTCTTTCGAAAGCCCGCAAGGTCTTTTCCATCTCCTGTCGTTCAGGCTCGGAGAACGCGCCAAGCGTTCTTTCCTTCTCCCTTGGCGGCAGCTCGAAGTAGCGCTGAAAATTATCGTACATACGCCGGCGCTGGTTAAAGGGCAGCGACGACCACGAGGCAAGCTGCTTTTCCAGCTTCTCCCGTTGTTCGGGCGGAAGGCCCCGCCAGGTGTCTTCGCGTTCCGACGCCGACGCGGACTGGATCCGCAGGAAGTCTTTTTGCGCGTCAGGCGGAAGAGCGTCCCATTGCTCCAGCCACTCCTTGACGGTCGTCCGGTATTCGTCCGGGATGAGGGCTAGTTGCGCGACGCGGTTGGTTGGCGCGGTTCGCATCAGCGGCCCCAGATACCATTGCAGTTCGGTGGCCTGGAGGCGCGCCTCGCGTTCGTCCGCCGTCAATGCGGCGTACTCGCGCAACTTTGCCTGCAGATTTGTCCGGATCGGCTCGGCGATGCCCGCCAGCGTTTTGTCCAGGTCCACCTGCCGCAACCCGAGCAATTGGCGAAAGTATGCGATGGGCGGTGGCGGCAACGGCGGCAGTGTGTCCGCTGAAGCATTCGTCGGCGCCGCAGCGGCGTCCGGCGGTTGGGCGACAACGACTGCGCATCCGACACCGAAGCAAAACAGAGAGGCAAGATAACACGGCGCACGCATGGGAAGGACCGTCATTTCATGGCCAGTTCCTTCAACACGTTAAGCAGCTTTTCATCCGCCTCCGGCCGGGTCTGGCGGAGGCGGCTGATAAACTCGTAGTCGTTCCACATCTCCGCCGGCGGCAGCGAGGCAACTTGAGAAACGGTCTCCACGCTGCGAGCAACGTTCGCCAGCGCCAGCGCCATCCTCTGGCGCTGGACGGTTCGGTATTGCCAATAGCTTGACGCAAGGACGACGAGGAGCAGGCACGCGGCGGCGAACTGTTGAGCCGGGCGGCGCAGTCCGAGCCGGCGCAGGATTCGGGGAGCGGGCCGGTGTCGCCGTTCCTCCCGTTCGACCGCTTCGAGGACCTGCGCGGCGAAATTCGTGGCCAGCGGGGCGTCCGGCAGCCGGTGAAGCAACTGGCTTAGCGCCATTTCCTCTTCCCAGACTGCCTTCGCCGATGGGTCGGAAGCGAGGTGCGCGCGCAACCGCGCCTCTTCGACAGCGGTCAGTTTGCGGCGCGTTGCGTTTTCGAGGAGTAGATTGAATTCAGCATCGCTCATATCCTGTGCTTCCTGCTAAAACCGCAGGTGGGAGAAAGTTGCGGTCATTTCCCGGAAATTTTCCACACGCCACTCCGCAAGTATGGCTTCAACTTTTGCTTTAAGGTCTCCCGTCCACGGTGAATAAGCGACTTGGTGGCGGAAAGCGAGCAGCCAAGCACTTTAGCGATGTCCTCGTAGGAAAGCTCATCCTGACGGCAAAGCAAAATGGCGAGGCGCTGATTCTCCGGCAGGTCCGACAAAGCCTGTTGAATCTTGTGCTCGAGCTCCCCGTGGAGCAGCGCGTCCGGCGGCGAAAAGGTTTTAGCGTCCTCAAACTGGCGGAGTGGTTGGCCTTCGTGCTCGGGATGTGGCGCCTCGAGCGAATCGGTGGGATGCCGCGAACGTCGGCGGATTTCGTTCAGGCATAAATTGCGCGTGATGGTAAAGAGCCAGGTCGTAAACTTCGCGGAGACTTTGTAGCGGTCGGCCGATTTGTAAACCTGCACAAAGACGTTTTGAGCGACGTCCTCGGCTTCCGTGGCGTCGCCCAGCGCGCGATAAACGAGGTTCATCACGGGCTGCCTGTATTTGTTCACCAGTTCCTCGAAAGCCTGGCGGTCGCCCCGCTTGACGCGAAGCATCAGACCGGCATCGGGGTCGAGGTTGGCCGCCATGGGCGTGCATGCTAACAAAAACCGGAAGCGCCACAAGGTTGCGTTCGGTTGTGCGCCGCGAGCGTGGCGGTGTCTTGATTTGGTTGTAGCGGCGGTCTGTGACCGCCGAAAATGGCGCTCATAGAGCGCCGCTACAATTCAGATTCTGAAATCAAGACACTACCGCAAGCGTCGGATGCTTGCGTTCGCCGCCGGTTGTTCCTAAGTTGCGCCGATGCCGACGCTGTTGGAGAAAATTGTGGCCGACGCCTCCGTGCGCCTGCCACTGCCGACGGGCCAGCAACCCGCGCGGGAACTGGCTCGCTACAAAGGCTTCCTCAAGGTCGAATCACACCGGCTCAAGATGCTGCATCGCGCCGGCGCCGGCGGACGCGAAATTTGCCAGGCCCGCGCCGCCGTGCTGGACGTGCTGCTGCGCTACATCCTCAACGCGGTCGAAGCCAGCACCAGCGTCGAAGGCAAAATGCCGCCACCCGATTTCGCGTTGGTGGCCATGGGCGGCTACGGCCGCGGCGAGCTGAACCCCCAGAGCGACATTGACATCATGTTTCTGCACAACGGCGACACGATTTCGGCAGCACGCGGCAAGCCGCATCCGTATCTGTCGGCGCTCACGGACGGCTTGCTTTACACCCTCTGGGACATCGGCTTGAAGGTCGGCCATTCGGTGCGGACGGTTGACGATTGCGTCAAGGTCGCCAACAGCGACATGCAGTCGAAGACGTCGCTCATTGAAGCCCGGTTCATCACCGGCGACGAGAGGATGTTCAAATACATGGAAACGGTCGTGCTGGCCCGGTGCGTGCGTGGATTTGAGGACGAATACATTGCGGCGCGGCTGGGGGATCAAGAGGCGCGACGCGCGAAGTTCGGGAATTCCGCGACGATGCAGGAGCCCAACATCAAGAACGGATGCGGCGGCCTGCGCGATTTTCAGAGCCTCATCTGGATGGCCTTTTTCAAATACCGCACGCGCTCTCTGGCCGAACTCCAAAAGCGTGAGCTGATCAGCGGAAGCGAGGGAAAACAACTTGAAGCCGCCTACGATTTTTTGCTTCAGGTGCGCAACGACCTGCACTACCACGTCAACCGACCGGCGGACGTGCTCAGCAAAAGCATTCAGCCGACCCTTGCACACAACCTCGGTTATTCCGACCGTTCGCCGGTCAAGCGCCTCGAAGCGTTCATGGGCGACTTGTACAGCCACATGCGGAACATCTACCTCATCACCCGCACGCTCGAACAGCGGCTCGCGCTCTCGCCGCATCCCGAGCGGCGGCTGCCGTCGTTCGGTGAATTGCTCCGCCAGGGTCGGCACCGTTTTCAGCAGCAACTCGTGGATGGGTTCAAGTGCATCGACGGAGAGATTTGTCCTGTCTCCGGTCGCGTCTTTCGCGACCAGCCGCGCCGCTTGATGCGGGTTTTCCTTTACGCCCAGCAGCGCGGACAGAAGCTCCAGGCCCACCTGGCGCAGATGATCCGCAACCAGCTCTCGCTCGTGGACCGCGCCTTTCTGCGCGACCAGCACGTGCGCGAAACATTTTTGGAAATCCTCAACCAGCGCGGCAACGTGGCGCCGATTTTGCGCGCGATGCACGAGGTTGGGTTGCTCGGCAAATATCTGCCTGAATTCGGCCGGTTGACCTGCCTGGTGCAGCACGAGTTCTATCACCAATACACCGCCGACGAGCACACGCTGGTCTGCCTCGAACAGCTCGACCGGATCTGGGAGGCGGAGAAGGCGCCGCACAGCAATTACTCGGAAATTTTTCGCAGCATGGAGCGGCCCTTTGTGCTTTACCTCGCGCTGCTGCTGCACGACGCCGGCAAAGCCAGGCGCCTGGGCAAGCATTCTGAAATCGGCGGCCAACTTGCGGTCAACGTCGCCAAACGCCTCGGTCTCGAGGCCGCCACCACTCACACGCTGCGGCTGGTGATCGAGCATCACCTGACGATGACGCAGATCTCACAGCGTCGCGACTTGGACGACCCCTCGGTTATTCGCAACTTCGCCGCGCAAATTCAAAACCCCGAGCATCTGAAGCTGCTCACGCTCCACACGTTTGCCGACACGCTCGGCACGAGCGACAAGTTGTGGAACGGTTTCAAGGATTCGCTGCTGCTGTTGCTTTTCCACAAAACGATGGAGCAACTTACGGGCGGCACGGCGTTCATCCGCGCCGAGGAAAAACAGCGCGCCTTGCTCGCCGATGAAGTCCGGCAGTTGATGGCGGACACCTGCAGTGAAGAAGAACTTCAGGCGCACTTCGCGACCTTGCCGCCGCGTTATTATCAGATTCACGCCGCGAAAGACATTCTCGCCGACCTCATCCTGGTGCATCGGTTCATGCGCCACCAGCTCGTGGACGAGGACAAGGCGCTGGAGCCGGCCGTTGACTGGCACAACGAACCGGACCGCGGGTACACGGCCGTCAAGGTCTGCACCTGGGACCGGCACGGCCTGTTCAGCAAAATCGCCGGCTCGCTCACCGCTGCCGGGTTGAATATTCTCAGCGCGCAGATTTTCACCCGCAACGACGGCATCATTCTGGACACGCTTTTCGTCACCGACGCAAGGAACGGTCTGCTCGCGAACAAGGAGGAGCATGAGCGGTTCGAAAAATATTTGAGCCAGGCGCTGACGGGTGACATTGACCTGCACGCGCTCATCGGCCGGCAAAAGGTGGCCCGGCCGCTTTATCAATCGCTCGAAGGCGAGCGCATTCCTACCCTCATCCGCTTTGACAACGAAACTTCCGACACGCGCACGGTCATCGATCTGGAGACCGAAGACAACCTTGGTCTGCTCTACACGATTTCGCAGGCGCTGGCCGAACTCGACCTGGACATTTATGTGGCCAAAATCAGCACCGAAAAAGGCGCGGCCATCGACAGCTTCTACGTGAGCGAAAGCAACGGCGCAAAGATCCTCGACGCCGACCGCCAGAGGGAAATTGAACGGAGGCTGCGAACAGCCATTGCCCCGCTGGATGGGAATTGAAGCGGGAGGGTGCGAGAGCCTTCGGCTGGCCCCAGCCATTCACGCTCTCACGCATTCGGTTCGCCTTCCCAAATCGCCACCGCCGACGCGTAATTGTCCGTATGACTCAAGCTAAGGTAAAACTTTGCGCCGCCGCGCTGTTCGAAAAGTTTTTGCCCCCGGTCGTGAAGGATGACGAACGGCTCGCCTGATTCCCTGCGGCCCACTTCCATGTCCTGCCAGCCCAGGTGCTTGCCGATGCCGGTGCCAAAAGCCTTGGAAATCGCTTCCTTCGCCGCAAATCGGGCGGCCAAAAACGGCGCCGGATCGCGATGCGAGAGGGAGTACGCGATTTCCGCCGCGCGCAGTATCCGGTTTAAAAACCTTTCGCCGAACTTCTCGTGGGAAGCGCGGATGCGCGCCACTTCGATGATATCAATGCCGACGCCCAGAATCATTTTTCAGTCTTAGTCTCTCTTCTGCCGTGTGAAGAACTCGGAACCCACGCCCGAAATCGCGACGCGAGATACGATTCACACATCGGAGATGAACGGGCTCGCCAGATGCAGTGATCGAATTTGCCCACCGATTTCACGCGATGTTCGTGACAAGAAATAATCCTCACCCCCGATAATTTTCCATCAAGCGCAGCATTTCTTTGACTGCCGTTTCGAGGCCGACCGTCACCGCTCGGCTGACGATGCTGTGGCCGATGTTCAGCTCCACCAGATGAGGGACGCAGTGGAGCGCCGGCAGGTTCGCGTAATTCAATCCGTGTCCGGCGTTCACGCGCAGGCCAAGCGCGTGCGCCTGCTCGGCGCCGGAAATCAATCGCAGCAATTCAGGCGATCCGGTGGAGGGAACGTCCACCCTCCGCAGTCGTGCTACGGAGGACGGGTCCTCGCGAGCCGGTTCGTTTGGGCTTCGTGGCGGCTCGTGAGCAGCCTCTCCCCCAGGATTGGAAAATTCTTCCGCAAACGAGCCGGTATGCAATTCGATGAACTGGCTGCCGACACGGCCCGCAGCTTCGATCTGAGAGGGGTCGGGCGCGATGAACAGGCTGACTTCGATGCCGGCGTCGTTCAGCTTTTTGCGCGCGTCCGCCAGCGCGGCTTGTTGTCCGACCACGTCCAAACCGCCTTCGGTCGTGATTTCCCGACGCCGTTCCGGAACGACACAGATGATGTCCGGCTTGAGCTTCAGCGCGATGCCGAGGATTTCCGGGGTATTTGCCATTTCGAGGTTGAGCCGCGTTTTGATGACTTTGCGCAACTTCCAAACGTCGCGGTCCTGGATGTGGCGGCGGTCTTCGCGCAGGTGCGCAGTAATGCCGTGCGCGCCGGCCGATTCGCAAATTAAAGCGGCCTCGACCGGGTCCGGCTCGCCATGACCGCGCCCACGATAGCGCGCTTCGCGCAGCGTGGCGACATGGTCGATGTTAACGCCCAGTTTGAGCATGGACCAATCTACGGCTTGGCGGGCGGCTTGACAGGCGCCAACGGATGATCCGGCGGAAGCTCAAAACTGAACCTGGGAAAACCTGTGCTTTCGAGCCAGCGGGCCAGCGCGACCAGCTCCGCGCCCGTGAAACCGACGTGTGACTTGCGCACGAGCGACCATTCTTTCGGCGAATTTGTCGTGACTTCTGTCACCGTGTTGCCCAGTTTCGGCCCGACCGCCGTGATCCAGGGCAGCGCAGCCATGTTGGTCGTTAATTGCGGTTTGTCCCCTATGATCGCGAACAGTTGTGACATAATGTGCCAGTTCGACAGCCGTGCCTCGGTGATTTCCCAATCGTAATAAATCAGGTTCGAATTGGCGTCGAGTTCCAAGAGCAACTTGGCGGGCGGCGGATAGTTCCGCGGCACCGGCGGAAACAGTCCGCCCATCACAAACTCGGTCCCCTGAAAATTCGTCGGCTGCAAATAGGGCGTGATGTAAGGCAGCCCCTTCCACAAGACCTCGTTCAGGTTGGTTTGCCAGCCGATTTGCGTCAGCTCGCGGCTTTGCCAGTTCGTGCCGAACAGTGACGGCGCCCGGCTGCCCGCGCGCTCCAGTTTGCTCAACGCGTCTTTCAAAGGAAAGGCAGCGAAGCTCTGAAAGACAACCTGCGCCTGCGCCCAAAAGAAAAGTTTGTTCGGCGCCGGGGTCAGTTCCAACTGTTGCAACGTCACGCAATCTTTGAGTAACGGCGAGACGCCGCGCACCGCGGTGAAGCTGGTCAATGGATCATTGATGATGTTGGTGGGCACCAGCCACGGCTCCAACGGACCGGTCACGGCCGCCGGAAAAACCATCCGCATGTTCGACCGCAAATTTTCGCCCTGGCCGACGACCGTCAATTCCGCGCGCGGCCATGGGATGGCCGGCGGCAGGTCAAGCGCCTCTCTCAGGCGCGGCAGGTTCAATTCACACCGGAGCCAATAATTTGAAGCGGCAGCGATCGGGCGACCGCCGGTTCTGATCCGGCGCGCGGCTTCGCCAGAGGCAGCCAGGTCGTTTTGGCCGATGCACAACACCAGCCACTGTCCGGCCTCCACCCAGCGCACCAGGGCGGGCGCGGCGGTCCGTTTGACCTCCCAGCCGGCGAATCCTTCGACTGTGTTTGTCACGGGAGCGCCCAGCCCCCAGAGCTGCATCAACTCCTTCAAATTCGCCCGCCATGCCTTGATGCGGTCGTCGGGCAACTGCGCCAGCAATGTCCACTCCGCCGTTTTATCCGCCGGTCCGCGCACTTGCAGGAAAAATTCTTGTCGGAGCAGATCGTCCAACAGCGGGCGCAGCAGGGCCGCGCCACGGTCGTCTTGAGAAGTCGTCACCTGTTCGCCGTAGAGGGTCCGGGGCGCATGGGCCAGCTTCCGCAAAGTCTGTTCCGCCAGGCGCTGTGTTTCCGGTAAGCTCCACAGTTCCTTAAGCCTGGTGGCGTTGGTGTTGTTAGACAAAGAGGCCGTCCCGACGAAATGGCAACGGACAAGCACGTCGGTTTCGGCCTGTTGACCGGCTCTCTCTCCGGCCTCTTTCTTGCGGCAACCGACGCCGCAGGCCAGAGCGGCCGCTATGAAAATCAGAGTGAAATGTCTCATAGGCAGCCACTCATTGCCAAAGAACCACCGATTTAGCAAATCGAATAAAATGAAAAGAGCCGCTTGTTCCGGGCGATCAAACCGGACTTTGAACTCGACGCCGGCGAGCCGCCCTTGTTTCATCCCGCCGTGTCTGGAAAGGGTTCGTTCTGCATATTCTGGCTGCCGGTCGTGCTTTGGATGGGGCTGATTTTCGGAGGCTCAACCGACGTGCTCTCATCCCAACGCACCTCCCGCATCATTGGCCCGCTGCTGCGTTGGTTCAACCCGAACGTCTCGGACGAAACCATCCGCGCCGTACAAGCCGTCGTTCGCAAAGGCAGCCATGTAACCGAATATTCCGTGCTGGCCTTGCTGCTCTGGCGGGCGCACCGCAAGCCGATGAAAAACGATCCGCGCCCGTGGTCGTGGCGCGAGGCGGCATGGGCCATTTTCCTGGCCGGGGTCTATGCGGCCACAGACGAATTCCATCAATTGTTCGTCCCTTCGCGCGGCGCTTCCGTCTGGGACGTTTTCCTCGACACCTTCGGAGCCGCCGTCGGCATCCTCGGTCTTTGGAAGTTTGGGCGTTGGCGAAAACGCTGGTGAGCCGCCATGAAACGTCCGCTGGTGATGGTGGCTTTGCTCTACACCGGCGGTGTGTTGTTGGGAGACTTTTGGCCGCTGCCGTTGCTGTGGCTGTTCGCGTTCTCGTTTGCGCTCTCGCTCACTTCTCTCATTTGGGCTGCGGCGCGGGCATATCTGATTTGGCCGCTGGTCGTGTTCGCCGGTTGGACCAATCTGTCAACGCGCTCAGCCGTTGTGTCCCCTTTCGACCTTCGAACGCTGGTTGGAACCAACGTCGAACTGGTCACCCTGCGCGGCGCGCTCAGCGAAACGCCCAGCCAGCGGGTTTACGAATTTCACGAAAAGGAGTCGTGGCACACGCTTGCCAGCGTGGACGTGACTGCTTTGCAGCGAGGCGCGAACTGGCAGCCCGCTTTCGGCCGCGTGGCTGTCACCATGCCCGGTGTCTTGGGATCGAATTACTTCGGCGGGCAAACCATTGAGGTCACCGGGGTGGTCCAACCGCCGAAAGGTCCGGCTGCCGAAGGTTTGTTCGACTATCGGACTTACCTGCGCCGGCAAGGGATCTATCACCAGCTTCGCGTCGAGAACACGAATGATTGGCGAATCGTTCGGACGAATCACGGTCCGGCCACGCCGCCGCCGGCGGACCGTTTCCGCAACTGGGCG
>QHNT01000055.1 GCA_003218515.1 Verrucomicrobiota bacterium | reverse complement strand
GTAACAGCTTATCGCCAGCGGCGATTCTCAATTTTCGCGTCTCTCCCACGTCAAACGAGACGAAGCCTCGACCCAATTGCAAAACACCTTCCGAACCATCGGCGCGTTGAACTTTGAGCGAATCGTGTTCAACAGCGACCACCGCAGCCATTTCATCTTTCTGAAAACCACCTTTGCCACGATGAAACCGGATCGCCATGCCGGGACGGTATTGCCGCACATCCCGTTTCTGTGCTTGTGTCCACGACAGCGAATCGAAGACTTGAAACTCCTTTTCTTCACCACCCAGCCGACCAGCGATTTTCAACGCAGCGCGGACTTTGTTCTGGGACAGGTGCTCGACAAAGTAACCTTCGGCACCGGCCAGACTCTTATGCGCGACGGCAGTAAACATTCATTTTGAGAATGCCCCAAACCGCTCTTGCGCCGGTGTATCACATACACTTTCGGTCGTAGCCGTCCCCGAACTTGTGGCCTGATCTCAAATGTAGTATCCAGTCTTCCAATGAAGCGGTTGACGTTCGAGCAAGTGAAACGGCAGGAAGCACAAAGCCGCATGGTCGCCGCCCGTAAGGCGCGGCGTAGTCCACAGGCAGCAGCAGCACAACAACGCCGGGCATCACTGGTAGGCGATGGTGCGAAATGGCGCATCACCAATTTCAAGCAGGTGGCCCGGGCCATTGCCAATTGTTCGTATCGTATTTCCGATCGTTGATAAGAATGAAACGGATAACGGCGCTTTGACTGTCCGGCTTTCCTCGTGCCTCAGAACCGGCCAGACAAATCGCCTCGAACGAACCTATACGGTCGCGCACTCAACGAGCGTTCCTGAAACCACGCTCCTCTGCGCCGTCGTCCGTTCATGCCACTCCCGACCCGCTCCGTTCCGCTTCCTGTTTCCGAACGCCCGTTCAGTGCATCGTCATTTGCACATCAGTTCGTCAATTCTGTGACGTTCAACTGAACGAAATCTCTGGCGGCTTTCTGGAATGGGAAAGCCGTTCATTTTGTTTAGACACCATCCCCTTAGACCGCTAAGGCCTTTGTGTCCGCGAATTAGTCGCGGTTGGACGCGGAATGTCCACGCGAAACGACCCGCGTATGTCCGCGACCGTGGCTTGTCCGTGTCCTTGATTCGGCAATCGCCAGGACACGGTCGCGATCTGTCCGGGGTCGCGAACCATCCCGGTCCACGCTCTGTCCGCGCCAGCAACGTGTCCGCACACAGTCCGCGTCGTGTCCGGAGCACTGGCCGGCGGTTGTCCAGTGCCAGTCTGCTCAGTGTCCGGGCGATGTCCGGGCAACCATTCGCGCTGCGTCCAGAGAAACAACCTGCGAAGCATCCGGTGAATGTCCACGCAATAGCACGCGCATACGTCCCGGAAACATCCAGGCAATGTCCAGACAACCATGTCGCGCAGTCCGCGAAGCAGGTTGCCTCGCGGACACGAATCATCCGGGGTGCGTCCGGTTGGCAAGTCACGCAACGGCCGACGGAGCGTCCGTGGAATCGCCCACGTCATTGACGGCGTAAGGTCCGCGCAAATGCTGCGAAGCATCCAAGCAGTGTCCCGGCAGCGGCTGAAAGAGCGGCAGAGGAAATACCCGCGCAATTTCCCACGAAGTGTCCAGTCCGTTGAGCGCGCCGCAGGCGACGCATCAGCCGAGTCCGCGAACGGTCCACGGTCTTGTCCCATCCGCGTCTGCGGTTCGTCTGAGGAAAATCCAGAGTCGTGGACAGGGAACACGCACGGTCCATACGCGGCCAGGAATTAGCTTCGGATAGGGATTACCCGCAGCCACGCCGCTGCCGCGGTCAGTCCACGGCCACGATCCAGCTACAGCTCGCCAACCGGTCTCAAGCTGTGTGAAGTGATTTACACGCTCGCAATAGGAAATGGGCTTTGATACAAAATGGAACCCGCCGAGGAGAATGGATGCGGCTCATTGTCAATGGCACGTCCATCGGCATCACCCACATGGATCGCGACTTTGTTGTCGTCGAGTCTCCCGCCGAATACCCGCCCGGCGAAGCGTCCATCCTGCTCAAGGTGGACGACAGCGAGAGCCGGTGGAACGTGCGCCTGCCGGACGGCATTTCTGCCAGCTCAAAACGGGTCGCCATCGCAGTGAGCGAGTAAATCGCGCATCGGCATCGCTTCAGGCTTCTGTCGGGAAACCGTCTCTGTCCGTGTTCGCCGCACGGCCTGGAGGTTATTCCAGCGTGGATTTGGAGGCAACGTTCCCGCTAAACTCCCCGCGCCATGAGCTTCGCCGAGCTGTCCAACCCGGACACGAAATACTTGGAGCGTCTGCTCGCGGGGGAAATCCAATGGGCGATACAGCGCATGTTCCGGCAATACGATACTTGATACCGTTCCTTCACTAAGCGTCGTGTGCATCGCCATCAGCGAGGATAGGGTGCTGTTCGCATTTGCAAAACCGGAGCGTGCCTCGCGCCTCGATTGTATGGCTCGCTCGCGCCGTCAATGTTGTTCGCCCCTGTTTGCCCTTGCGACTCCACATGTGACCGCGTTCGCTTCGCCGGGAGGGACGGCGCTTAGGAAGGCACGCTTGAAGTGTGCATGTCTGGTTCATTAACGAGCGATAATCGCGTTGCCATCTGCTTGATTTAGGCGCTATTGTTCAAGCGTGGCTTTAACTATGCGCCCTAATTTAATCAAAAGCCTGCAAACGGCCTTCCCGCGAGGAGCGCCGTTCGATCACCATGAACTGTCGATGCTGGGCGTGTCGTCGGCACTGGCACATCATTATTTGAAGTCGGGATAGCTGGTGCGGTTGGGGCGCGGCGTCTTCATGTTTCCGAACGACACTTTCCTCCGCACGAGATCCAACAATCGCAGCGCGGCGCTCGTGGGTTGCCGTGCTGCAAAAGGATAATGGCCAAGCGCCTGGTCTTTTTGCCCAGCAGCGCAGATCACAAAGGGCTTGATATTTTTTAAGGCTTACTGGAAATAGCGCGCAGCCACCTGTGGCAGCGATGGCGGGTTTCAACCCGTAGCTGCTTTCCGCAGGCATCTGTTTGGATGTCTGCATCGTAATAACAATCGTCCGCAGTCCGAGAAGAACGACTGCCCTGAATGTTAATATGAACGAAAGCAAACAACCTGTTTATCACGCGAAGCGCGACCTTGAATTCCGGAACCAGTTCGCTGCCGGTTCTGCCGCTTTCACCCTTGTTGAACTGCTCGTGGTCATTGCGATCATAGCGATCCTTGCCGCATTGCTGCTTCCAGCTTTGGCCCGCGCCAAAGAGAAAGGCAAACAGGTCGCCTGTTTTTCAAACATGCGCCAGTTGGCGCTCGCGGCACGGCTCTACATGGACGACTACAATGGAGGGCTGTTTCATCACCACGAAGGTTGGGTGCTGGACGACGGTTCCCAGGTGGATACTCTACCGACGGACATCGGTGGTGTCGGAGGCGGAGGCATGGGGAACAGTCAGGCCGAAAAGCCGTGGGTGATCTTTTTTCAACCCTACCTGAGCAGCCGTCCAGTCGGTTATTGTCCCTCTGACCGCACCCTGCGCTCCCGCTTTCTCGCCGTTGATCTCAACGGCTACAACGGCAACATCAGCAGCACCAGCCAGTCGCCGCCTTCAAATTCAGAACTCGCTATAGCACAACGCGAGCACTTGACCATCGAAAGCTATCTGCTCAACTCGATCTTCACGCACAGATCTGCGCGATATGCGCTGGAAGGCGTTTTGAACGGATTTGCGACGGACGCCGCGATCAATGCGCTGCCCAATCCAAACATTATCATGTTTTCGGAGCGCAATTCGGAGGCGCTGGATGCGCCGGACAACAGTGAGTATGGCAGCATCATTCAGGACGACTACGATACGTGGGTGGGGGAAGCCGCTTTGGTACAGTGGGGCGCAGGCAAGTATGGCGGCCAAGGTTGGATTCGCTACAACCGGCACGACCAAGGCGCGAACTATATTTATACGGATGGCCACGTCGAACGCTTGCGATGGAGCAGAGCGCGGTTCGATCAGTTTCCCGATCATCAACCAAGAAAACCCCTGCCTCATCCTCCCCAATGATGACGGTGCCGCGCCTTGAATTGACCGCGTGATTGTCCTTGAGCTTTTGCCTCCGTAGGAAATCCGGGATTGTTCGAGTTCAACGCGCTGCTCGGAGTTTCAATGATCTCAGTTGTTTACGGTTCCTCGAAGCTTTGACGGGGGCTTGGCCACAGCCGTCTGTCGCTGACCGGCCGACAGTCATGAGCACACCCCGGTAAGCCCTTCAATACAGTTCAGTGGACCAGGGCCAGCGGTCCACTAGAGGGAAAGTTGACCTAGCTTACGCAATTGCGTAAGATTCGCACATGCAAGTGACCATTGATCTGCCCGACCAGCTCGCCCGCCGGTTGGGGGCGCAGAAGGCGAAACTCGAGGAAATTATCGAGCGCGGTTTGCAGCAGCACGGTGACGGCACTTCCCCGCGCTGGCGCGAAGTCATCGAGTTTCTTGCCAGCGGACCCCGGCCGGAGGAAATCGTTGCATTCCGGCCGTCGGAGGACCACGTCGAGAGGTCCCGTGAGTTGCTATACAAAAACCGGGAAAGCCAGCTCACTGAAACGGAGGAGGCTGAACTAGACCAAATGGAGCACATCAATCATCTCATGACACTCCTCAAAGCGGAGGCTCGAAAAATCCTCGCGGCACAGTCGAAGTCGTGAGTGTCACGAGAGTTCCGGCACCCTTGCGTGACTTTGTGCGATCTCGCGCCGGAGGTCGCTGCGAATACTGCCTTGTTCAAGAGGATGACGTGTTCGAGCCACACGAGGCTGACCATATCATCGCCGAACAACACGGCGGGCAAACGCCGCCTGATAACCTCGCGTTTGCGTGCTGGGACTGCAACCGCCGCAAAGGACCGAATATCTCATCGGTGGACCCGGAAAGCGGTGAGGTCGTCCGACTATTCTACCCGCGACTCCAAAAGTGGGCGAGCACTTCCGTTTGGATGGCTTCCGTATTATTCCACTGACGCCCATCGGACGAGCGACCGTCGCTCTGCTGCGCTTCAATTCGCCCGAGAGGCTCAGTGTGCGCGCGATGCTGCACCAAATTGGACGCTATCCTCGCACGTAGGAAGGCACGCTGGAAGTGGCACTGCGTTTGGCGTGAGGTTGATAGCTTGGGAGGAATT
This sequence comes from Verrucomicrobiota bacterium, assembly GCA_003218515.1. Classification (GTDB taxonomy): domain Bacteria; phylum Verrucomicrobiota; class Verrucomicrobiia; order Limisphaerales; family AV2; genus AV2. The sequence continues at coordinate 82,250 of QHNT01000055.1, read as the reverse complement.
GCAGCAGATCCGTCGGAATCACCGGTGACGCATTTCATACCTTCGCCGGTGTTCTTCGCAATTGCGGCGTCGCAACCGCGGCTCTTTGTGCCGCATCGCGATGAGGGTTCAACGCAAAATTTGGTGGGCCTGCTCGGACTTGAACCGAGAACCCCGGCATTATGAGTGCCATGCTCTAACCATTGAGCTACAGGCCCAGCACAATCAACCGCGTCGAGTCATTGTGCTGGCTTCTTTCCGAACGTCAACTTTTTCACGCCGCCTGCGGGTGTGTTCCCTCGGAAAGCCATTCGTGAGGTTTGCTCACAACTGAAGGAACGGAACCTTGGGGCGGTCGAACCAAGCGAAGACATTGGCGACACCCCTCCTCTTTGGCCTAATCAGTGTCCGTGACTGATTCCGTTGCCGATTGTGACGCCGTTGCGGTTTCCGTTTGCGACGGACTTTCGAAGCGAACGCCGGGACTTAAAGCTCCGACGAGAACTCTTTTCTGAGAACAAGTTGCCGACCGGAAGTGCTGCGCGTTGTCGCGGATCGGTGTAATGATTGGCCGTCATTTGGATTGTCGAGTGACGCAATTGCGCGCTCCCCGCAAAAATGCCTTCTCTCTTAACGATGGCATCACCAAATAGCTTTCTCAGTTCGTGAACTTTCTTCCGTGCCGAGATGCCATTCCCTTCCAGCCAATCCAACAACGTGCGCCAGTGCGGCTCGCAGCGATAACGCACGTATGCCGTCTCCTTCCACTCCCGATGCGAATTGACGACAAAGCCTTTTTGGCCTTCCGCCTTAAAACTCAGCAACTCTTTCATGAGTGCTGGATCAACATAGACAGTGCCGCCCGAACCATGCTTCGGTTCGATGAACTCGTTGGATTCAATTCGGATGGAACAGTCGTCCGGCCTCAACTGCGACCATAGGCACACGTCGGCTTCGCCGCGCCGAAGCCCAGCGCACATGCAAAGGAGAAACAACTTGTACGCATCGGAATTTTCGGAGCGCAGTTCCGTGAGTGCCTTCTTTACCAGGTCCTCGTACGTGATGCCGACGGGCGCTTGGAATTTCATCGAACCCGCTTTTTCAAAGTCCACCGTCTCAAACCAGTAAACTTCCCGCTCCCCGCGCTGGCTGTCCGGCACCTTGAACTTAGGAACTTTGATTTTGAAATTTGGTTTGTCGATGATGGCGGAGCTAAAAAGGCTTTTCGTATTGCGCAGCCAAGCGTTGAAGGAGCGATTCACTGCCAGCTTTCGTCGTAGGTCATTGGTTGCTCTCCGCAAGTAATCAAGTTTCCAGTCAGCAACAGCGGCGGGGGAAATCGCTGAAAGTCGAATCACGTCCACCTGTTTCCGCCACGCCAGCAAACCGCCAGTGCGGTAGTCGTACCGGGAAGCGTCCGTTCTCACTCCGTGAATGTGGGCCGCCACACGTCGCAAGCACTGAGCGTAGCGGCGGAATGTCTTCGGCTTCAGACTCGATGTCCTTTCCACTTCGGCAAGGAACTCGCCGACCGTTGCATCCCCGGCAGTGATTTCGATTGGCAGCGACGCTTTAGGTTTGAGTTCGGCGAGAGTTGCCGCCCAGCCCTTGGTGTAAGTTCGATGCTCCAGGCGGGCTTTCCAATAGTTCGCGTGGGTTTTGGGAAACGATCGCTTCGCTTCGCTTTCCTTCGCAATGGCACTCGGCGCGTTTGCCTGCTCGACCAGTTCAGAGGCGCTCATACATGTCCTCTATGAACGGGCATCTGAGCACACCCCAGAAGCGGATAGATGTATGAGCTACACAAAGCGCGCCCCCAGATCGGGACGTATCCGACTAGCAGCCTTGCAAAGACCCTCAACGGCGCTTGACGCCTCCCCATGCTTGGCCAATTCTTGGCCAATTTTTCGGTCCTGAGTAGTTGCGTCGAGTTGTGCGGGGTAGCGGGCCTCCAACGCGAAACCCAATGAAAACAGGAGTTTCGCAACCTGTGACGACCGGGTGCGACTCGGAACAACCCTACTGGATGCAACTCATAATCGCTTGGTCGCAGGTTCAAATCCTGCTGGGCCCACCGCGGTAAACCTTTCGCTCTGGTTGGTGCGGTTAAAAACGAGGTGTTCGCCTTCGACAAAGCACAACCTGTTTTCGACGTTCAGACCTTGGAGCAATTGGTTAACCTTGATCGCCGCTCAAACCGATTTAACGATTTAACCTTTTTAACCTTTTAACGAACCATGAATGATTTGAAATTCGCGCGCCGCCAACTGCTGAAGAACCCCGGCTCCGTCGTCCTGGCGGTGCTGATTTGGGCTCTCGGCATCGCGGCGAACACGAACGGCCTGGCCGAAAGCGTCTCTTCCAATGCTCCATTCTCAATTCAACAGAAGGACGAGACGGCCTGGCTCGTCAGGCCCAGCGGAGAGCGGTTCTTTTCCCTCGGGGTGTGTTGTGTCAACCAAGGCGCTTCGCGCGCTGAGTTCGATTCCGCCAATCCGGCCTATGCAGCATGGCAGCATTACGCTGATTCGAACCTGTGGGCCAACGCCACTGTGAAGCGGCTCAAGACCTGGGGATTTACTACTGTCGGCGGATGGAGCGATTTCCAGGCACTGAGATGTTGCCGTAACGCAGATCTGGCGTTCGCGCCCGTGCTGCATATCGGATCGACTGCCGGCGCGCCCTGGTGGGACATGTGGGACCCGAAGATCATCGACCGCATGGACCAGGTGGCGCGCGACCAGATTCTCGCGCTGCGCGACGAGCCGCGTGTGATCGGTTATTACAGCGACAATGAGATCGGCTGGTGGAATGCCATCCTCTTTAAGATGACGCTTGAGCAGGCGCCCACCAGCGGGCAACGCCAGCGGCTCATCGAATTGCTCCGGCAGACGTACCAGAACAACTGGTCTGAATTGCTGCGAGATTTCGAGCCTGGCCCCGGGGTGGAGAATTGGGTCACACTTGGCCAGCACGGAATGCTCTTTCTGCGTCCGGGCGGCAACGGAATCCGCCTCGAGCGGCAGTTTCTCGCGCTGCTGGCTGAACGCTACTACTCGTTGGTTCGTGATATTATCCGGAAGTACGACCGCCGCGCTCTGATCCTTGGAGACCGTTACCAGTCGTTCTATTATCCGGAAGTCGCCCGCGCGTGCGCGCGCTACGTGGACGCCGTTTCCAGCAATCTCAACGCGAGTTGGAACGACGGCAGTTTCGCGCGGTTTTATGTGGACACGCTCCACCGATTGACTCGAAGGCCGATTCTCATCGGCGAGTTCTACATGTGCGCTCGAGACAACCGCAGCGGCAACAAAAACAGCCACGGCTCTTATGCGGTGGTCGCTACCCAGAAAGAACGCGCCGTCGGATTCCGCAATACGCTCCAGGGCCTGCTCAAAATCCCTTACGTCATCGGCGCAGATTGGTTCCAATATTACGACGAGCCGACCCACGGCCGCTACGATGGAGAAGATTTCAACTTCGGCCTGGTGGACATCCATGACCGTGCGTACGAAGCGTTCACGACAACGGCATCTGCGCTCGATCCCGCCGGCCTAAAAAGGCAGCCCGCCCGCGCGCGACTGGACGCCTCGCAAGGCGCGCCGCCCGCACCGCGAAATCCCCTCGAACAATTTGAACCGACCTTGGCTCTCAAGCACTGGGACCGTGAGCGTGGCTTCGTCCGACCGATCTCGGAATTTCCTCTGGCCGACTTGTATGTCTGCTGGAACAAGAAGGCGATTTATCTCGGGCTCTACGCGCAAGACGTCACCGAGGACACTTTTTACCGGGACAAAGTCGTGCGCGCGAGTGACCGCGCCGAATGGATCATCTCCTGCAACGGATCCACCAACGACATTCGGAGCCGTCTCGGGGCTGGACTGGAACCGGTTGTTGATGAGTCGGCCGTTCGTCTGGTGAACATCTCCGGTATCAATGGAAATTTTCGGAACATCGCCTGCATGGAATTGCCCGCTAAATTGTTCGGCAAATATCGGTTTAAAACGGGCGACGTGATCGAATTTGCCTCGACCTTCCTCACCCATTGCCGGGCCTACCGCGTGGACTGGAAAGGGAGATTCAGCTTGAGCGACGGGCGGCACGAGTCGATCCGATGGAGGCGCTTCGATATGAATGACGAAGAATTCCTAAAACCTAATGACAAAGGGAAAAACTGACCACGAACTGAACGATTTGAAATTCGCCTTCCGGAGTAGGATTGACAATTTTGGGGTAATACTGTCCATTTGGACAGTATATGCGCTCGCTCACCGACCAACAGCAGGCCATCCGCGACTTTATTGAACGTGAAGTCGCCGCCGGGCGCCCGTGTCCGAGCCAACGGGAGATTGCCGGGCACTTCGGTTTTGCCAGCAAGACCGCTGCGGCCTGCCATGTCCGGGCGCTGGTGAAAAAGGGTGTCTTGGCGGTGGACGCTGGAAAGGCGCGGTCGCTGCAGTTGATGAGCCTGGCCCGCGCGAACCGGCGGGCCGCCGTTGAGATTCCCCTCTTTGGCTCCATTCCTGCCGGCTTTGGCCGTGACCGCGAAGAGGAGGCCGACGAGTGCATTCCGGTGACGATTGACTCCATCGGGTTCAAGCCGACGCGGAACACGTTCGCCTTACGCGTCAGCGGCGATTCAATGATGGGGAAGCACATTCTCGATGGCGACATCGTCGTGCTGGAGCACGGGCCGGAGCCGCGTCCGGGGCAGGTCGTAGCGGCACTCATCGACCGCAAGAGCACGCTGAAAACGTTTGTCGTGAAGAACGGCAAACCATTTCTCAAAGCGGAAAACCCAAAATATCCCGACCTCATTCCGTCCGACGAATTGATGATCCAGGGGGTCGTTCGAGCCGTGCTTCGCCGGCTCGAAAAGTAGGGGCAAAAAGATGAGCGCAGAAAAAGATTTGAAACCGCGAACGAAGGAGTTCAGCAAGCGTGCTCGCGGGGACTGATCAGTTTGTTCATTCTGCATTCTTACTTGTTCGCTATGCGGACCCTGGTTCATCTGGATGCGGACGCTTTCTTCGCTGCGGTCGAGCAGGCGTCCGACTCGAGGCTACGCGGCAAACCTGTTGCCGTGGGCGGCGAGAAGCGCGGCATCATTGCGTCGGCGTCGTATGAAGCACGGAGCTTCGGCATCTACACGCCGATGCCGACTACGCAGGCCCGCAGGCTTTGTCCGAAGCTCATTGTTCTGCCCGGCGATTTCGAGCGTTACGAGCAATTCTCCAACTGGATGTTTGGCTACTGCTACGATTTCACGCCCGAGGTTGAGCAAACTTCAATTGATGAAGGCTACTTCGACCTCTCTGCCGTGCCTAAACCACCGGCCGAAATCGCGCTGACGATCCGCAAGGCCATCGGCCAAAAGCTTAAAATCACCGTCAGTGAAGGCATCGGGACGAACAAGCTGGTCAGCGCCGTCGCGTCGAAGCTGACCAAGCCTGCCGCGTTCAACGAAGTACCGCCCGGCCGCGAGGCGGCATTTCTGCACCCACTGCCCAACCACTGGCTTCCGGGCGTCGGGCCGAAGACGAGTGAGCGTCTCAACGCAGCCGGTCTGGCGCGGATTTGCCACGTTGCGGCGATACCGTTGGAAATGCTGGAACTATTGCTCGGCAGCCAGGCCGCGAGTGTCCGGCAGTTCGCCCACGGGATTGACGAGCGCCCGCTGATTCCTGCGCGCCAACCGCAGAAGTCGTTCAGCCAACAGGAGACTTTTGCCACCGACCTGACGGACGAGGAATATGTCAACGCCACTCTGCGGCGCATGGCGGACAACCTGTTCTCCAAAGTGCGCGAAGAAGGTCGGAGCATCCGCACACTGACCGTCAAAGTCCGCTACAACGACATGGCGGAGGATCAAGCGAGCGAAAGCCTGATCGAGCCGACCGACCTCGAAACCGACGTGTACGGCCGTCTGCACGCCCTGCTGCGGCAAGCGTGGAAACGGCGCGTGAGTCTGCGCCTTGTGTCGCTGAAGCTGTCGAACGTCTATGACGGTCGTTTTCGGAGCGAGTTGGCTCTGGAAGTTTCAGCTCAACGGCAGGACGCCCGGGGACGGCTGGCACTTGTGATTGATGAACTCCGCAGATCGCGGGGGCGCTCGGTTGTTTTGCGCGGACATGACTTCCGGCTGCGTGACGCGCCGCGCGAAACCCTAGCCGCCGAGGTAACGAGGCTCACGGTTCACAATCGGCGGTCGCCAATCGCCAATCGCCAATGGGCTGACTGCTACGTGCCGTTGCGGACACACAGTCACTACTCGTTTCTCGATTCCACACTCTCGCCGACGGCCATCCTCGAGCTGGCCAGGCATCACGGTCTGCCCGCTGTCGCGCTCACTGACGCGGGCAACTTGCACGGCGCGGTTGAATTCGTGCAGGCGGCAAGGCGTGCGGGCGTCAAGCCGATCCTTGGCGCTGAAGTGCGCGTCGGCGATAAGGCGTTGCTCCTCTACGTTGAGTCGGCGCAGGGGTATAACAATCTCTGCCGTTTGCTGTCGCGCCATGCGGAACTGGCAGCGGCCAATGACGACGAAGCCTCAGTCGCCACCCAACAACGTTTCCCGTTCCGTCGAGAGGAACTCGACGGATTCACCGACGGCTTGATCGCGGTCAGCGAGGACACGCGATTGGCGGAGATGTTTCCGCGCCGATTCTACCAGATAGCCGCGAAACAAGCGGTTCAAGCCTCAACGACTGAATCGGCCAATCCCGTTGCAGCGTGTCCGCCGATCCACTACGCGGCGCCCGATGACCGGCAGCAATACGACATCGTGCAAAGCATTCGTACGCTGACGCTGCTGAGACAGGGCCATCCCGAGAAGCGGCGCGGGGGCCGATTTCATTTCCGCACACCTGTCGAAATGGCGACTGCCTGCAAGGAACATTCGGACTGGCTGCGCCACACGCGCGAAATCGCCGAGCGATGCAACTTCGACATGCCCTTCGGCAAGCCGCAGTTTCCGGCGTTCTCGCCGCCGGACGGTTCACCGCCGAGCGGGTTCCTGCGGCGGCTTGTCCTTGAAGGGCTCCGCCGTCGTTACCCCAGACCCCAGACCCCAGACCCCAGACCCCAGATCGAAACGGAACTGGGCATTATTAACGAAGTAGGCTACGAGGAATACTTTCTTATCACCTGGGATTTTCTTCAGGACTGCCGGCGGCGCGGCATTGAGTGGATTACGCGCGGCAGCGCGGCAGACAGTCTCGTCTGCTACTGCCTTGGCATCAGCAGCGTTTGCCCGATCCGCTTCGATCTTTACTTTCGCCGCTTCCTCAACCAGGAGCGCATGGCGCTGAACAAACTGCCGGACATCGACATTGATTTCGCGCACGACTCCAGGGACGACGTGGTGAAGCTCATCTTCGAGAAATACGGCCGCGAACATTGCGCCGTGGTCGGAGGGTTTTCGACGTTCCAGGCTCGCAGCGCCTTCGCTGAGGTTGCCAAGGTGCTGGGCGTCGCGGAACGCGAAGTGAGGAAATTCACCGACCATTTTCCCTGGAGTTTTGGCGGCGGTTGGATACCCGATGAACCGACGCCGAGCGGGGGCGCTGGTTTGATCGAAATGCTGCGCGCGAGTCCTGAAAACCGAGACCTGCCCTTTGACGAAGAGCCTTACCGGACGGCCCTGCAAATGGCGGAGTTCCTCGACGGCGTGCCGCGCTACCCCAAGATGCATCCGTGCGGGCTCGTGCTCTCACGCCAGCCGCTGCACCAGTTGACGCCGACCTTCATCGCCAACAAGGGCTACGCCACGACGCACTTTGACATGGACGCGGTGGAAGCCATCGGCCTCGTTAAGATGGACATTCTCGCGCAGGGCGGACTTGCGGCCATGCGCGACGTGAAAACCATGCTCGGCGAGCGCGGCATCGAAGTGGACCTGGACCGGTGTATTGCGCGGGACAAATCCGATGGCCGCTTGCTGCTCGGCGACCCGCAAGCGCCCGAACCGTGGCGCGGCCCGAATGTGTGGGAGATGATCGCCAGCGGCAGTGCGCGGGCAGTCCATCACATCGAAAGCCCGGCGATGACAAGCCTCTGCCGGATGTGCAACGTGCGCGAAATTGACGGACTGATTGCCATCGTCAGCGTCATTCGGCCCGGCGCGGCCAACGAAGGCAAGAAGCTGGCCTTCACACGGCGCTACCAAGGTCTTGAGCCGGTCACCTATCCGCATCCGTCACTGGAAGCGTGCCTGCGGAGCACCTATGGGCTGGTGGTTTATGAGGAACATATCCTGCAACTCTGCGAAGCGTTCGCCGGCTTGCCGCCCGGGCGGGCGGACGTGCTCCGGCGCGCTCTCAATAAACAAAAGCGCGCCCTCATTGAGGAAATTCGCGGCGAGTTTTTCGAGTCCGCCCAAGCGCGCGGCCATTCGCCCGAGAAGACCGCCGAAGTGTGGGGACTGGTCACCGGCTTCGCTGGATACGCCTTCTGCAAAGCGCACAGCACCGCTTACGGCGTCGAAGCGTATCAATCGGCGTGGCTCAAACGCTACTTTCCCGCCGAGTTCATGGCCGCCGTGCTAACCAACGGCAAGGGCTTTTACCACCCGATTGTTTATGTCCTCGAATGTCATCGGCTCGGATTGAAGTTGTCGCCGCCATCGACCAACGAACCCGGACCGGCCTTCGTGCCGCAGGGCAACTCCATCCGCGTGCCATTGACGCGGGTGAAAGGACTCACGACGCGCACGAAGGACGCGATCCTCGACGCTCGCGAGCGCGGGCCGTTTGAGTCATTGGCGGATTTCTTTCATCGAGTCGCTCCTGCGGGAGAGGAACTGGAAGCGATGATCCGCGTGGGAGCGTTCGACGAATTTGGCGAGACTCGGACGCGCCAGTTTTGGCAAGCCCAGCATCTGCTCAAGACCTACGGCGCGGGCGTAGAGCCGAACCAGGGCTGGCTCATTCCACCGCCCGGCTGGCAACACTTGCCCGGCATCCCTCTCCATGAACCACCCCCTCACCCCATCCCTCTCCCCCTCGGAGGGGGAGAGGGTGCCCGGAGGTCGGGTGAGGGGGTGGTTCATGGTCCCAATGCATGCGAAAAACGAAAGGGGGCTTTCCATGAACCGCCCCCTCTCCCCATCCGATGGGGAGAGGGTGGCCGAAGGTCGGGTGAGGGGTGGTTCATGGTCCCAATGCGTGCGCAAAAGCGAATGGAGGCTCTCCATGAGCCAAGCCGCCGTGAATGCTTGGAATGGGAAACCGACCTGTTCGGTTTTGCCGTCAGCGGACACCCGCTGGAATTATTCGCGGACGTTGCCTGGGACACGTACTGTCCCGTGAATCGGCTCGGTGAATTCGTCGGTGAGACCGTCACCACCTGCGGACTCGTCGTCGAGCAACGCGCTCACCACCAGATAACCGGCGAGCCAATGAAGTTTCTGTCACTGGCCGACTGGACGGGCATCGTCGAAACCGAACTATTCGCGCAGACTTACAAGAGTTACGGCCTGGCAACCGTGCGCTATCCCGTGTTGGAAATCGAGGCTCGGGTTGAGCATTTCGACAATGGTCGCGGGTTCACGCTGCGCGTGTTGCGAGCCGGCAAACCCCGGCGATCGCGGGAACACGCGAGAGAGGTCAAGGTCACAGGATAATGACAAGATAGGGGCTGGGACGAACCCCATCAGACTTTCGTCGCGGATGCCCAGCCGACGGCGCTTTTGGCCGCAGGGCGCGTCGGACAGAGACTGACAGAAGAAACAGACGGATGCTTACGGAAAGATCAGACGGCCACTGATTCCTGCACGGAGGTGAGGACTTCAATCTCAGTGCATGAGAATTGAAGTTTCTGTTTACCGGCTTGCGTTACTCATCCTAAGCCTGGGCGTTGTCAGTGTCCGAGCGGCTGATTTCTATGTATCCACCCAAGGCAGCGATTCGAACCCCGGAACTTCGGCGCAGCCATTCCGGACGATTACCCGCGCCTACAGCCTGGCCGGCCCTGGCACCACCATCATCGTAATGCCCGGGGTGTACACCGACCATACCAGCGGCTGGGGGCTTCGGCTCGGCGCTAGCGGCAGCGCATCCAGCCCCATCGTGCTGAGATCCCAGGTCAGAGGCGGGGCAATCATCGATGGACAGAACGCCTCGGATCGCAACGAGGGCATCTATATTGACGGCAGTTACAATATCGTTGATGGATTTGAAATCAGGGGAGGTCCCAACGGCGGCGTCACGATCTGGGGAAATTCCAATCAAATCGTCAACAACGAAATCCATCACAACGGCAACCCCGCCAGCACCAGTACCAATGGCAAAGATGGCGTCTATTCCAACGAAGGCACCCGTAATAATATCTATACGGCGAACTACATTCACGACAACGGACGCCCGGGCAGCAATCTCGATCATGGATTGTATCTGTGCGGCGCCAATGAGATCGTCCTCAATAACGTGTCGGTCCGCAATGCGGCCACCGGCCTGCAGATCGCCGGCTACACCACGGTGAGCAACATGAAAGTTTACAACAACGTGGTGGCCTTTAACGGCACCAGCGGGGTCATCCTCTGGCAGGCTCTCAACGGCGTGGACATCAAAAACAATATCATTTACCAGAACGGCAGTTACGGGATCAACTCCTGGGATGCCCATGGCAGCGGCGTCGTCATCGATCACAATCTCTTGTTCGGGAATGGCTCCGGAGACTACAATTTCGTCAATGGAGGATCGGATTATTCCTACACGCGAGGGACGACGATCTCTGTCGCGCCACTCTTCGTGAATTCCAGTTCAGCGGGTTTCGATTCGCACCTGGGAGCCGGTTCACCTGCCATCAATGCCGGACTGAATCTTTCCTCATTCTTTACCACCGACAAAGACGGCGCAGCGCGAGCGGCCTCCGGAGGGTGGGACCTGGGCGCCTATCGATATGGCAATACCGACACGATTCCCCCCACGGTTTCCTTGAATGCCCCGGCGAACAACGCGACGGTGTCGGGCTCGTCGGTTACGGTTTCCGCCAACGCCACGGACAACGTCGGCGTGGCGGGAGTGCAGTTCAAACTGGACGGGGCCAATCTGGGTGCCGAGGACACCGGCGCGCCGTACAGCGTGATGTGGAACACGACGACGATTCCGAACGGTACGCACACCTTGACGGCGGTGGCCCGGGACTCGGCTGGCAAACAAACGACAGCGAACTCCGTGTCCGTGGTGGTGAGCAACTCGACTCCGACGCCACTACCAACGGTGACGGTGAGCAGCGCGGATACGACGGCGACGGAAGGGCCGACCGACACGGCCTCGTTTACACTCGCGCGCACGGGCAGCACGGCCGGCGACCTGGCGGTGAGCTTGACGTTCAGCGGCACAGCCACCAAGTGGGATGATTACCGCCGTCCGGCGCAAGGAGACATGCCGGACACGTTCACGATTCCGGCCGGCGCCAACACAGCGACCATCACGGTCATGGCGGCGGCCGACAATATTGTCGAAGGCACTGAGACGGCGACGCTGACGATTCAACCCGGTGCCAACTACAGCGTCGGCACGCCGAATTCCCTCAGCTTGACTATCCTCGACAGCAACGGCGGGCCGCCGCCCGGTGACACGACCTCACCAACGGTTTCGCTCACCGCACCCGCGAACAACGCGACGGTGACCGGCTCGTCGGTTGCGGTTTCAGCTGACGCGAGAGACAACGTCGGCGTCGTTGGAGTGCAATTCAAACTGGACGGGGCCAATCTGGGTGCCGAAGACACCGGCGCGCCGTACAGCGTGACGTGGAACACGACGACGATTGCGAACGGTACGCACACGCTCAGTGTAGTGGCGCGGGACGCCGCCGGCAATCAGTCCACGGCGACTGCCCTCTCAGTCGTCGTCAACAATCCGAACACGGCGCCAAAAATCTCGAGCATTGCCAATCAAACCATCAGCGCGGGCACCCTGACCACGCTTGCTTTTACAGTGAGCGATGCGGAGACAGCGGCCAGCAGCCTCACGGTATCGGGCAGTTCATCCGACCCTGCGTTGGTTCCCAAAAGCAACATTGTCTTCGCTGGATCAGGTTCCAATCGAACTGTTGCCGCCATCCCCGCAGGAACTCAGTCCGGCACCGCAACCATCACCGTGACGGTCAGTGATGGCATTGCCACGACCAGCACGAGCTTTTTGTTGACGGTTAACCCAGCCACAGTTCCCACGTACGTCTATCTGCCGTTCGAAGCCGAGTCAGCCGGATTGGTTCCTCCCATGGCCGTAGCCTCTGATACGAACGCCGGTCAGGGCCAATTCATTCTGTCCTCCATCTCTGATTCGGGCAGTGTCACATTTGACGTAAACATTCCAGTTTCCGGTGTTTATTCCATCTGGAGTCGGGTGCTTTCACCGGACGACAGTCGCGATTCCTTTTACGTCTCTGTGGACGGCGGAAGCGAAGATATCTACGACACCGCCGAAGGCACCAGGACGAATGCGTGGCAGTGGACGGTTGTCAATGGACGGGGCGGTACTAATTTCACAACTGCGCTCGCAATCAACCCTCGAACGTTTCGGTTGGGTGCGGGACTGCACAGCATTGTGTTTCGCGCGCGGGAATCAGGCACAGGGCTGGATCAGATCCTCGTCACGAACGATCCCGATTACGTTCCTAACGTCGTTTTTTCAACCACAACACCGCCAGTCAGAATTTCCTCGATTGCATTTGGCACAGCCGGCTATGTCACGCTCGCCTGGCCGACGATGCCGGGCAAAACCTATCGAGTCGTGTACAAGACGAATCTAACCGAGGCCGCATGGGAGACTTTGGGCGCTGACCAGACCGCTACCAATACAATCACCTCTCGGTCTGACTACGTGGTTGGGAATCGGTTTTACAGTGTGATAACGCGTCCCTGATCTCCTTATCGCGCCTTATCCCGTATCGCCGCATTTGGGACAACTCGATTTCAATCCGTCGCGATTCGGGAACTTAAATTCCGAAGATAGCGGCGCGCGCCGGATTAACGTCCAGCTTCTTCTGTTCTGCTTCCGTCGAAAGTCAACATCCTGCGGCGGCATTTTTTGGCTTTCTGCTCGTCCGTTTCACGCGGGGCGTAAGCTTCATCGGAGATGTATTTGTAGGACGCCAACTCATCCGGGTCGATCGCTTCTGAATCGGGAGCAGCGTTGGTGGAAAAAGGCGTGCAAGGTTTTTTGTTCCTGCTGCGAAGTCACTGACCTTGCGCTGCGAGTTGTGGCTTCTCCGTAGAATGGCTTCCAACCCCTGGTGACAGGGAATATACGGTCATTACCGATGTCGATTTCAGGTCGTGACTGTTGTTTGTCGGGCGTGGTGGACCCAGTACGAAAATAGGGAATAAACCCCATAGATACCAGTAAACCACTGTCTTACGCTGCGGGTTGGCCGAAGGTTCTCCATGGGATAGGTTCCCGGCGTAGTTCGAGCAAGGACGATCCAGGATATGGGCCGAGGCCAAAATCCAAGCCGATGCGAAAACCGAGATGGAGGCAACTTCCTCGCGAAGTGCGGAGCTTTGCGCTTGTCGAAGAAAGCCAGCTTGGTTTTTGCATCCGTACGGATTCGACGGTGTTCTGTAAGGACTTTTCCGTTGAATCATGGTTTGGCTTTATGCCGCCCGTTTGGCCTTTGTAGGACGGCAACTAATCAGCGCAGAATCGCCTCTCTGTAGTGGTGCAACGATTTTCTGTCACTGTTTCAGATCCTCTGAAACCTCACGGTTCACCTGCGCTGAACTGCGCCCGCGACACCAAACTTTGTTCAACCAAGTTGAAGAGGTTCACGCACAAGTTTGTGATTTGTGGTTCCTGCAACAAAGGGAGTAAACGACATGGGGTCATCAGCCCATTGCTGCGTCGGGCGTTTGCCTCCCAGACGGAATGTATCTATCACACGGCGATTGAACAGCGGGAAGGTAGAGGCGTCAGTAATTCTGATGATACTGATGTTTATGAGGACGGACTCCACGGTCCACAACGCAACGGACTGGATTCACCAGCCGCGCCGATGGTTTTTCAAGACCTGTACCTGCGTCAAGTCGAGGTCGAGATTCCGTGGGCTCTGTCCATTCACAACCATGCGGGCGCGATTGACGGCTGGCTGGAAGGTTACCGCGTGGCCAACTCCAGTGTTGGCGGGTTCCGGAAGGCCGACCCGCTGTCGAGCTGCAACAGTACTGTAACCGGATTTTTACGAAGAATAGGGAGAGACCCCATAGCTACCAGCAATCCACTATTTTAATTTACGCACCAGCCGCCGAGCTTCTGGGCCATCGATTCCCGGTCTAGTTCGAGTCGGGACAATGCTGGGTGGTCCGAGGCAACAAAACGAAAGCCGACGTGAAAACGGAGATGGAAGCCACTTCCTCACCAATGGCGGAGCTTTGCACTTGTCGAGCCGACGAAGCCTGGCGATGCATCCGTACGCATATGAAGCGTGAGCACATTGCCGCAGCCCATTTGCGGCAGATTCGTGGCGTGGAAGTGTTCAATCCGCAACTGCGGCTTTTGCGCTCGACGCGGCGTGGCCGTAGATGGAGCACGGAATCTCTGTTTCCCAATTACCTGTTCGCTCGCTTCGCTTTGAAGTCCATGCTGGAGAAGGTCAGGTACACTCCGGCAGTCAAGGTGGTGCTGCGATTTGGCGATCGGATGCCGGAAATACCGGACGGGGTGATTGAGGACTTGCGGCAAGGCCTGAGCGAACTTGGTTCCACGGTATTAACGGACGCTCCTTTGGAAGGAGAGGAAGTAGAAATTGCCACCGGGCCGTTTGTCGGCACGAAGGCGTTGGTCACACACGTCCTGCCGGGTAAACAGCGAGCGCGAATTCTCGTGGACGTTATGGGCCGCTCGGTGCCTGCCGAACTGAGTCTGAACTTCGTGCTGTTTAACAGGCGGAGTGCCGCCGGGATCGCGCTCCGGCGGGTTGAATCGGTTTCCGTGGACGAGCCGATGGTTCAGAACCCGGTTTTACCGACCGGAGTAGTTGCCGCTTGACAGCGCGAATATGGCTTTAGTGGATGGCCCGCGGACGAGTCCGGTGGTCAACGACGGTTGAGTGTAGAAGAGCTGGGGATGGCTCTTAACGCGTCAATTCAGGATCGCGGCGTTTCGCTTCGATTCTGAGCCACCAGAGCTTTTGCTGAAAGAGGATAGACCGGAACTTCTGGTCGGCGTCCGATCGAAGGCTCGAGGCTGCGTCCGGCAGGTCAATGTTGCTCCGATTCTATTCAACTACGGACGTGACCATGGTCCACGCTGCCCTCGCCGTGCGCTTATGCGTTCTCTGCGTTCTGCTCATTCCGCTCGGGATCCTGGGGAATGATTTGTATGTTTCCCCCGACGGAACTCCCCTGGGTCCCGGGACGATGGCGCAACCGTACGACCTGGCGACGGCGCTGTCAGGCCAAGCGGGACAAGCGGGTGATACGGTCTGGTTGAGCGGCGGCAACTATGTGATTGGACACATCGACACCAAAATCGAAGGAGCGCCCGGACAGCCGATCACGTTCCGCCAAATGCCTGGAGAGAGGGCGCGCGTTGACGGTTCGCTGACCTTCTATTCCAGCGCGGGAAATGTGGTCCTCAGAGATTTTGAACTGTACCGCTCGGACACGAACCGCCTCAGCGCTCAAATCGGCGCCGGGTTCGATCCGACCGACATCAAGATCATTCCCGGAGTCGCGTCTTATGTGCCGAATATGAGCTTCATCAATCTCGTGGTTCATGATCAGACCCGCCACGGTTTCTACATTTCGGAATACGCGACGAACAATCTTGTGTATGGGTGTCTGGTTTACAATAACGGCTGGGCTTCGCCCGACAACGCTGAGGGTCACAACTTTTACGTTCAAAGCAACCGGGGGACGAGAGAGATAACGGACAATATGGCCTTCAACGCATCGGGGGCCAATTTTCAGATTTATGAAAACGCCACCAACATGCGCCTGGTGGGAATCACGCTGGACGGCAACGTGGCCTTCAATGCAGGGGCGATCCAGGCGGTGCGGACCTATCGAGACTGGATCGTTGGGGTGGACGCTCCGGCGGTGGGCGCGGACGGCATTATTTTGAAGAACAACATGGGTTACTACGCGGCGGGATCGGGCGCACTCGAGCAGGTGCAGATCGGTCGTGAAGGGGTGAACGGCAGCGTGGCTCTCCTGAACAACTACCTGCCGCAGGGGCTGGTGATGAACAACTGGACCATTGCCGCGGTGGCCGGGAATCTGTTCGCGGCGCAAAGCTCGAGTTACATCGTCAATTTGAACCAGACGCAGGTCCCGTTGGCGACCGCCTGGAATGACAACAGTTACTCGCGTTCGGGAGCGGGCGGGGATTTCCTGGGAAATTCGACCGAGTACGGCTTTTATGATTGGCAGGGCGACACGGGCTATGACAGCCACAGCACCTACAGCGTGGCCAAGCTCACCGGCACGAAGGTCTTTGTGCGGCCCAACCGGTATGAGGCAGGGCGGGCGAACATTATTGTTTACAACTGGGACAAACTGAGCGACGTGACCGTTGATGTCAGCTCGACCTTGGCGCCAGGCGCGGCTTACGAAGTGCGAAACGCTCAGGATTTCTTCGCTCCGCCGGTGTTGAGCGGCGTCTTTGACGGCCAGCCGCTGGACCTTCCAATGACAGGCTTGAAAGTAGCCGTCCCCAACGGTCCCTTGCTCACCCCGCCGCCAACCGGGCCGACTTTCAACGTCTTTATCCTGCTGCCCGGTTCGGTCCGTCTGCAAGCCGCGGCGGTGGATGGTCAAGCGCAGATCTCCTGGCCGACGAACTCCGGCAAGTGGGTCTTGCAATTCACGGAGAGCTTGTCCCCCAACAGCGCCTGGACGGATGATCTCAGCACCCCTGTCGTCGTCGGCGGTCAATACGTAGTGACGAATTCCATTTCGCAGGGCGCCCGGTTTTACCGGTTGCGAGCCGCCCCATAGCGCCCGGTCTTTCGCACAGGCCAAACTGGGTGCTTTCGATTAAGAAGCATCGACTGAGCACCGCCTGCGGATTGATGGAAAGGCTCCTGTTCCGTTTGGACCTGCTCACCGACCATGAACCGGATTGTCCTCATATTGCTCCTCGCGTTCGAAACCAGGTTCACCGACCGAGAACGAGGACGACGACGAGGACAAGGGGACGATTCATGGACAAAACGATCCTGCCCGGCAGCGGCTTTCGATCATTGACCGATTTCGCATGTCTGCGGGTTTTCGTTGCCTGCGGTTGCGTATTTTCGGGACCGGTCGGACAGGCCCAAACTCGCGGGTCGCTGGCCGGAGAGGAAGCGGCGCAGGCACTGAAAAAGTCGATTGCGGCTGAGGAGTATAATCTGAAGTACGGTCCTGTCCGCTTCCAAACCCAGGGCAGCGTGGGCCTGGGGTACACGGACAACGTCTTTTACTCTGAAAAGAATCGGAAAGCGGATTTTCTGGTCAACCCGGAAGTTGATCTGCGGGCGTTATGGCCGATCACCGAACTCAACACGCTGAGGCTGTCCCTTGGCCTGGGCTATGAATGGTATCTGAACAACACGATCCTGAACAGCGGTGCACCGCTGATTAACCCGGATTCAGAACTGGGGTTCAATGTCTTCGTGGGTGATTTTCGAATCAAATTGCACGAGAAGTTCTCTTATCAGGAGAGCCTGTTCTTCAACTCGTTCCCTGGCGCGAACGAGCTGTTCTTCAATTTCAATGATGTGGGCAAGTTCTCCCGCTGGGACAATCTGGCCGGGCTGAACGTCGATTGGGACCTCAATAAGGTCGTTTTCTCAGCGGGGTACGACCATGAGAATTTCATCCCCGTGACGACGCAGTTTGACTACCTGAATCGGGCTTCAGAATGGTTTAGAGCCAGCGCGTCATTGCGGATCGGCGACAACGCGCAAACCGGTTTGGAAGCGCAAGCGAGTCGGCACGATTACGGGCGGGAAACTGTGCTCAATAACAATTGGAGGGCCAGGGTGGGGCCGTTTGTGGAAGTCAACTCCGAAGAGAAAATCGGCCTGCGGGCCGGGGGCGGTTTCGATACGGCCCGTTTTGATGCCGCTGGTGCTGACGGCAATTTTGAGACGTACTATGTGTATGTGAGAATCCAGCAGGAAACACGTTTGTTCACCCATGCGCTGACGGCCGCGCGGGAGCATCTGCTTGGCGACAACGCGAACAACTTGAGGACAACCCGCGTTCGCTACTCGATTTCCTCGCCCGTCCTCAACCATGTGGACCTGGGAGCGAATTTATCCATCAATTTCGCAGAGGAATTCGGCGGGGCCTTTAGTGAAAAATTCACCTATTATCGCGC
Source organism: Verrucomicrobiota bacterium (assembly GCA_003218515.1). Lineage (GTDB taxonomy): Bacteria > Verrucomicrobiota > Verrucomicrobiia > Limisphaerales > AV2 > AV2. The sequence goes on along the minus strand of QHNT01000055.1, from coordinate 63,963 downwards.
CGGCCTGACGATTGGCTATCAGTTCCACAAGTACTGGCGGACAGACCTGGGATATGATTTCTACCTGAAAGAGTCGGACTTCCCGTCGCGAGATTTTGCTCGGAATCGGCTCTCCTGGGATTTGGCCTTCAGCTATTGAAAAGCAGGGTTTGGTCGCTCCTCAGCCGGAGACGTGTGGTCCGTTGTCGTCGGAAATATGGCCGAGAAGGCTCTCCACGAAAATTCCGAAGCGTCTTTAAGATCATGAAAAGGCGATCCCTTATTTTGATGGCTATTTGTTTCGGCGTGCATCTTGCCAGCGCCGAGACGAAGGAAACCAACAGCCTGGTGCTCCCGGACGCTGCCAGGCCAATAACTTTGCTGGACGATCGCCAGAAGCTGGGGCCTGGCGACCGTGTCACTTACCGCGTGATCGAGGACCAGGACGACCCTCGCTCCCTGACGATAACCGATTCGGGCGATCTGGAAGTGCCCTACCTTGGGCTGGTTCACGCTGCGGGCAAAACCAGTCTGCAGCTCGCGAAGGAAGTCAAAGGCCTTTTAGAGAAGCAACTTTATTATCAAGCGACGGTGATCATCGCCATTGAGGTAGTGAACAAGACGCGGGTTTCCGGCAAGGTCTATGTTACCGGCCAGGTGCGCAACCGGGGTGGCTTTGAAATTCCCGGAGGCGAGACCCTCACCGTCAGCAAGGCGATTTTGAGCGCCGGTGGGTTCAGCGACTTTTCCGACAAGAAGAACGTGCGGTTGATCCGCAAGACCGCCAACGGGAAGCAGACTTTTGTCATCAACGTCGTTGATATTTGGGAGAAGGGGAATCTGGATAAAGACCTGGTGGTTCAGCCGGACGATTTGATCGTTGTACCCGCCCGGCTGGTGAATTATTGATGGGAGAGCTCGATGAACAACAACAACCACCCTAACGCTGCGGCAGTGGATTTGTTCGCCCCTGCGGACAGGTTCGTTTCGGCCTCAAGGCTGTATGGACGGCTGCATCGGTGGTGGCTTCTGCTGGGCCGGTACTGGTGGGTGATTGTTTTGATCCTGGTTTTGGTGCTGGGGCCGGTCGGTGTCCTGAGCTTCAATTCTCTGCCCGCCTATGAGTCGAAGGCCCGGATGTGGCTGACCGGCCGACTCGATATCTACGAGGGCCGGCTCTATACGGAAGAGTTGATCAATTTTCTTGGGACCCAGGCGGAATTGCTGCGCAGCCCGGCGATTCAGGGCCGCGCACTGGCCAGGTTGCGCTCGGAACTCAATCCCGACCTTGCTGTGCTCCTCGATGGCGGTGGAAGGCAATCAGAACTGCTCCACAAGCCCAAGGCGCTTTGCAAGAGGCTGTTTGCATCCGGCTCTACCTCCAGCAGCAATGCGCCGCCGCGGTTTCCGTTCGACGTCAAAGTTCTGGAAGGCGCCAAAAGCAGCACTCTGGAGCTGCGGGCCATCGGAGCAGAGCCCGCCTCGACCCGGGCCTTTCTTAACTGCCTGATGGAGGAGTATCTGAGCTTCAAAAAAGAATCTCGGGAGAAGACTTCCGACCGGACCGCGACATCCCTGGGCGCCGAGGTGACACAGTTGAAGGGTGAGTTGGAGGCTCAGCAGGAGAAATTGCACGCTTTCCAGGCGTCGAACAACGTCGTGTTTCTGCAGGAGCAAGGGAACAGCGCCGGAAGCTATCTGGCCTCGCTGAACAAGCAGCTCGCCACTCTGCGCACCGAGCTGAGACTGCTGCAGTCGCTCCAGCCTGAGCAGTGGATCGAAACCGGCCACAAAGGCGTGCCAGCCGGTGAATCTTTGCCGGACCCAGCCACTGAGAAAGAGATGTTGGCAAGCCTGGCGGAGCCGCAGCTCGAATTGTTCAAGGCGAACCAACAAATGCAGTTGCTCAAGGCCAAGCGTGATGAGCTTTCCCGTTTCCTGCGCCCGTTACATCCGAAAATCTTAAAACTAAACGAACAGATCGCGACTCAGGAGAAACTGGTTCAAATCTCGCGGGACGAAGCGCTGAAACAACTGGCTCATCGGCGTCAGGCCATCGAGTTGCAGGTCCAAAATTTGGAAGCCGCGTTCAAGGAATGGGATGCCAAAGCCATCGAGTCCAGCCGCAAAATGGCTGATTACGAACAAATCCGCCAAAATCTGCAGCGGCTCCAGACCGCTTACGACAAAACGTTGACTCTCATCCAGACGGTGGATGTGAGCAAAAAGGTGGAGCAGGAGAATGTCGGTATTCTGGAACCGGCGTCGGTGGCGACGCCGACCCATCGGGTGCTCAGAAACATGGCGATCGCACTGATCGGCTCTCTGCTCCTGGGTTTCGGATTACTCTATTGTATCGGTTTGTTTCAGGATGACTTTGCCTCGCTGGCGGAACTGACCAACCAGCTTTGCGAGGAAGTGGTGGGTCAAATCCCCGCCATCTCCATCAAGAAACCCAGACGCCAGCTCGGCGTCGAAGCGCTGGAAAAGCAGCGCTTCGAGTTTCTGGAGGCCTTCCGCAGCATCCGCTCCTCGCTCCTGTTCATGAGCAATGGGGGAACGAAACCGAAAACGATTATCGTCGCCAGTTCGGTCCCTGAGGAAGGCAAATCGACGGTCGCGCTTTATCTGGCCGCCACGCTGGCCAGGGCCAACTCGCGTGTGCTCCTCATTGACGCGGACCTGCGCCGGGCGACTTTGCACACGTTTTTTGGCACAGCCCCCCGTCCCGGCCTGGCGGAGATTCTTAACGAGGAAATTTCCTTCGCGGAGGCGATTGTTCCCACCGGGTTGGAAAATCTGGCGCTGCTGCCGGCCGGCGAAGCAAATCGAAATCCCGGCGAACTGGTGTTGAGCCAGGTCTGGCCGGGCTTTCTGGCTGAAGCTAAACCGCAGTTTGACTACATTCTGGTGGACACACCTCCGGTATTGGCGACCGACGATGCGGCGAGCCTGGCACCTAAAGTGGATGGCGTCCTGTTCGTGGTGCGCGGGTCGTTCACTTCGGCGCGAATGGCGCGCGGAGCTTTGGATGCATTACGGCAGCGTCACGTCCATGTGTTGGGTCTGATTTTCAACCGCGCAGCTTCCTCGCCTTACGGGCATGATTATTATCAGCGTTATCGGCGCGCCTATCGTTGGGAACCCAAGGAGACCAGACGCGCAACCGCGCTGGCGGGCCACTCCGCTCCCGACGCCACCGGCGGCTAAGTCCTGCTAAAGAATGAGAGTGAGTTTCTGATGAGCGCCGAAGCAGCCACGATCCAGGCAATTCGCCCGGTTCAATCCCGACGGTTTGCGCTCAACCTGGTTGCCAATGTCGGAAACCTCGGGTTGAGCATGGTGGTGGGGGTTTTGTACGTGCCGTTTCTGGTCAGGCACCTGGGTCCAGCCGTTTATGGGCTGATTCCGCTCACTTCGCTGGTGACTTCGTATATGGCCCTCATCACCTTTGGGCTTGATTCGGCGGTGGCCAGATACCTGACAATCGCGTTGGAGCGGAAGGATCACGAAAACGCGAATCTGATCTTCAACGTTTCGCTCTGGGGCAATCTCGCGCTCAGCGCTTTGCTGGTGATTCCCGCAGCCGCTGCCATCGCGCAGGTGGACCACATCCTGCGGATTCCCCCGGGATATGAAGCTCCGACCCGGTGGCTTTTTGTCGGCATGGTTGCCGCGTTCCTGTTAAACCAGGTCAAAACACCGTTCGGTGTTTCCTCCTTTTGCCGCAACCGGCTTGACCTGCTGAACCTCGTGGCAGCCAGCGAAACGCTCGCACGCGTGGGCCTGGTAGTTTTCCTGTTCTGCATCTTCACGCCCAGGATCGAATACGTCGGCACGGCCATACTCGCCGGGACGATGGTTTCAACCGTGGGCATGGTCTGGCTGTGGAAAGTGCTCACCCCAAGTCTCAGGATCAGCCTGGGTCAGTTCGATTGGACCATGTTCAGGAACCTGTGCAGCACCGGTGGCTGGGTCCTTATCAGTCAGCTCGGGGTCATGTTGTATTTGAACATTGATCTGCTGTTGGCCAACCGCATGTTTGGCCCGGAGCAAGGGGGTCGATACGCCGCGGTCCTGGCACTGCCGACCTTGCTTCGCTCGCTCGCCAGTGCGGTGGGAGGAATCTTCGCGCCGACCATGTATCACATTTATGCCCGAGGGGATATCGACGGCCTCGTGGTTTATTTGAATCGCGCGATCAAGTTCGTCGGCCTGGTGATGGCGCTGTGCATCGGGTTGATTTGTGGGTTTTCGGAACCGCTGCTGAGGCTATGGCTTGGCCCGGCCTTCGGCAGTCTGGCGTCGTTGTTGTTTCTGATGGCAATACACCTTTGTATGAGTCTTTCCATGTACCCGCTCTACGCTCTGCCGTTGGCCGCGAATCGCGTGAAAGTGCCGGGGGTGGTGACGCTCGCGATCGGCGTGGGGAATCTGCTGCTCGCCCTGCTTCTGGCCGGGGTCTTCGGTTGGGGCCTCTACGGCCTGGCGGCGGCGGGGGCGATTACGCTGACAGTCCGGCATCTGCTGTTCACCCCGCTTTACGGAGCGCGGGTTTTGAATCGGACTTATGGAACATTCTTCCGGGCAGTTGTCCCGATTGTCCTGGCAACGTTGGCGACCATCGGGATGTGCAGACTGATTCTGTGGCGCTGGGTTGTTTCGAACTGGATCGATTTTGGGATAGCGGCCTTGGGGGTAGCGTTGCTTTACGCAGCGGTCGTTTACCTTCTTCTGAGCCCTGAGGAACGGTTGACTGTAAGGGATGCGACCTTCCGCTCTCGCAAGAAACCTTAACTCACGCCGGCGGTTGACCTTCGGATGAACTGGAGAAAACCAGCTTACCTGTCCTACGCTTCCTTGCGAGGCTATCGTTTTCCGTCGTTGCTTGCGCAGTACTCGCGGGAATATGAGGGCGGAGTGGGCCGTGAGACGGTGACGCGTGCCTTAGCCAGGCTGCTACGGCATTGCCGAGGTGCCGTGCCGTACTACGTCGAGCGTTTTCGGAGCATAGACAGCACCCACCTGGAAGACGCAGATCCAAGAGAGTTTCTGCTTCGCCTGCCGATCGTGACGAAAGAAACGATTCGAGCTGAATTCGTCAAACTCCAGTCCACGGATCTTGGACGCCGAAAGTGGTCCTACAATACCTCCGGCGGTTCGACTGGCGAACCTGTCCGACTCGTTCAGGACAGTGAATACGACGATCGCAGCGCCGCCATCGGCTTGTTCTACAATTGGCTGTTGGGTGGTGAGGTTGGCGAGCCGGTTGTCCGGCTCTGGGGATCCGAGCGCGACCTGGAGGGAGGCACGAACTCCCGCAAAGCCCGCTTCTTCAACTGGCTGACCAACACCACCTGGTTGAACGCGTTTCTCATGTCCCCGGAGCGCATGCGGCAGTTCATTCAATCGCTGAATCGACTGCGCCCGCGCCTGATCGTGGCTTACGTGCAAGCAGCTTATGAACTGGCGCGGTTTGCTGAAGGGGAGCGGATTTCCGTCGCGCCGCAGCGGGCCGTGCTCACCTCGGCCGGCACCCTCTATCCGTTCATGCGCGAGAAGATCGCAACCGTGTTCGGATGTGAAGTCTATAACCTGTATGGTTCGCGCGAGGTCAGTGATATTGCCTGTGAACTGCCGGGCCTCGACGGGCTCTGGGTCGCGCCCTGGGGCAATTTTGTGGAAATCGTGGATGAGGCGGGCCGCCCGGTGCCGCCGGGCACGGAAGGCAACATCGTCGTGACGTGCCTGACCAACTACGCCATGCCGCTGCTCCGCTACTGGATCGGTGATCGCGGCGCGCTGCGTCCCGACGACACGCTGGCCGAGCATCCGGGCACTCAAGTGCTCAAGCGGGTGTCCGGTCGCAGCGTGGACGTGTTCAGGACACGCGACCAGACGCTGATCGACGGAGAATACTTTACGCACCTCCTCTATTTCCGGCCTTGGGTCCGGAAGTTTCAGGTGGTCCAGAAGGCCCAAGAGCACGTCCTGTTCAAGTGCGTCCGGGCGAACGGCGGCCCGAGCCGGAGTGAACTCGAGGACATCGCGGCGAAAGCGCGACTGGTGATGGGGGCGGATTGCCGGGTTGATTTTGAATTTCCCGACGACTTGCCGCCGCATCCTTCCGGCAAATACCGTTATACCATCTCCGAGGTCAGCGCCTGAACGAATCCAGCCTCCCCGAACTCACACAGAGACGCCTCTCGGAGCCCGGGCACGCCGCATGCCGATGATTACTTACAGGTCACGTTTCCTGACGCGAATTGAAGTCTGGTTTGATGACGAACCGGGCGATACCCGCTCGGCGGACTGGATACTTTATAACCAGCGTCCGAGCCCGGTTCCCGGCGCCAGCTGCAGATACTTCTACACTTACTTCATCGATCTGACTCAAAGTCGCGAGCAACTGCTGGCGGGCTTGAACGAGGATACCGCATACAAAATCCGGCGCGCCCGTGACCGGGACAAGGTCACTTGTGAGTGTTGCGATCCAAGCGATCACGCTGTCATCGATCGGTTCGAGGAGATGTACAATCCGTTTGCGGCGTTGAAGGGCTTGCTCCCATTGGACCGGGCGCGGATAGACGGCATGGCCTCCGCGGGTGCTCTTGATTTGTCCGTCGTCAAGGATTCACAAGGCAACGTGCTCGTGTACCACGCCAACTACCGCAATCAAGATCGGGCGACGGAATTGTATTTGCCGTCGCTGTACCGCAAGCTTTCCGCCAGCGCGGCGAGGAACGCCATCGGCCGGGCGAACCGCTATCTCATCTGGAGTGATATGCTTCGCTACAAGGCGCAAGGTCTGAAGTACTTTGACTTTGGCGGCTGGTATCCTGGAACTGCCGATCCGGCGCTGCTCAAAATCAACGAGTTCAAAAGAGGGTTCGGCGGACAGGTCGTGCGCGCATACCAGTGCGAGCAAATCCTGACGCTCAAAGGTTGGTTGGTGCTCCGCGTCGCCAGATTACTGAAGCAGACGAAACTCTTTCCTTCGGGTCAAGGAAAGCCGGCCGCGGACTCGCCTCCGCCGGCAGTTCGGCATCCCGTGGCAGCCCCATCCGCGTGACGGCCTCCTCCTCCACCGATGAAGCGGACGAGCACCACGCAATATCTCCTCCGGTTTGATGACATCTGCCCGACCATGAACTGGAGGGCGTGGGCGGAGATTGAAACGGTACTGGTTCAGCGTCGGTTCAAGCCGCTCCTGGCGGTGGTGCCGGACAATCGCGATCCCGGGCTGCAGGTGGACCCGCCGGCCGGGGATTTTTGGGACCGCGTGCGCGCCTGGCAGGACCGCGGCTGGACGATCGCGCTGCACGGATTCCAGCATCGCTACGTAACCAGGAGCGCGGGCATGGTCGCCGTCCGAAAGAAGAGCGAGTTTGCCGGTTTGCCGGCCGAGGTGCAGCGGGAGAAGCTTCGGCGCGGGCTGGAAATCTTCGAGCGCGAACGAATCACGTCGCGTGTCTGGATTGCTCCTGGCGACTCGTTCGACGCCGCCACGGTCGCACTGCTCCCGGAGTTTGGAATCCGGGTCATAAGCGGCGGGTATTTCCGCTATCCGTACGTTTGTCCGAGGCGAATGACCTGGGTGCCACAGCAGTTGTATTATTTCCGTCCGGCGCCAGCGGGCGTGTGGACGGTTTGCTACCATCATAATCAATGGAGCGCGTCACAGCCGAGGAGATTTCGCGAGGATGTGGATCAGTATGGCGCGAACATCATGTCGCTCGATGCCATTCTGGATCGGGGCGCCCCGCCGGAATGCAAATGGTCGGCTTGGCTCTGCACCCGCCCTCGTATCTCGCGTTTTCTGATTCGTTCGGAACTTAAACTCTGGAGTTGGAGGGGCGCCGGACGAAGGCGCCTCCCTTGTGCGGACGTGAACGCAGTGCAGCTATTGAGGTAGCAGCTCTTATGTGCGGGATTGCCGGATTCTGGAATTCGCCGCGCGATGTTGGCGAGGTCGAGCTGGAGCAGCTTGTCCTGCGAATGGCAGAGGCTTTGCACCATCGCGGACCGGATGATCAAGGCACCTGGGCGGATGCCCGCACGGGGCTGGCCCTGGGCCATCGTCGATTGGCGATTCTGGACCTCAGCGCCGAGGGGCACCAACCGATGCACTCCGTCGATGGCCGTTACGTGCTGGCGTTCAACGGAGAGATTTACAATTTCCACGCCCTCCGACGCAGGTTGGAAAAGACAGGCCACTCTTTCCGGGGCCGCTCCGATACCGAGGTGATGCTGGCCGCCCTCTGTGAATGGGGGCTCCTCCCGGCCCTGGAGCGTTTCGTCGGCATGTTCGCGTTCGCATTGTGGGATCGCCGGGCGCGCACACTGAGCCTCGTTCGCGACCGGGCAGGGGAGAAGCCGTTGTATTATGGGTGGGCCGGGGACGCGTTTGTTTTCGGATCGGAATTAAAAGCTCTCCGGGCTCACCCCGGGTGGCGCGGCGGGGTAAACCGCGGCGCGTTGGCTCTGTTGGTTCGCTACGGGTACATCCCGGCGCCGTCTTGTATCTATGAAAACATTTGCAAGTTGTCGCCGGGTTGCGTGCTCACCTTGACCGAGGCTCAAATCCGCACACGTAATACGCCCCAGCCGGAGCCGTACTGGTCGTTGGAAACGATTGTGGAAGCGGGAACAGCCCATCCGTTTGACGGGGTCGAGGAGGAGGCGAGCGAGGGGCTGGCAGCATTGTTGCGCAGGTCTGTCGCCCAGCAAATGGTCGCAGACGTCCCATTGGGCGCCTTCCTTTCAGGCGGGATTGACTCCTCCCTGGTGGTGGCGTTGATGCAGGCACAGAGTCCGCGGCCGATCAAGACGTTCAGCATTGGATTTGAGCAGGAGACCTTTAACGAGGCCCCCTTTGCCAAAGGCGTAGCCCGCTATCTTGGAACCGACCACACCGAGTTTTACGTCCAGACCAGTGAACTGCAGCAGGTCATTTCCAGGTTGCCGAGCATCTACGACGAACCTTTGGCCGATCCTTCTCAGATTCCGACAGTTCTGCTCTGCCGATTGGCGGGAGAACAGGTGAAGGTGAGCTTATCCGGCGACGCGGGTGACGAACTGTTCGGGGGATACGACCACTATCGCAAAGCCCAGCGCATCTGGAGGGCGATCGGGAGGATTCCCGAGCCCGTTCGCAAGCGGCTTGCCTGCCGCTTGAAGTCTTTCTCCAGCGCCGGACTGGACAGAGAAGTCACATCCCGCCCGGTGAGGCAGATTTTGAACCGGCTCTCGAACCTATCGGACATTCTGCCTGCGCCGACTGACAGGTCACTATACCAACGGCTGATGTCCCCGAACCGTGATTCTCGCGTATGGCTGAGGGATGCAATGGAACCACAAATCCAATTCGGGTCGCGTTCATTCTGGGAGAGCTTGCCTGAACTATTGCAGAGGATGACGTATCTGGACTTCGTTTCGTATCTTCCGGACGACATACTTGTGAAAGTGGATCGGGCTGCCATGTCGGTCGGCCTGGAAACGCGTATTCCACTGCTGGATCATCGAATCATAGAATTCGCCTATAGTCTTCCCACTTCGTTTAAACAACGACGGAATCAGGGGAAATGGCTGTTGCGTCGAATTCTGGATCAATATGTCCCGCCCGCTCTCGTGGAGCGCCCCAAAAAAGGTTTTGCAGCGCCAATCGCGGAATGGCTGAGCGGCCCGCTGCGCGACTGGGCCGAGGACCTCCTCGGGGAAACGCGTTTGCGTCAGGAGGGATTTCTCGAACCTGAAACATTGCGACAACGGTGGACCGAGCACCTTTCCGGCAAGCGCGATTGGTCGGCGGGACTGTGGCACGCGCTCATGTTCCAAGCGTGGCTGGACCAGCAAAAGGTTGTGCCGGACCGAATAGAGACCGCCGCCGAGTTGGCTGCGGAAAGAATGACGGAAGCGGAATTATGCCAGCCATAGCCCCGGTAATAAGCTCGCCGCCCGGCGGCTTTCCGAAGCCGGACGCAGGAACGGAGTCCAAGGCTGGCCGCCCCCTTTTCGGGGCGCAGGCCGACGATGCCTTGCGACCAAACTTTCTTGTGCGTTGGGCCTTCTACCTGTCGATCTTCTCCGTCCCTTTTGGCCATCTCTATCTGCCAGGCACAGGCGAGAGAGTCGGGGTCACCAGACTGGCGCAGCTGCTCATCCTGTGCGGCGTCCTCTCCCAACCGCGAGTCTGTCTCCGGCTGGTTCCGGTGGCCATGATTTGGTTTCTCGCTTATTGCGGGGTCCGAATTCTCTCTGGTTTATGGTTCACACCCGAGTTGTCCACGCTTTGGTGGCCGAGCACTCTTGAATTGCTTGAGTTCTCGCTCCCGTGGCTATGGATGATGTTCAACGTCCTGCAATTTCCCCAGGCGCGCCGCGGCGGCTTGTGGGCTTTGGTCTGGGGCTGCTCGCTCTGCGCCTCCTTCCACATCGCCGGGATCGGCGTGGTCGAAGTGGATCATGGAATCGAAGGGCGTTCCTCGGTCTTTGGCCAGAATGCAAACGTGATCGGCGCGATCTACGCCGTAGCGGTGATCACCCTGGTGGGACTGGGGATGTTCCCCGGTGTCAAACTGCGCGAACGGCTCCTGATGCTCGTTTTAACCGCCGTGGTTGGAGCTGGAATGGCCAAGACCGGTTCCCGGACCGCCGTTCTGATTCTCGTCATGGGTGTGCTCGTGCTGCTTTTCCAGGGCCGATCGTTCGGTTCAAGAACGAAGCGCTTTGCCAGTCTGCTGCTGATTGGCGCGGTCCTGGCGGCGATCGTCCGGCAGATACCGACAGTCATGGAACGGTTTCAAAAGGTGAACTCCTCCAATATCTACCAGCAGGAGGGGCGGGTCCGAATGGCGCCTGTTCTTTGGGAAATGTTTCTGAGAAGCCCCATCTATGGATCCGGACCGGATCGGTATCAATTTGAGTTGACCCGCCGAGCGCTGCCTTACCTGATCAAGGAGCAGAGGACCATCGCCGCTCATAATCTCGTTTTGTTGCTGCTGGTCGAGACCGGCGTGATTGGTTTTCTGCTTTTCTCGTTCGGGGTCGGGACGGCGCTGGCCGCGGCGTGGAGGGCCCGTCGCAATCCCTGCGGCTCGCTGCCGTTAGCTCTCCTTCTGCCGCTCACGATAGCGGGCGCGATCGTGTGTGATCCCAGTCACGATTTGGTTTTTTGGTTTGCCATGGCGTATGCCCTGGCTGGAGCGGCCTGAAACTTCGTCACGATGTCCCATCATTTGAACAAAGGCGGGCTGTTCACCGAGGCTTCCCGGTCGCGGTCCCTGCGCGTGGCCTTGGTTACTTCGAGTCTGAGGTTGGCCGGGGCCGAAAAGCAGACCGTTTACATGGCCCGGGCCTTGGTCCAGACCGGAATCGATGCGCGATTGTTTTACCTCGGCGGCGGTGGCCATTACGAGACTGTCTTGCAACAGATAGGCGTCCCGATAATCCAGATTTACGCCCCCAATAGACCGTGGCTCATTCTCGCGAGGTTGATCGGAGCGTTGTGTTTATTGCGGCCCCATATAGTCCTGGTGAGTCAATTTGGCGACCTTGTTCATGGCGGCACCGCAGGCCGGCTTTGCAATGCGCTAACCCTGGGAGGCGTAAGAAGTGATGGTTGGTACGAGCTCAACGATCGGGGTCGGCTGAGTCAGTGGATGCTCCGTCTGGCTCATGGTCTGGTCGCGAATTCCTGTCGCGGCAGGCTCACTCTGGTGTCTCAAGGGATCCGGCGTGAGAAAATAGAATTGCTGCCGAACGTCATCGATCTGCAGGATTTTGATGCCCGGAGTGCGCTGCCTTCAGAGATCTCTCTGCCTTCGGGCCGGATAATCGCGTCCGCCGTCGGCAGCCTGCATCCGTGCAAGCGTTTTGATCGGTTTCTGGAGGCGCTCGCGCTGGCACGGCGCAGCGAGCCGGCATTGGCCGGCGTTATCGCCGGGGCTGATTGCGGAGCCAAAGCAGCATTGCAGGAAAAAGCGAACGCGTTGGGCTTGGCGCCGGAGCATCTCACTTTCGTGGGCGAATGCGATCGAGTTCCAGCCTTGCTCACTCGGTCTGCCTTGCTGGTTCTTTCTTCGGATTACGAGGGCTTCCCGAATGTCATTCTCGAGGCGATGGCGGCTCGCCTCCCGGTCGTCACCACGCCGGCAGGAGATGCCAGCCTGGTCGTGCAACATGGCAAAACCGGCTATGTGGTTGAAAGGGAGGATACCCAAGGCATGGCCGCGTTCATGGTTCGACTGGCGCGATCACCTTCGACGAGATTGAACTTTGGAGAAACAGGCCGCAAACGCGTCGAGCAGGAATATGATTATGGATCACTCGCGGGCCGCCTGGTGGCCATATTTCACAGCTTCGCCGCCCGACAGCGGAGGGCCTGCTTGCTTGAAATGTTGGAGCGCGGCGTTCCCACCAGGAAAACCGAAACGCTCTCAGGGGCATTGCTCCTCGAGGGGCCCGCAGCGTGATCCGTGTTTGGAGCCTTGGGTACTGGCATGTGAAACCGGCGAGCTTGATGCTATGAGCAATCTTTCCAAACTGAAGCTGTGCTTTTTGGCAGGAACGCTGGAGCATGGGGGAGCGGAACGCCAACTTTTTTATGTTCTCCAGGCGCTCTGCCAGGCGGGAGCCACTCCTCGGTTGCTGTCACTGGATCACAGCGAATTCTGGGAGGAGAAGATAAAGGCCTTGGGAATTTGCGTCACCTGGGTGGGCGACCAACCCTCACGCCTGACGCGGCTCTTTCGGGTCCTGAAAGAACTGTGGAAAAACCCGCCCGATGTCCTGCAGAGCCAGCATTTTTACGCGAATGCTTATGTCAGTGTGGCGGCGTGGCTTTTGCAGGCGAGCGGGATCGGCGCAATGCGCAACAACGGACGTACCGAGGTGAGTGATAGTGGACCTTTGGGAGGCTGGCTGAATTTGCACCTGCCCAGAACGATTGCGGTGAACTCGCGGGTCGCCATGAAATACGCCATCGCCCGGGGTGTGCCGGCCTCGCGGCTCTATTTCCTTCCGAACGTCGTGGATACGGACTGGTTCAAGCCTTCAAGCCCCTGTTCGACGGGACCGCTCACCCTGGTCGCAGTGGGACGTTTGGTGAAACAGAAGAGGTTGGACCGTTTCATTTCGATCCTGGCCCATTTGCGGTCGGATTTCCGTCTGGACGTAAGAGGTCTGATAGTTGGGCCAGGATGCCAAAACGAGGACCTTCGGCCGGCGTTGGAAAGTCAAGCCCGGAGCCTCGGGTTGTTTCCGGACTTTCTTCAATTCAGAGGCGGTGTCTCGGATATCCGGTCGGCTTACCACGAGGCGGCGGTCTGCGTCCTCACTTCAGATTTCGAAGGCACACCCAACGTGTTGCTCGAAGCGATGGCCTGCGGGTTGCCCGTGGTGGCCACGAAGGTGGGAGGGGTGTCAGGTATTGTCCGGCACGGCCAGACGGGTTTTTTGCTCCAGCCTGACGATCTCGAAGGTCTCGTCGCGGCACTGGTCAAGCTTGTGAAGAATTCCGAACTCAGAAGGGAAATGGGGCAATGCGCTCGGTCCGATGTTGAAGAAAACCACTGCCTCCACCGGCTTCCCGTGTATCTGCGCGGTCTCTATCAACTGGCCGTTCCGACGACGCGCCATTCGACGACCAGGGTGGTTCAGGGCACCTCGGTCTGATCCAGGTCACCATCGCCACGTCGCGGTTGCTCCTCGCACAGGACTCCAAATGTTTCCCATTGCTATGTCGTTCTTGCTGGCGCTGGTCAGGCAGGTGAAGCGCGGTGGCGTGATCATCAATGAACACGACCTGACGTCAGCTCAGACCCGCCGGCATGTCGGAGTGCTGGGGCGGTGGTTTGACTTTATCCGCCTTGACGAACTGCCCCGCCGGTTGGCACAGCCGGGCAGACGGCCGTTTTGCCTATTAACCTTTGATGATGGCAAGCGCTGCAATGTCACCGAGATCGCGCCGGAGTTGGAACGCCTCGGAGTGCCGGCGGTTTTTTACGTCACAACCGCCTTTCTCACGAACGGGACAGCCCTCTGGTTCGACCGTCGCAAGGCGTTGGTGCGCGCGCTCGGCCAGTGTCCGGCCGGGCTTGAACTGGAAACGCTGAAGCAACTGGCCTTCGCCGCGTTGAACGAGCGGCTGGATCGAGCCTGCGCTCAATTTGGAGTCAGGCCGGAAATGGAATCAGATGACGTTCGGCCGATGTCCTGGGAGGACGCGCGAAGCTTGAGTCGGCGTGGATTCGTTATCGGCGCCCACGGCTTGACACACGCCATCCTCATACGTGAAACGAGAGAGAGGGCCTTCGCGGAGATCGAAGAGAGTCTCGCAAAAGTAAGCTCCGAACTGGGTGCTCCGTGCAAAACCTTCGCTTTTCCAAACGGGAATTACAGCCCGGAGTTGGCGCAGCACGCGTTGCAATGTGGGGCCAGCACCGTCATGACAACGGAACCAGTATGGGCCGAGAGCCATTCTGCGCTGTGGCGGCTCCCCCGCATTCAGCTCTTCGGAGAATCCACCCGGACTCGAATCGAACTAAAGGTTGCCTTGGCAGGGTTGCGAGGAGTTTTGGCTAACCCGGACGGATCAGGAAGAGCGTATCGGCAGGTTGATAAGCGGAGGAGTGCGCTTCGCCAAAGCCCACAATCTATCTGACCTCCCTACGCATTTGGCTCGGCCCGTTTTGGATCTTTGGAACACGCCCTTTCTACCAAACTAATGACTCTGTCGAACAAACTATGAAATCGTCTGATCCCAATCCGTTGGTTTCGATCGTGCTGCCGTGCCGGAATGAACAGGGCTACATCCAGGCTTGCCTGCAATCAGCTCTCCATCAGGATCCGCCGGAGGCCGGCTTTGAAATCCTTGTCGCGGATGGGATGTCAACCGATGGCACGCGCGAGTACTTGCAGCAGATCGCCACACAATATCCCCAAATCCGTATTCTCGACAATCCCGGTCGCATTGTCTCCACCGGGCTGAACACGGCCATTCGAGCCGCCCGCGGTGAAATCATCGTTCGCATGGATGCTCATACCATCTATGCGCCTGATTATGTGCAGCAGTGCCTGGCGGTCATGAGCGAAACCGAAGCCGACAATGTTGGCGGACCCATGCAAACCACGGCCGAGACATTTATGGAAAGGGCGATTCGCGCCGTGTTTCATTCGGCTTTCGCAGTGGGCGGCGCGCGCTCGCACCAGGCCGGTTATGAAGGCTATGTGGACACCGTGATTTACGGTTGCTGGAAGAAGAGCGTTTTTGAGCGCATCGGTTATTTCGACGAAGAATTGGTCCGCAACCAGGATGACGAGCACAATCTTCGCCTCACCCGCGCCGGCGGTAAAATCTATCAGTCCACGCGCATTCGCAGTTGGTACCATGTGCGGGGCTCACTCCAGGCTCTGTTCCGCCAATACATGCAATATGGATACTGGAAAGCTCTGGTCATTCGAAAACACCAGACCCCCGCGTCCTTCCGACATCTCGTGCCTGGAACCTTCGTCGGTTGTTTCAGTTTGCTGGCGGCCCTGGGATTGTTCTGGTCCCCGGCACTATGGGGGGCCGCCGGGTTGGCAGTCCTCTATGCCGCCGCAGCGCTGGCCGTTTCGCTTGTCACCGCTGCCCGCGTACAATGGGCATTGCTCCCGGTTTTACCCGTTGTCGTTTGGTGCTTTCATTTCGGCTATGGCTACGGATTCCTTCGTGGAATCCTGGATTTGGTGCTCCTCCACAATGCGCCCGACACACAGTTTGTCCAATTAACCAGAAAACACTGACCAAAGCCGGGCAGTGTCAGATCTTGAATCGAATCGGCCGTATAACTCGGCGCAGACCTGAAGGCATGCTGATTTCAAAGGACGGCAGCCGATGGAATCTGGAGAGCCGCATGGAAACCCACTTCGAAGTCGATCGCCTTAAGGACGTTTACCGGCAATATGGTGAACGCGGCTGGGGCAAAAAGAAATGGGCGGTCACAAACCGAGGCAATCAAGCCATCCAACAGGAACGCGACCGAAAGCTGGAACAGTTGCTGCAACGCGCGGGTTTTCTCCCGCTGGGTAACCGGCGCATTTTGGATGTGGGTTGCGGCACGGGCGAAATTTTGGCCGGCTTCGAGGCGTGGGGGGCCAGGCCGGAAAATCTTTTCGGCGTTGATTTGCTGGCAGAGCGCATCCGACGCGCAAAGGACAATTTCCCGGAGATGACGTTTCAAGAGGCCAATGCCGAGGCGTTGCCGTTCGCAAACGGCTTTTTTGATTTGGTCGCATTGTTTACAGTGTTCACTTCGATTCGCGATCATCAGATGGCGCGCAACGTCAGTCGGGAAATCAACCGCATCCTGCGCTCCGGCGGGGCGGTCGTCTGGTATGACTTTCGAATGAACAACCCGTTTAATCCACATGTGCGAGGCATTTCACGCAAAGGAGTTCGCAGATTGTTTCCGGAGTATGATTCGCGTCTGATGACGGTCACTTTGCTGCCGCCGCTGGCCCGGCGGGCGGGCTGTCTTACAGACCTGTTATACCCTTGGCTTGCCTCTTTGCTGTTCTTGCGCAGCCATTATCTCGGGGTGCTGATAAAATCTTGAGAGAACAGAGGGTTTGCCGGTTGGAGGAGGTTTATGCACTCGATCCCGTTTTACAAGCCGAGTATCGGCGAGGCGGAAATCAATGAGGTGGTGGATTGTTTGCGGACCGGTTGGCTGACGACCGGTCCGAAGGCAAAACAGTTTGAGACGGAGTTTGCCCGCTACATACGGCACACTCACGGCGTCGCGGTCAATTCCTGCACCGCCGCGCTGCATCTGGCGCTGGAAGCGGTCGGATTGAAGGCCGGCCAAACGGTCGTGGTGCCAACGATGACGTTTGCGGCCACGGCTGAGGTGGTCCGCTATTTCGGCGCCACGCCGCTGCTGGTCGATTGCCGGGCGGCGGACCTCAACCTCGACGTCGCGGATGTCGACCGGCGAATCGAAGCCGCCCTCGCGCGAGGCGAAGAAGTCACGGCGATTATCCCCGTCCATTATGGAGGGCAGATCGGGGACATCGCCGGCGTCACCGCCTTGGCCGAGCGCTACGATTTGAAAATCATTGAGGATGCCGCTCACTGCTGTCCCGCGTACTACCGCGACGACGCAGGATCGCCTTGGAAGACTGTTGGAACCGAAGCCGAGATCAGCTGCTTTTCCTTTTACGCGAATAAAACCATCACGACCGGGGAGGGAGGAATGGCTTGCACGGAATCCCAGGAGCACGCCGACCGCATGCGGATCATGTCGCTGCACGGCATCTCGCGCGACGCATGGAAACGCTACACCGCGGAGGGTTCGTGGCGCTATGAGATCATCGCGCCGGGATACAAATACAACCTCCCCGACACCGCTGCGGCCATTGGATTGCATCAACTCCGCAAAGCGGATCGGTTGCACGAGAAGAGAACGCAGTGGGCGCGACTTTACTCCGAGTATCTCAGCGAGGTGGACGAGTTGATCTTGCCGAAGGAGATGCCGAACCGCATCCATTCCTGGCATCTTTACTCTGTCCGCTTGAGGTTGGACCGTTTGAGTGTCGATCGTGCGGAGGTGATTTCCGAAATGAAGAGCGCTGGCATTGGCACCAGTGTGCATTGGATGCCGCTCCATATGCATCCCTATTACCGCCACATGTTCGGCTACGAGCCATCGGACTGTCCATGTTCCGCAACCCTCTACCCGGAGTTATTGAGCCTGCCTCTGTACCCGGACATGACCTCTGATGAGGTGGAGTATGTCTGTCGGACCCTGAAGAAAATCATCGGCCGTTCGCGCCTGGCAGTCCGAGGCGCGGGCGTTTCGGCGGCCGAGCAAAAGGAAGCCATTATCCCGAGATAACGTCGCGTGCGAAGTCGCTTTTGCCGGCGTGAAAGTCCGCCGCTGGCGGATTCTCCTGCAACCTTCAATCGACCGTATGAACGAATTACAGCCGCAGACAAACGCATTCCGAATCCGGCCGCGCAGACATCGGTGGCGACCCGGCTTCGTAAACCGGGACGCCTCCAGGCAGATGGCGAGGCGAAATGGGCAACCTTGTGCGGCCTCCGTCCCTGGCCCGATCGCCGCCATCCTCTCGACCGCCCAAGCGACGCTCCGAAGGGCGACAAGTTTTCTCCGCACGGCGGTGCGTTGGGTGGAAAGGCCCGTCTTTCCGGGAACGAGCGGGCCGGCGCATGAGACCGCTGCGGTCCGGGCCTTCCCCGCGGCCAAGCGTCTCTACGACATTGTTTTTTCCCTGGCCGGTCTGGTGGCGCTCAGCCCGGCATTTCTGCTGATTGGCGCGCTCATAAAAATTGCCGATGGGGGAGACATTTTCTACCGGCAAATACGGATTGGTCTTCAGGGACGACCATTCCGAATCTGCAAATTCCGCACTATGGTGCCCGCGGCGGAGCAGGTCGGGCCGTTCGTCACGAAGGACGGTGATGCTCGCATTACCTGGATCGGACGGATCCTGCGCCGGACGAAGTTGGACGAATTGCCACAGCTTTGGAATGTATTGACGGGCGAAATGAGTCTGGTCGGCCCGAGACCCGAGGTTCCCCGCTACGTCCAGCATTACACTGCGGAACAACGTGACATTTTGCAGTGCAAGCCCGGGATCACCGATCTGGCATCTTTGTGTTTCCGCGACGAGGAGGTGTTGCTGGGAAACGCGGACAACCTGGAGGAGTTTTACATTCAGCAATGCATGCCGCGAAAGCTGGCGCTCAATCGGGAATACGCCCTGCGCGCGAACTTGTTAAGCGATACCTGGATCATTGTGCGAACCGTCTGTCCGTATTGGATCGGCGTGCTGGCAACGTATGGAATCATCCTGGCGGCATCCTTTTGGCTCTCCTGCCAACTGGTTTACGATTTCGTGCCACCGGCAATGTCCGCGCTTCAGTTTTGGCGTGAGATTTCCGTGGTGCTCGCCTTGCAGCTTGCGTGCCTGACGTGGCGTAATCAGTGCCGGGGATTGCTCAGCTACTTCAGTTTTCCCGAACTGCGGCAAGTCGGCACCGCGCTGGGCCTGGCTACTCTCGGTCTGCTCGCCTGGTGGGCTGCCGGCGCGGGCAGCCCTCCGCGGAACTTCATTCTCGTCGATTTTCTCTTGTCGCTTTCTTTGCTCAGTGGCTTCCGCGTTTTGCTGCGGCTGTGGCGCGAGCGCTCGGCGGGAGAGGAAGACGCGTCTGTCGATCCGCCGGCGCGAGTCGGCATCATCGGGGCCGGAAGCACGGGCGCGAAACTCGCGTTGGAGCTGATCGTCAAAAGGAAATTCGGCCGGGTCATCGTCGCTTTCTTCGACGATGACTCTCAGAAATGGCAGAAGCGCATCCACGAAGTGCCCGTGGTCGGCATGCCTGAATGTCTGCTCGACGGCTGGAGCGAAAAACTCGACGAAGTGGTCATCGCCATGCCCAGCGCTCCTGTGGAGCGAATCCGTGAGCTGGATGAACTGCTCCGCCAAACCGGCTTGAGATTCTATACGGTCAGTTGCCCGATCAAATTCTGGGGACGGCAACAGACCTCGTGATCCATCGTTAACGCCTCCTGGCGTCACGGCTGTCTCAACTGTTTAACGGGGATACATTTCCATGAGCTTTACTCGCATCTGCCTTGTCCTGTCCTACGCTGCCGGGTTGGTCGGCAGTCTGTGGTTGGGGTATCAACTTCGATTCGACTTTGCTGTGCCGCCGGAAGCCGAGCGAACGTTTCTGCCCGTGTTCGCCTGGGTCATCGGCTTCAAGCTGGTTTGTCTGTGGCGATTGCGCCAGTTCGAGGTGCTCGTGGGTTATTTCAGCCTGCCGGATTTTTCGCGGCTGTTCTGGGTTCTGCTCGCCACGAGTTTCATCGTGTTCGGGATCTCCACGAATCTGGGCTCGGATTACGCGCCGCCACGGAGCGTGGTTTTGGTCGACTTCAGTTTCTCCATCCTCGGGCTGACCGCCATCCGCCTGGCGTTTCGCCAGGCGCGCACTCGTGCCACCGCCCGCACGCCAAGCCTGCCCCGCCAACGCGCGCGACGCGCGGGAATCATCGGCGCGGGTCTGGTCGGCCCGAGACCCGAGGTTCCCTTCTACGTCCAGCATTACACTGCGGAACAAGACTCAGCAGCGGCTCCAAATCAAATTCAGCACCGTCCCCTCCATCTACGAACTCACTACCGGCCAGGCCAAGGTGAGCCAGTTGCGGTCCGTGGAAGCTCAAGATCTGCTGGGCCGGGAGCAGGTGCGGCTGGCCACCGACGACATTGAACAGCTTCTACGGGATCGCGTGGTGATGGTGACGGGCGCCGGCGGAAGCATTGGCGGCGAACTGTGCCGGCAAATCGCCGGTTATTCTCCGCGTCGTCTGCTGCTGGTAGAGCAATCTGAAGTTCAACTTTTTCAAATCCAACAGGACTTGATGCATTGCAGCTGCGGCGAAGCGGTCGTGCCTCTGGTGGCGAATATTCTGGATCAACGGCGAGTGGACTATATTTTCCAGCACTATCATCCCCAGGTCATTTTTCATGCGGCCGCCCACAAGCATGTGCCCATGATGGAAACGCAACCCGGCGAGGCCGTCAAAAACAACGCGCTGGGAACTTTGCGGCTCGCCGAGACATGCGCAAAACACCCGACCGACCGTTTCGTCCTGATTTCAAGCGATAAAGCCATTAACCCGACCAGTGTCATGGGGGCAACCAAGAGACTGGCGGAAATGTGTGTGCAGTCGCTCCACGTCAACCAGCCGGGAGCCACCCGCTTTATGGCGGTCCGGTTCGGCAACGTGCTCGGATCCTCCGGCAGCGTCGTTCCGATTTTCACCAAACAAATTGCCACCGGCGGACCGGTCACCGTCACTCATCCGGATGTGGTGCGGTATTTCATGACCATCCCGGAGGCCGTGGGCCTCGTCTTGCAGAGCGCCGCGCTCGGATCTGGCGGGGAAATTTTCACCCTGGATATGGGCAAGCCGGTCAGGATTCTGGACCTGGCACGGCAGTTGATCGAGCTTTCCGGTTTCACTCCCGATCAGGATATTCGGATTGAGTTTACCGGGCTTCGTCCCGGTGAAAAACTGTTCGAAGAGCTCAGCTACCGAGGCGAGAGAATCACCGGCACTCGGCATCCCAAGATCATGCGATTGCTTTGTGAACCTCTGCCCTACGAACAGGTCCGCGCCTTCGTGCTCGAATTGGTTGAGCAAATAGATCAGCTGCGGCCGGACGAGTTCAAATGGTTCTTGAAATGCGCTGTCCCTGAATACCAGCCACAACTGGGACAGTTTACTGGCGGCGTACCCCCGCTTAAGGATGCACGCGCAGGGAGTGAGGGCAAGGACAAGAGGAATGGCCGGCGTCCGGGTCGAGAGCCCGGATTCGAGGAGCCCTTCCACCCCGTCGCGGGCATGGACGTGCCCAGGTGAGAAGTTTCCAGGGTCCCTCTCTATGCGAATCCTGGCCATCACAAATATTTACCCGTCGCCGGCGTTCCCAGCCAGGGGTGTCTTTGTGCAGGAACAGGTCAAGGGTCTGTGCGCTATCGGCTTGAGCGTGCGCGTTTTGTTTGTCGATCGACAGGCCGAGGGACCCTCGGCGTACTATCGGCTGCGGAGCAAAATCAACGATGCCGTCGCCGAGTTCGAGCCCGAGGCAATTCACGTGATGTATGGCGGAGTTATGGCGGACCAGATCGTGCGCCGTCACCATGTCCGCCCGCTCGTGGTGACTTTCCATGGTTCGGATTTACTGGGCGAGAATCTTTCCGGCTGCGTGCGGAAAATAATTTCACGCTACGGGGTGCATTGCTCGAGAAGGGCGGCAAAAGCGGCCGAGGGCGTGATCGTCGTGGCGCGGCATCTGACAGGAGCTTTGAACGGCGCCGCCACGGCTGACAAAGTCCGCGTGATCCCGTGTGGCGTGGACTTGGAACGCTTCAAGCCCATGGATCCGCTTGCCTGCAAGCGCCGGCTGGGCTGGGGTACCGAGTCCTTCCACGTGCTGTTCGCGTCCAGCAACGGCGACCCGGTGAAGCGCCCATGGCTGGCAAAAGATGCCGTCGCGCAATTGAACAATTCGGTGCGTCCGTCGGAGCTTCATTTCCTGACCGCGATACCAAATGCGGAAGTGCCGGTCTGGCTTAATGCGAGCGATGTTTTGCTTCTCACGTCGATGCACGAGGGATCACCAACTATTGTGAAAGAAGCCCTGGCGTGCGGCCTTCCCGTGGTCTCGGTTGACGTGGGAGACGTTGCCGAGCGAATCGAAGGCGTTGAAGGCTGTTATGTGGCGCGGCCTCAGCCAGCAGAACTGGCCGCAAAGCTTGGTCTGGTTCGGCAGCGCGGCAAGCGTCTCGACTGTCGAACGCGGCTCGAGGACCTTTCGACGTTGAGTGTGGCTCAAAAGTTGAAGCGTTGCTATGAGGATATTACACGCGAGGGCAGGTCCATTCGACTTCTCGCGTCCTCCGACCGCCTTTCCATTCCAGCCATCTCCTCAGTGAACCGGGCCGTGGCGTCAGCCAGACGGTGACCCGCCACGAACCCAACGCCGGAGAAGTATTGAAGAAATTACTCGCGGCCGCACGATCCCTTCTCCTCACCCTCACCCTTGCCCTCTCGTGAAAGCATGCGCAAATTCTTCTGATTTGATGGGCCACGATCCATCCTCTCCTCGCAAGTGGGCTCCTGAAGCCGCCTCGATACACAGTGTCAGTTTCCCCACGGATCGGCCGCTGGCAGCCTCCGCGGAATTCAGGATCGGTGTTCGTTCCGTGCCGTATTTGGCTGATCACGGTTTTCAGGACATGATCGTGCTGCCGGGGTCCTTCTATATTCACCTGGCCCTGGTTGGGTATCGCGAACTTTTTAAGCGCGTTCCGGGCCTCGTACGAAACGTGACCTTCCAAACCCCCATCATTCTTTCGGCAGAGGATACCGTCATCAGGATCGAAGTCAGGGACAACAGCGGCGGGCCGGTTGAGTACACGTTCTACGAAGCAGATGTCGGGGATGGCAGCGCCCGGCCTCCCGTCCGCCAATTTGCCGCCAAGCTCGAAATTGACCGGAATCCATCAACGTTTCCGGGAGCGGGCACCGAACCGTTTTCCATCGAAGCATTCCAGGCGCAGTCTCATGCCGTGATCGACTCGGAACATTTTTACAAAAAGCTGCGTGACAATGGCAACCAATACGGGTCCCGCTTTCAAAACATCTCCGCGATTTGGCGCACGGGCGATCAATCCCTGGGAAAACTTTCCGTGGCGCGCCAGGCTGGCGAAATCGAGGCACATGACTTGCACCCAAGTCTGCTGGATTCGATAACTCAGTTGCTGGCGCCCTTCATCATGGAGAAGGGGAAGACCTTCGTCTTGCGATCGATTGAGAAGATCGAAGTAACCGACGTCAATTTCCCCGATACGCTGTGGGGTCACGCAACCCTGCAGGCGCAGGATGCCCCTCACCCCGTCCCTCTCCCCGTCCGATGGGGAGAGGGAGAAAGGGAGAGGGGTCTTGTCGGCAACGTTCGCGTTTTCGACCAGGGGGGCAAACCGTATGTGGAACTCTCGGGCGTCGCCTTCACCTTACTGGACCGCGTTGACGCTGCCGACGAAAAGAAGGCAGCCCACGTCGTCATCGCTGCCAATTTCACCGCCGAGCCAATGGAAGATTCGCTGAAATTCTGGGGCGACCATTTCGGCGTTCCAATCCATCTCGAATTTGCGCCCTACAACCAGATCTTTCAGCAGTTGCTGGACGCGGGCAGTGCGTTTCGCAAGAACCGCGACGGGGTCAACGTTGTCCTCTTGAGGTTGGAGGAATGGGCCGGAGAGCATCGGTCTGCCGTCCTGACGCTCAACCAGGAAAGGTTAAAGCCATGCTTCGGCGATCGTCCGAGATACGTCCTGCCGAATGGCCTGGAAATTGTTCATTTGAACCGGTATGAGACGGACTATGTTTACAAGGAGGTTTTTGAGGATGAATGCTATTTGAGGCATGGCATCCGCCTGCGGGACGGGGCGACCGTGGTGGATATCGGGGCGAACATCGGGCTCTTTTCGCTGTTCGTGATGAGCCGCTGTGCCAACCCAAACATTTTCGCCTTCGAACCGGCTCCGGTTGTGTATGACCTGTTGAAGGCAAACTGCGATGCCTACGGATCGAATGTCCGGGCCTTGAACGCCGGCGTGTCGGACAAGCCCCGGACCGCGACGTTTACCTTTTATGAAAAATCCTCGGTCTTCTCCGGTTTTCATTCGGATGAAAACGAGGATCGCGAGGCCATTCAAACGGTCGTGCGGAACATGCTGAACAACGAATCGGTCGCAGGAGAATCCGTGGAGGAATACGTCAATGAACTCACCGCCGACAGGCTCCGCCGCAGGACCCACGAGTGCCGCTTGACCTCGGTGTCGGACATTATCCAGGACAATCAGATCGACAAAATCGATCTCCTCAAGATTGATGCGGAGAAAAGCGAGCTGGACATCATTCAGGGCATCGACGACCGCGACTGGCCGAAAATCGATCAGATCGTGATCGAAATTCACGACCGCACTGGCGAGGCGGTCAAGCGGATTGAAAAGTTGCTGAGCGAGCGGGGGTACCGTTGCGCCGTCGAACACGAAAAACTGCTCGAGCATTCCGGATTGTTTAATCTTTACGCAACCCGGGGCGAGGCCGGCAGCAAACCCCTCACCCCATCCCTCTCCCCATCTAATGGGGACAGGGAGAAAGGGAGAGGGGACTGCCTCAATGGAACGCGTCAAACGGGCCAGAGCGTTGCCAGTTTGCAACGAACCGTCGGGGAGTTCTGCGCGGCGCTGCGCTCGCTCATGAATCAGGCTGCGGTACCTCTGGTCCTGTGTTTCTGTCCAAGCACCCCGGCCGCGGAAGCCGATGCGGAACTGAAGGCGGCATTGAGCGATGCCGAGGAGTCCTTGTTATCAGAAGCGGCCAGAATAGCGAATGTTCACACCATCAGTTCGGCGGCGCTGTTGCAGCGCTATCCGGTCAACGACTATTACGATCCACATAGTCATCATGCGGGTCATATCCCGTACACACCGGAGTGTTACGCCGCGATCGGGACCGCGCTCGTCCGAACCCTCTTCAACCTGAAAGGGAGCCCATTCAAAGTGATCGTGTTGGACTGCGACAACACGCTTTGGAAAGGGGTTTGCGGTGAGGATGGTCCCTGGGGAATTGAACTGACTGCGCCTTACCGCGCGTTGCAGGAATTCATGATCGGTCAATTGCACGCCGGTATGCTGCTCTGTCTGTGCAGCAAGAACAATGAAAAGGATGCGCAGGACGTCTTTGATCAACGAACCGATATGCTCCTGAAACGCGAGCACCTGGTTTCGTGGCGCATCAATTGGAACAGCAAGTCGGGAAACATCAAATCGCTCGCGAACGAGCTCAATCTTGGGCTGGACAGTTTCTTTTTCATGGATGACAACCCGGTTGATTGCGCGGATGTCAGGATCAACTGCCCCGGCGTTTTGGCGCTGCAATTGCCGCGGAACGCCGAATTGTTCCCTGCGTTCCTGAATCATATTTGGGCGTTCGATCACACGGGTGCGACCCAGGAGGATCAAAACCGCACCAGGATGTATCGGGAAAACACGGAAAGGCAGCAGTTCCGTGAGCGTTCGTTCTCCTTGAAGGATTTTGTCAAAGGACTGCAACTCAGCGTCGAGATTGCTGAAGCGACTGAAAATCAACTCGGCCGTGTCTCGCAACTGACGTTCAGAACAAATCAATTCAACTTCACCACCATCCGGCGCTCGGAAAATGACATCAAACGCTTCCTGATGAGTGAAGGCGCCCATTGTCTGGTGGTTCGCGTGGTGGATCGATTTGGGGATTATGGGCTCGTCGGGGTCGTGATGTATGGGACGGAGGCTGACCGTTACAAGGTGGACACCTTGTTGCTGAGCTGCCGGGTATTGGGCCGGGGAGTGGAACACGCGGTGGTGTCCCGACTCGGCCGGCGGGCGGTCAAGGAAGGAAAAAGATTTGTAGAACTCAGGTATCTGCCGACGGAAAAGAATCGGCCGGCACTGGAGTTCCTCACCCACCTCGGCGATCAGCATCGGAACGAGGCCGGCACGTCCTGGACCTTTCCAGCAGAATGCCTGGCAGGCGTGGAATACAATCCGGACGCGACGGCGCCGGTCGGGCACGAGATGCAGGCAACCGTCAACCCGGAAAAACTCGCGCCACGCCCGGCATGGGGATTCGGCGTCGCTGACCGATCCGAGCGCCTGCAGCGGATTGGGGAGGACCTGTACGATATCGACCGGATTGCAACGGCCATTGAGGAATACCGGCTCGGGAAGCAACCTCTCCATGCCCGGACGGACGTCGCACCGGGCAACACGCTGCAAGCCGCGCTCATTAACATATGGAGAAAGGTTTTGGGCAGGCCGCGAATCGGGATGAATGATAACTTTTTTGAGGCGGGCGGAACGTCGCTCAGAGCCGTCCAGGTGATTGCCATGATCAAAAAGGAGCTGAAACAGAATCTGTCAATTGTCAGTCTGTTCGAGTGCCCGACGGTGGCACTTCTCGCCGCCAAATTGAATTCGACGTCTGGAGTTGCCCGCGTCGGGACCACAACTGCGGGGGCCGCCCAGCGGGGTCAGCAAAGGCGATATAAGACAATGAGGCGACAAGCTTCGTAGGATTTAACGCGCGAGGTGAGAGCTATGAAGTCAGCGGCCGAGGCGACGTGGGCCGAGGCAGTTGACTGTATCCGAGAGGAGCAAAAGAAATGAGACTAAGCAATGTTCAGCAAATGAAGCAATCGTTCCCGGCGTGGTCGCTCGCTCATGACTTTGGGCGCGCCTTCGTTAACCCGCGCGGTGCGTGGAACCTCCTGCGCCGTTGGGTGCTCCTGGCACACCATGCGGGTCTGCCCTACGCCGAAGTCATGCGTTACCGACGTGAGCTCCGCGACGACGCTGAGTTTCAAGGGCACCTCAAGCGCTGCCTTGTCGATGTCCCCTACATCTTTCCCGAGACGGCCGAGGTCTATGCCGTCGTGCGCGCGATTAAACCCGGTGTGATCGTCGAAACGGGGGTTGCCAGTGGCCTCTCGTCGGCCCACATTTTGCGGGCGCTTGCCGCGAACGGCACGGGCACGCTGCACTCGATTGACCTGCCCAACGTCCAACAGGGCTCAGTGCTCCCGGACGGGCGCGCGTCCGGTTGGATTGTGCCTGATTCCCTGCGGTTCCGTTGGAAGTTGCAGATTGGCGATTCGCGGAAGCTCTTGCCCGACCTCCTGCGGACCCTCGGTCACGTGGACATCTTTTTACACGACAGCGATCATTCCTATGAAAATATGTCGTTCGAGTTCGAGCAGGCCTTTCCCAGGCTTAAGCATGGGGGCCTGCTCATGAGCGACGATACGCACCTCCACGGCGCCTGGGACGACTTCTGCGTGAAGCACGACCTTCGGCCCACTCGTGTCGGCCACCTCGGCGTGACGCGCAAGCCGCGAAATGCGCGAACCTCATCCTCCGCGCGCTCCGCGCATTAGATACCGATTCCGCTGGATCATTGGCGCCAGGTTCATCACAAGGTTCGTGGCAGCAGCCGCGCTTGCAACGATGTGCGGTTGCCTTTCAACACTCAACAAGCCATCTGATCGTGAGACCTGCGAGGGTGGTTTTCCAAAGAGACTCAAAGATTCACGCGGATTTCGCACTGATCAAAGTAGCGCCAACCAAGTAGATCATACCATCTAATCGAAGGTGTTGGTATCATTCAGAAAAGTCTATGACTACTACAGACGAAAAAGGAATCAAAGAAACCGTCAAGCGTTTCATATCGAGCTCGATCAGTATCGCGAAATTGGATGACGACGACAACCTGTTTGAATCGGGAATCGTCAATTCCCTGTTTGCCGTTCAACTGATGACGTTCATCGAAAAGACCTTTGCCATCGAGGTGGGAACGGACGATTTGGACATCGAGAATTTCAAGTCGCTGAACGCGATGACGGCTTTTGTCCTGCAAAAGAACGGGCACCCGAATGGATAAGAGCGGGGGACAACAGCTGCTGACTGGGGCGCAAAAGGGCCGGCACGAAGAATTCAAGTCCTTCGTGAGGCTCGATGTTGAACCGTTTGCCGAACAGTGGGATCGGGAGCAAAGACTTCCTGAATCCGTCATAGACAAGTTGGCAAAGCGCGGTTACCTGGGCTGTAGCCTGCCACGAGAGTACGCTGGACAAGGATGGGACACGGTCACGTTTGATTTGCTCAATGAAGCCCTGGGGAGAGGATCGTCCGCTTTGACCGATGTGGTGACGGTCCAAGCCATGGTTTCCATGGCGCTGCTCAAATGGGGCACGACGGAGCAAAAGCGGAAATGGCTGCCTCCACTGGCCAAGGGGGAGATGATCGGGGCCTTTGCGCTGACGGAGCCGGGCGCTGGTAGCGCCCTTCAATCCCTGACCACCGAATTCACTCCGAATTCCAAAGGTGACTGTCTTCTTCTGAACGGTCACAAGAAATGGATAAGCTGCGCCCAATTCGCCGCGGTGTTTCTGGTGTTTGGGACACTCGGCCAACGTTCGGCGGCGTGTTTGGTGCCCAGAGAAACTCCCGGTCTTCACATTGAAGCCATTTCCGATTTGATGGGGTTCCGTGCGGCCGGTCTGGCCGAGCTTCACTTTCACGATGTGGAAGTGCCATCAGCCAACCTCGTTGGCAAACCTGGTTTCGCCCTGTCCCACGTCGCACAGGTGGGTTTGCACTATGGAAGAATCAGCACGGCCTGCTCGGCCTTGGGGCTTCTGAGAGGATGTTTTGAAGAAAGCATCGCCTACGCGGGCACACGAAAGATTGGTGACAAAACCGTGGGAGACCTGGGGATGGTCCGATCACTGATCGCCAGAATGGGTACCGATCTGGAGGCCGGGAGTCTCTTATGCCACAACGCCTGCCGCGCGGAAGACAGTCATCTTCCGGAAGCCTTTGAAAAGACCTTGATGGCTAAATATTTTACGTCGAGAGCCGCCGTGAGAGCCGCGTCTGACGCCGTTCAGATCAAGGGGGCCTCGGGCTGCCACGGATCATCACCGGTTTCCCGGTATTACCGTGATGCCAAGATTATGGAGATCATTGAAGGCACCACCCAGATCCATGAGGACATTCTGGGGAAGATATTTGTCGATCAAGCTGGCAGGTTCGGCAAGTGACTGGAGCCGGTTGATTTCATATGGCCGCTCACCCTCCACCCGCCGCTGCGGAAGCCGATCTGGCGAGGATCGTTCAATTCAACCGCACGGAGGCGGCGTTTCCGGATAACGTCACTCTTCAAGAATTAATCGAGGCACAGATCGAGAAACATTTGTTCGGAACGGCCGTCCTTTGTGACCACGACAAAGTTTTCGGCGTGCCATCCCTGACTTACGCGCAGCTCAATGACAAGGTCAATCAACTGGCGCACTTATTGAGGGCTGAGGGCGTTCGGCCCGGACACATCGTTGCGTTGATGGTGGAACGATCCTTTGCCATGATCATCGGCATCCTGGGGATCGTAAAAGCCGGAGGGGCTTATCTGCCTGTATCACCGGACAATCCGCCGGAGCGCAGCGACTACATGCTGAAGGATGGCGGAGTCAAAATACTGTTGGTGCAGAATAAGACAGCCGGCCGGATCGGTTTTGGAGGGCTGATCATCAATCTTGACGATCTGGACACTTACCGTGGCTCAACAGCGAACCCCGCCATCCTCAACAAGCCGCGCGATCTGGCGTACGTGATCTATACCTCCGGATCGACCGGCAAACCCAAGGGAGTGATGATCGAGCACCGCTCTCTGGTCAACCGCTTGCATTGGATGCAGCAAGCCTACCCGATCGATGAAAACGACGTCGTGCTACAAAAAACGCCCTACTACTTTGATGTCTCGGTGTGGGAGCTTTTCTGGTGGGCACTGCAGAGCGCCAAACTCTGCTTCTTGATGCCAGGCGGAGAAAGGAATCCCTTGGTCATTGTTGAGACCGTCAAGAAACAGCACGTCAGCGTCATGCACTTCGTGCCATCCATGCTGAACGTGTTTCTGGAGTATTTGGATGGCAAGTCTGCTTGCGGACTGAGAAGCCTGGCTTCGGTTCGGCGGGTATTTGCGAGCGGTGAAGCGCTGACTGCCAGTCATGTCAGAAAGTTCAATGACATTTGGGGTAGCAAGACCGGAGCCCGGCTGACCAACCTCTACGGCCCCACCGAGGCGACGGTGGACGTCAGTTATTTCGATTGCCCCGCGCAAAATGATTTCGACAACATTCCAATCGGGCGACCGATCCATAACACCAGGCTTTACGTCATCAGAGACGGCCGGCAGGTGGCGATCGGTGAGCCCGGAGAATTGTGCATTGCCGGGATCGGTCTGGCCAGAGGTTACCTGAATAACGCGGCCCTGACCGATGAAAAGTTCACCGACAACCCTGTCAACCCCGGTGAAAGGATTTATCGAACCGGCGACGTCGCCCGCTGGCTGACCGACGGGAATCTCGAGTATCTAGGCCGGGAGGATCACCAGGTAAAGATTCGGGGATTGCGGATCGAACTGGGCGAGATCGAAAACACGATCAGGGAGTACCCGGGCATCACCGACTGCGTTGCGCTGGTCAAGGAGTACTCGGAGAACATCATCCTCATTATCGCTTACTTTGTTTGCAAATCTGGCTTGGAGGTTGAGGGTCTGAAGCGTTACCTGAAAAAACACCTTCCCGACTACATGATCCCAAATCGTTTTGAGAAAATCGATGAAATGCCGTTGACGCCGAGCGGGAAAGCGGATCGCAAGGCCTTGCCGGAACCTGTCATTCAGGTGAGTCCTTCATAAACGCCCATGAACAACGAGTTCGATATCGCCATTGTCGGGATGTCCGGCCGTTTTCCAGGCGCGCGCAACCTCGACGAGTTCTGGCATAACCTGGCCGAAGGCATTGAGTCGATTACCCGGTTTACAGACCAGGAGATGCTGGAATCGGGCGTGCCTGCAGCTTACCTGAGCCATCCGAGCTATGTGAAGGCGGCGCCAATCCTGGAGGAGCCTGGCCATTTTGACGCGGGGTTCTTCGGTTTCTCGCCGCTGGAAGCCAGGACCATGGATCCACAGCACCGCATTTTGTTGGAGCTGTCTTACGAGGCGCTCGAGAGCGCGGGCTGTGACCCGGAACGCTATCAAGGACGCATCGGCGTGTTCACCGGTGCGGCTCTGAACACGTATTTCACGAACGTCGGGCTGAACAGCCGACTGGCCGAGGAGTACATTCCCACGCTCATCGGCAACGACAAAGACTTTCTGAGTACTCGGATTTCTTACAAACTGAATCTCAAGGGGCCGAGCATTACGATTCAGACCGCGTGCTCGACCTCCATGGTCGCCGTCCATCTGGCCCGCCAGAGTCTTTTGAGCGAAGAGACGGATATGGCGCTGGCCGGGGCCATCTCAGTGCGGGTTCCTCATCGTGCCGGTTACTTTTTTGACGGTGGCGGCGTGGTCTCTCCGGACGGGCGCGTCAGGGCGTTTGACGCCAGGGCAAACGGCACTGTTTTCGGCAGCGGCGGCGGCATCCTGGTGCTGAAACGATTGGCAGACGCACTCTCAGACGGCGACACCGTTCATGCCGTGATCAAGGGCTCGGCCGTCAATAACGATGGGTCGGAAAAAGCCGGTTACACCGCGCCCGGCGTCAACAGCCAGGCCGACGCTGTCGTGGAGGCACTGGCCAATGCCGGGGTCGAGGCCGACAGCATCAGCTATCTCGAGGCTCATGGTTCGGGGACGCCCGTCGGGGACCCCATTGAGATCAGAGCCTTGACCAAAGCGTTCCGCACCTTTACGCAGCGTTCAGGCTACTGCGCCATCGGTTCGGTAAAAACCAATGTCGGGCACCTCGACGCCGCGGCGGCAGTCGCCGGCATCATAAAGACCGTCCTTGCCCTCAAGCACCGACAACTTCCACCGAGTCTCCACTTTAGCGAGCCCAATCCAGAGATCGATTTTCCGAGCACCCCGTTCTGCGTAAACACGCGACTGCGGGAATGGACCAGCGAGGGCCCCAGGCGAGCAGGAGTGATGTCCACGGGCATGGGCGGAACGAACGCCCATGTCGTCCTCGAGGAGGCGCCCGAACCGCTGGTATCGACCAATGCCACCGCTCCTCACTTGTTGATTCTGTCGGCCAGGACGGAAACGGCGCTTGATCAGGCCACGCATCGGTTGCGGGAGTTTCTGAATCGTAACGGCTCATTGAACATGAGTGACGTGGCCTACACCTTGCAGATTGGACGAAAGGCTTTTCCGCACAGACGGTGTCTGGTCTGTGCCGACCGGGAGGACGCGATCACCGCCCTCGGCCAGGAACGCTCGAAGCGAGTCTTTTCCAGCCGGACGGACGAATCGGCCCGGCGTCCGTTGATCTTGCTATTGCCTGGCATCGGCGATCACTACGTGGGTATGGGCCACGATCTCTATCAAACATGGGCGATTTTCAAACAGGAAGTTGATCGATGCTCGCATATTCTTGAGTCGCGCCTGGGAGTCGATATCCGGAACATCATTTATCCGAACAACCAAAACTGGAAGAAGGAGGGTAAACCCAAGGGAATTGACTTAAAGCAGATGCTCGGTCGAAAAACCGATGCGCCGGTGGATCAGGACGCCGGGAATCTGAATCAGACGCTGTTTGCCCAGCCGGCGCTGTTCACAATCGAATATGCGATGAGCCGTCTCTGGCAATCGTTGGGCGTCACCCCGGACGCTATTGTCGGCCACAGCATGGGTGAATACGTGGCGGCGTGTCTGGCTGGGGTGTTGTCGCTGGAGAATGCGTTGCGGCTGATTGCAACGCGAGCCAGGCTGGTCAATGAGTTGCCTCAGGGAGCCATGCTTGCCGTTACCCTGCCGGAAAATAAATTGCTTCCCTTGCTCCCTGAAGATTTGTCCATCTCTTTGATCAACGGTCCATGCTTGTGTGTCGTGGCCGGTCCGGTCGCGGCTGTGGCCGAGTTCGAGAGGATGCTGAACGAAAAGAGCATCATTTGTCGGCGCGTTCAGAATGCCCATGCCTTTCATTCGAGAATGCTTGATCCGATCGTGACGGCATTTCAAGCGGAGGTGAACAAGATTCAATTGAACGAGCCGACAATTCCGTACATATCCAACGTCTCCGGGACGTGGATAACAGCACGCGAGGCTGTCAAGCCTGCCTATTGGGCCAGGCATGCCAATCACACAGCCAGGTTCAGCGACGCCTTGCATGAGCTGTGGCAGTTCAAGAATCCCATTCTCCTGGAGGCGGGGCCCGGTCGGACGCTGGGCGTGCTGGCTATGCAGCATCCCGACCGGCAGGATGCCGGAGACCCCGTGGCGGTTTCCTCGATCAGGCACCATTATGAAAACCAGTCGGATGTTGAATTTCTGTGGCACGGCATCGGCAGGCTCTGGCTGTCAGGAGCCGGGATCAAGTGGGAAAATGCGCACTCTGGAGAACAGCGGCGCAGAGTTCCGTTGCCGACCTATCCCTTTGAAAGACAGCAGCACTGGCTGGAACCGGTTTCTCTTCCGGACGTGGGCCGGCAACCACAAGTGTCGGTTCAAAAGAACCCGGATACTTCTCAATGGTTATACGTGCCATCGTGGAAACGTCTCTTGCCGATGACCGTCAGCAGCCAGGAGGCGGCTTTGCGGATGGAAAAAACCAGAACATGGCTGGTCTATGCGAATGACTGTGGTTTCACCTCGGTTTTGATCACACGATTAAAGTCCGCCGGTCAGAACGTGGTTACCGTGAAGGCCGGCAGCGGTTTTCGACAAGCGGACCCGCGCAGTTTCACAATCGAACCAGCCAACTCTCAACACTATGATTTGTTGATCCGAGCCTTGCAGACGAACCAGTCACTGCCGAATCGTATCGTCCATGCGTGGAGCGTCAGCGGAATCCCTTCCGCCCAGCCGGAAGCCGGCACTTTCGCACAGGCGCAGGCTCTGGGCTTCTACAGCCTGCTCTTTCTCGCCAAAGCACTCGCCGCACACAACGTTGGACACGAGATCAAACTGTTCGTCCTTTCCAACAACGTCCAGGAGGTCTGCGGCACAGAAACACTATGCCCGGAAAAATCGACGCTGCTGGGGCCGTGTATGGTGATCCGTCAGGAATACCCAAATATCCGACTGAAGAGTATTGATGTGGATGTCTCTGAGCATGCCAGTGAGCATGAATCAGCCGCGGATCTTGTTTTTGGCGAATTTCTTGATTCTGATTCGAGCTTGTTCGTTGCCTATCGAAACACGCAGCGCTGGGTCCAGACCTATGAGCCAGTTGTATCAGGCAACACCGCTCAAGCCCGATCGTCCCTCCGAGAGGGCGGCGTGTACCTGATCACAGGTGGACTTGGCAGGATCGGCGTCGCAATTTCAGAATACCTGGCCGAAAAGTACAGAGCCAGCCTGGTGTTGGTGGGGCGTTCCAGCCTCCCCGCCAGGAAAGCCTGGGACACATGGATTGCCAGCCACCCGGCTGATGATCCCGTCAGCGCGAGAATCCGCACCATCGAAAGGATCGAGAAACTGGGCGGCAGGGTTTTGTACGTGAACGCGAGTGTGGCGGATGTCAACGCGATGCGTGGCGCCATCGAGCAAGCGTATCAACGCTTTGGCAACCTCCATGGTGTCATCCATGGGGCCGGCGTCGTCGGGGAGGACGGCTATCGGGAAATCAAAGACAGCAACGATGACAATTGCGACTCGCACTTTCAGGCCAAGGCGCACGGCTTGCTTGTGTTGGAAGACGTACTCAAGGGCAAAACATTGGACTTCTGCCTGCTGCTGTCCTCTTTGACATCCATTCTCGGAGGAATCGGGCAAGCCGCCTATGCCTCGTCCAATATCTACATGGACTCGTTTGCGCGCAGGCATAAGCGGACGTCCCCCGTTCGTTGGCTGAGTGTGAACTGGGACGTATGGCGCATTCACGATCAAGCCGCGTTTGGTTCGGGTCTCGGGACAACGCTCAAGGAACTGGGCATGAGCGCCGAAGAAGCGACGACGATGATGGAAACTGTCCTGGCGGTGAGGACCGCCAGCCAACTCGTTGTGTCCACCGGCGATCTGGCCGCAAGGATCAAGCAATGGATCAACCTGGAGTCGCTGAATCCAGCGGGACTGGCGGACGCAGCCGGTCCGACCCGATCGCCGCTTTCCCAGCGGCCCAGTTTGCCAACGCAATATGACGCTCCGCGTGATGAAACCGAGCAACAGATTGCTCGCGTTTGGGAGGATGCGCTCGGGATTGACGAAATAGGAATCCATGACGCTTTTTCCCAACTGGGAGGGCACTCTCTTATTGCCATTCGGATCGTATCCGAATTACGCAAGGCTTTTCAGATCGACCTGCCGGTAAGAGCGCTGTTTGACGCACCAACGATCGCCGAACTTTCAAAGTGTATCAAAGAGCAACTCGTCGCTGAAATTGAAGCGCTCACGGATGAGGAAGCTCGGCAGCTTGTCTCGAGCGAGTGACTTTAGCCTCCCGCCAGAGAGTGACCTGAGTCTTATGCAGAAGTCATCCACGCTTTCACCGGTGAAGCAAGCGCTGCTGGAGCGGCGCTGGAAGAGGGCTTCCCACGGTTTGGCCAGGCGTCCTGAAATACCCAGACGGCCCAATCGTGACTCCGCCCCCCTGTCGTTTACTCAACGCCAGATGTGGTTGATCGATCAGATGACGCCGGGTAATCCGGCTTATAACCTGCCGTACGGATTTCGTCTTCGTGGCCAGTTGAAATTGACGGCTCTGGAAGACAGCTTCAATGAAGTCATCAAACGGCATGAGGCACTGAGAACCACGTTCGCCGTGAAGGACGAAGAGCCCCTGCAACTCATCCATCCCGAACTCAAAATCAAAATAAATGTCACGGAACTGGATCACGTCGCGGGCGAGGAACGCGAGAACAGACTGCAAGCCCTGGCCTCGGAAGTATCCGTCAAATCGTTCGACCTGTCTCGGCTCCCGCTGATCCGCGTCTCCTTGTTCAAGCTGGGGGAAGCCGAACACGTCTTAATCATCAACCTGCATCACATCGTGGCGGACGGACTGTCCATTGAGCTGCTGTTGAACGAGCTGAACACGTTTTATCGGGCGTTCACCGAGCGTATCGAAACGCGTCCACCCGAGTTGACCGTGCAGTATGGGGATTTTGCCCTGTGGCAGCGGAACATGATGCTCAATGAAGCCGCCTATGCCAAACAGATTGAGTTCTGGCAGAAGCAGTTGGACGGCACGCTTCCCGTCCTCGAGTTGCCCGCGGACAAACCCAGGCCGGCCCTCCAGTCCTTCCACGGCTCGAATGTCTTTTTCAACATCCCCGCCGCGCTGGTGCAGGACCTGAAGTCACTCGGCGCGCGCGAAGGCTGCACGTTTTTCATGACCGTCTTGGCGGCCTTTCAAGTGCTGCTTCAGCGGTATTCCAGCGCGGAGGATATTGTTATTGGAACGCCTCTCGCTGCGAGAAACCCCGGCGAGCTCGCGCCGTTGATCGGGCTTATCCTCAACATGGCTGCCTTGCGATGCGACCTGTCGGGCAATCCAACCTTTATCGAATTGCTGCGAAGGACTCGGGACACAACGCTCGATGCCTTTTCCAACAGCGACCTGCCCTTCGAAGCCCTGACGCAACACCTGAAGTTTGAAAGGGACCCAAGCCGGAATCCTGTCTTTCAGGTCGTGTTGCAGGTGTTGGCCGGCACCCCGCCGAGAATCGGCGACCTGGACATCAGCAGCTTTCATTTTGATCTGAAGTTCGCCCAGTTTGATTTAAGTCTTCATCTCTACGAGGACGCCGCAGATTACCAGGGACGGTTTGAGTACTGCTCGGATTTATTCGAAGCTCAGACCATTCGGCGTCTATGTGGACATTTCGGAAACCTTCTGGAAGCGATCGCCCGCGAGCCGGACCAAAGTATTTCCACGTTACCGTTGCTCACCGATGCTGAGCGCCAGCAACTGCTGGTGGATTGGAACCAAACAGCCGTGGATTACCCGCGCAATTCGTGTATCCACGAAATTTTTGAGGCGCAAACGAGGTGCACGCCCGACGCAGTAGCGCTCGAGTATGAGGGACAGCGGCTCACGTACCGAGAACTCAATGACCGGGCTAATCAAATCGCCCGTTACCTGGCGCGTCATGGGGTGGGGCCGGAAGTCATGGTCGGCATCTGCGTGGAGCGCAGCCTGGAGACGGTGGTGGGGATCCTGGGCATTCTCAAGGCGGGAGGGGTGTACGTGCCATTGGATCCCGATTATCCGGCGTCGCGCCTGAGCTTCATGCTCGAGGACACTGCCGCGCCAGTGCTGCTGACACAGGCCAAACTGCGCGACAGATTGCCGGCGTGTGCCGGGCGAACCGTATTTCTGGATGCGGACTGGCCGCAGATCGCGCTCGAGGACCAGAACGACCTGAACGTTGGGCTCAACGCCCGCAACCTCGCGTACGTGATCTACACCTCGGGCTCCAGCGGTCGGCCCAAGGGGACCTGCATCGAGCACCGCAGCGTGGTGCGTCTGGTGAAGTCCACGAATTATGTGGAGTTGGGTCCGCCAGAGGTGTTCCTGCAGTTTGCGCCGATCTCGTTCGATGCGTCCACCTTGGAGCTTTGGGGCAGTCTGCTCAACGGTGCCCGGCTGGTGGTGTGCCCTGCGGGGCCGCTGTCGCTACAAGAGCTGGGTCGCGTGATTCAAGAGCATGGCGTGACCACGCTTTGGCTGACGGCGGCGCTGTTTCACCAGATGGTTGACGAGCAGATCGGATGTCTGCAGGGCGTGCGCCAACTGCTGACAGGGGGAGAGACGTTGTCCGTTTCCCATGTGCGCCGGATGCTCGAAATGGTCGGAAAGAACCGGCTCATCAACGGGTACGGTCCGACCGAGAACACCACCTTTACCTGCTGTCACGTCATGACGGCGCAGAGCCGCATCGATCAGACGGTTCCGATTGGCCGACCGATCAGCAACACGAGGGTGTACGTTCTGGACCACCACATGCAGCCGGTGCCGATCGGTGTGTACGGGGAGTTGTGCATCGGGGGCGATGGACTGGCACGCGAGTATCTGCTCCAGCCGGAGCTGACCGCGCAGAAGTTTGTCCCCGATCCGTTCAGCGGTGAGGCCGGGGCGCGGCTCTACAAGACGGGTGATCTGGTGCGATTCCGCGCAGACGGGTGTATCGAGTTTCTCGGGCGCATTGATCACCAGGTCAAAATCCGCGGCTTTCGCGTCGAGCTGGGGGAGATCGAATCGACCCTCAGCCGACACCCTGCCGTACGGGAGGTGGTGGTGCTTGCGCGCGAGGACGTCCCGGGCGACAAGCGCCTGGTGGGCTACGTCGTGGCCGAGAAGCCGTCTGCCGATCTGGTGTGCGAGTTGCGCGCGCTGCTTCGCGCAAGTCTGCCGGAGTACATGGTTCCGGCAGCCTTTGTCCTGCTGGATTCTTTTGCGCTTACCCCTAACGGCAAGATCGACCGCAAGCGACTGCCGGTCCCCAGGCACCCTGACTCGGAGCAGATTGCCTGCTTGGCACCGCGAACTCCCACCGAGGAGATTCTGGCCGGCACTTGGGCGGAGGTTCTCGGCCTCGAGCGTGTGGGGATCGACAAAGACTTCTTCGAGTTGGGCGGCAATTCGCTGCTGGCCATGCGGGTCGTTTCCCGCGTGCGCCAGGCGCTCGCCGTCGAGTTGCCGTTGCGCGATCTCTTCGCCGCCCCGACGGTTGCGCGCCTGGCGGCGCGCATCGGGGTGTTGCAGGCGGGCTCCGCGCCTGGTCTAACGGCTCGGCCATTGGAGGCGGCCGCGGAACCCGGACCGGCGGAACTTTCTTTCTCGCAGCAGCGGCTCTGGTTCCTGGACCAGATGGAGCCCGGAAAGGCGACTTATGTGATCGCGGGAGCCCTCGAGATGCGCGGGGCGCTCGATGCGCCGATGCTTGAGCGCGCGCTCGGGGAGCTCGTCCGCCGCCATGAGTCGCTGCGCACGAGCTTCGTGAACGTCGAGGGACGGCCGCTGCAGGTTGTGTCGGAGCCGGGCGAGTGGACGCTGCTGCCGGTGGTGGACTTGAGCGCCATTTCCGACGGCTGGTCGCTGGGCATTTTGTTCCGGGAGCTGGGCGAGTTGTATGGCCGCTTCTGCCGGGGAGAGGGGGCAACGATGCCGGCGCTTCGTTTTCAGTATCGTGACTTTGCGCGTTGGCAGCGCAACTGGCTGCAGGGCGAAGCGCTGGAGGGACTGCTCGTGCACTGGCGGTCGCGTCTTGCTGAGTCTCCTCAAGTGCTTGAGTTGCCCGCCGATCGGCCGCGGCCGGCCGTGGAGAGCAACCGCGGGGCGCTTTATTCGTTCAGCTTGCCCCTTGAGCTGACTGCGGCGCTGCGCGGGTTTGCGCGGCGCGAGGGCGCGACGCTTTACATGACTTTGCTGGCCGGTTTCACGGCGCTGCTTTCGCGCTACAGCGGTCAGCAAGACCTTCTTGTCGGCACGCCAGTTGCCAACCGCAACCGCGCCGAGATCGAGGATGTGGTGGGCTTTTTCGTCAACACCCTGGTGCTGCGCACCGATCTATCGGGCGATCCGTCGGCCAAGGAGTTCCTCGGCCGCATGCGCGAAGTGTGCCTGGACGCTTTTGCGCACCAGGACCTGCCCTTCGAGCGGCTGGTGGAGGAGTTGCGACCCGCGCGCGACCTCAGCCGCAACCCCGTGATCCAGGTGATGTTCGCGCTGCAGAACGCGCCGCTGCGGCCGCTGGACCTGCCGGGCCTTACGCTCAGCCCGCTCGAGGTGGACCCCGGAGTGGCAATGGTTGACCTCACGCTGCACGTGCAGGAGACGGCCGAGGGACTCAGCGCACTCTTCGAGTACGCCACCGATCTGTTCGAGGAGCAGACTATCGCGCGCATGGCGACGAATTGGCGCTCGCTGCTCGAAGCGATGGTCGCTTCACCCAAGCGCCGCGTGTCTGGTTACGTTCCGAGATCAGCACGTCACTTACCGGGAATTACATCGCCGTTCCAATCAGCTCGCTCAGCATTTGCGCAAATTGGGCGTCGGCCCAAACGTGCTTGTGGGTATTTGCGTGGAACGCTCGTTGGAGATGGTCGTCGGCATTTTGGGCATTCTCGAGGCTGGCGGCGCCTATTTGCCGCTCGACCCGGCCTTCCCGAAAGAGCGGCTCGCCTTCATGCTCGCCGACTCGCGCGTCGCCGTTGTCGTCACCCAAAAGAATCTGGCTGCCGGTCTGGAGGGCAGCGCCGTCAGTCTTGTGCTGTTGGACGAGCCGCTCCAGGGCGCCCATCTGCTTCTCGAGGCCGATGGCGAGACCATCCATTCCACGTCGGATACCCATGTGCCGGCCGATGTGTGTGCTACGCAGCCCGGGGACCCGGCCTATGTCATCTACACCTCCGGTTCCACCGGCAAACCCAAGGGCGTCGTCGTGCCACACCGCGCGGTCGTCAATTTCCTCAGCAGCATGGCCCGCGAGCCCGGCCTCACCGCCAATGACGTGCTCGTGGCCGTCACCACCTTATCCTTTGACATTGCCGTGCTCGAGCTCTACCTGCCGCTCACGGTTGGCGCCACGGTCGTTATCGCGACCCACGATGAAACCGTCGACGGCCATGCCCTCGGTTGCCTCCTTGAACGGCATTGCGCCAGCGTCATGCAAGCCACCCCGGTCACCTGGCGCCTGCTGTTGGAGGCAGGCTGGACCCCCAGGACGGCGTTCAAGGCGTTGGTCGGTGGCGAAGCAATGCCTGAAGATCTTGCTGATCAGTTGATCGCAGGCGGCATTGAGTTGTGGAATATGTACGGCCCCACCGAGACCACGGTCTGGTCCACCTGCGCCCGCATTACCAACACCTCCAACGGGATCACCATCGGCAAGCCAATTGCCAATACCACCGTCCGCGTCCTCGACGTGCGGAAGAGCCTGTGCCCTGTCGGCGTCCCTGGCGAATTGTGCATCGGAGGCGATGGGGTCGCTCTCGGTTACTGGAATCGCCCCGAGCTCACCGCCGACCGATTCATCCCGGACCCGTTCGGCACGACCCCAGGAGCTACCCTCTACTGCACCGGTGACCGCGCACGTTGGCGCAATGACGGCACGCTCGAGCACCTTGGCCGACTTGACTTCCAGATCAAGCTCCGCGGCTTTCGCATCGAAGTGGGGGAGATCGAGGCCGGTATCGCGCAGCACCCCGCCGTTCGGGAGGTCGCAGTCATCGCGCGCGAGGACACCCCGGGGGATAAGCGCCTCGTTGCCTATCTCGTCGCCGAGAACCCGCCGGCCGACCTGGTCGGTCAGTTGCGCGCGCTGGTGCGCGCCGCCATGCCCGAGTACATGGTCCCCGCCCACTTCGTCATGCTCAAGGCGCTGCCGCGAACCCACAACGGCAAACTCGATCGCAAGGCGATGCCGGCGCCCAGCCTGGGAGATGGGTTGCCAAGCGCCGTCGCGGTTGACCCTCGGACGCCCAGTGAAGAAATGGTCGCGAGCGTATTCCGCGGTGTGCTTGGCCGCACCGATTTCGGGGTGTTCGACAACTTCTTTGACCTCGGCGGCCATTCGCTCATGGCGGCCCGGATCATGTTTCAACTTCGTGCCGCCTCGGGCCTCGATTTGCCGCTTCGTGTTCTCTTTGAACGGCCGACTGTTTCAGCGCTGGCCGAGGCCATCGATGCCCTCGTGTGGGCAGCAAGCTCCCGGCAGCAGCCCGCCCTTGCCGGCGACAGGGTGGAGATCGAGCTATGAGGGTGCCAGCCTTGCTCGCTGAGTTGCGCCGCCGGGATATCCAGGTCTGGGCCGACGGCGATCGGCTGCGGTGTAATGCTCCGGCCGACGCGCTGACACCCGAGCTGCGCGATCAGTTGCAGCAACGCAAGAACGATATCCTGGAGTTCCTGCACTCGGCCGGAGCGCTTGCTCAGCAGCAGCGCGCCATCGTGCCGCTGCAGCCGCGCGGGAAGCGCACCCCCATTTTTGCCGTGGCCGGGCACAACGGCGACGTCTTCTGCTACCGCGCTCTCGCGCGGCACTTGGGCGACGATCAGCCGTTCTACGGGCTCGAGCCTCCCGGTCGCGACGGCCAGAGCGAACCGCTCACCCGCATCGAGGACCTCGCGGCGTACTTCGCAGCCCAGATCCGCGCGTTCCGACCGGGCGGACCTTACATCATCGCCGGCTTCTGCACCGGCGGCACCATCGCTTTCGAGTTGGGGCGCCAACTCCTGCAGGAACGCGCGGCGATCAGCTTTCTCGCCCTGTTTGGCGCCCCTTATCCGACCTCGTACCGGTTGCTGCCGCAACTGCGGCAGCAACTCGTGGATCAGGTGGCGCGAGTGATCACGCACACCCGGGCGCTGGCATCGCGGTCCTCCAGGGAACGGCGGTTGTACATCGCCGAGAAACTGCGCAACCACGAGGCGCAACGAACTGCTGAGCGTCCTGCCGAGCCGGATTCAGTGCTGGTCCTGCGCGCCAAGGTTGAGCGCGCCACGATTGCGGCGGCGCGTCGCTACACACCCGGTCACTTCGCGGGCCGTGTCAGCCTGTTCTTGCCGTGCAAAGAATGGGTGCGCTCTGGCAATGAACCACTGCGGTGGAGATCAGTGGCGCAGCACGCCGAGGAATACTTCGGACCGGACGGTTGCAACACCGACATCATGCTCCGCGAGCATTACGCACCTGTGTTTGCCGAGCTCTTCAGGGAGTGCCGCGCACGGAGTGTCAAATAGGAATGCCCTGAATTGAATTGTAGCGTCGGCTGTCTCAGCCGACGAGTGTGCCGAGGACAGCCCACTCGACGCTGAATCAGGACACTGCCCGTTCCAAAGCTTCATTTCAGCGTGCTTGTCCAACATGCGGTGCGGTCCCTTTCACATGAGGGCGGGGCGACTCGGTTACGGGCCGCCCTTTTTTGTTTCGGGGTAAGTGCACGTTCACCCGCTGCCCCCGGAGTGGCCAGCGCGCGCACAGTTGGCGTAACGGCTTCTCCACTGACTGCGGATGCGACGGCGCAGAAGCGTGTAACTGGCGCGGAGGGGCATGGAGATGAGTGACATCCGAGGTGCTTGGGCAACTCAATTCTCAATGCTCGACTTCGGATTGAGGACTGAAGTGTGTGATGGGCTCTGGTTGATGCCATTCTTGCGCTTGAGCAACTGCGTGCGCAGATAAGCGTCGATGGGCGCCTGTTCCCAGGCCGAATACCAGAGATCCCCGAGCATTTGTCCGGCCCGGACCAACTGATCACCGAGAAAAGCGCGCCCTGGCAAACTTGTCCAGATTTCACCGCTCAGTTTTCCCTCTTTCTCCAATTGGTAGAGCGGCTGCACCTGCTTGTGCTGTTCGACGATGAACCGCATCACTTCCGGAAAAACGTCGTCGTGATGCGCTTTGGGATCGTCCGGCCAAAGCATTTGCGCCGGGCGCAGGCGGCTTCGCAGATCAGCCGGATCGGGAAGACCGGTTTTTTGAAAGTAACCGCCGTCGATCCAGGCATGGAAGTTATGGTTGGTCGTGTAACCGCGCGGGTTGCGATCCACCCAGCCGTTGAAATTGCGCGTCGTGTGCAGGGGTTGGGCGGCGTCGCCGACGAAATGACCCAGGACACCCAGGAAGAAAATGGCGTTTTGCCGTGCGTTAGAGATTTCCTCCGCGTTGCCGGCCTCTTCGAAGGTTTTCAGGTAGGAAAAAGCCGATTTCAACTTCGCGTAATACTCCGTGATGGTCCACGGAAGAAAACCAATCAATGCTCTGGTGCGGTCGAGGTCGTTGGTCGCGACGATGGGCGGGAAGATTTTCGGGTCGGCTGCGCGCGCCACGGCCAGTTGCGCCGTGAATTCGTAGCGGAAATGGCTCAGGGTTGACGGCTTCAGGTGATAAAGCGCCAGGTCCTCCAGGTCGATGAAGTGATCGGGCGAATTGAAATGTTTCAACGCCAGATCGGACGTGTTCCGCCAACGGTCGGGTTCTCCACTCAGAAAGGCGATGCGCTCCCGCGCTTCCGGTGTTTGGACAAAAGCGGGGAAGTTTGTCGGCAGCGTAGCCACCGCCAATTGATTGACCAGACGATGACCTTCGTAGTCCCAGGCAAAGCCGGCGGCAGGGCCGAGGAAGAGAATCAGAGCCGGTCCGATCGCGCGGGAAAAAAAAGCACTCATGATGCGACACGCATCGGCCAAAGCGTTAGCTCGTGGAGACTGGTCGATGCCGAAACAAACGCTCAAGCCGCGCAACGATTCCCTGTTGGTATAGCGGCCCGGAAAATCATTTCAAGCCGCAAGTTCGGCGGCGAGCGGTCGCTTCAACCACTTCGATCCCCTGCGGCCAGGTTTCCTGCGGGACGAAACCGACCAGATTCTTCGCGGGCTCCAGGTCGAAATGCACGCGATGAATCGGTTTGCTGGACGCATAAACGATGGCGAAACGGATGTTGGTCCTGGCTTCCACGGCGCAGGCGAAAAAACGGCCGGCATCGCCCGGACTCAGGTAAACGTCCTGCGCCCATTCGCTCGCGGCGATTTCCTGCACCTGCTCCGGCGTGCGCGGACACCACCCGAGCCGCACCGCGATGACGCCAATGCCGTGCGTTTCGGCGTAGCCGCGTCCGATGGCTTCCAGAAACATTTTCGTGGCCGCGTACCAGTAACGCGGACTGGGCGGGTCTTCCACGCGAACGGGCAGTTTTCCAGCCGTCCGCTGCCACCAGTTCACCTGTC
The DNA here is from genome assembly GCA_003218515.1 of Verrucomicrobiota bacterium. Lineage (GTDB taxonomy): Bacteria > Verrucomicrobiota > Verrucomicrobiia > Limisphaerales > AV2 > AV2. Next base: position 19,185 of record QHNT01000055.1, on the reverse strand, counting down.
CGCTGCTGGCCAGGACGAGCCGGGGTACGCCACCGAGCCGGGCCGCCTCCATCACGTGATAAACGCCGACGAGGTTGTTGGGCAGAAGCTTCGTCGGGAAATCGTCGTCGTCGGGTGTGGCCGCCAGATGAATCAAAGTTCCTATTCCGTCCGCGGCTCGATTCAATCCTTCTGGTTTGGTGATGTCGCCAACCACGCAATCATCCACACCCGGCGTCTTGACTAGATCGAATCCACGAACCGGTAGTTTTCGCCTCCGCAATTCGGCAACGACTGCCTGGCCGATGCGGCCCGCGGAGCCGACGACTAAGACGGTGTTGTTCTGGTTCATATATTAAATCCCCTCGCCGAGCGTCAGCGGGACGTCGTGCGTCACGGCCACTTCCGGTGCCAGTTTCTCCCCTTCACGCGCGAGCACGCGATATTGCCGGATTTGAAATGAAACGTCCTTGCCGTCGGCGAGTCCCTGAAAGGCATATTCCTCCTTGGTCATGCGGGCGCGAATGAGCAGTCCACTGGGAAGTTCGAGTTCGACCCGCAGCATGACGCCGAGGAAGTAAGTGTGCCGCAGGATGGCGCGGTAACGATAGGCTTTGACGTCCGACGAAATCTGAACGGAGTAAGGGCGAAAACCGATCCGCAAGCGCTCGCCATCGGGCAGGCCGTGCGAAGGGAATTCCAGCTCGTTCAACCGCGCGACGCCTTTGCTCACGTGCAGTTCGAGCACGATCATGACGCCGATGAAACGGGCGACGAATTCATTGGCCGGCTGCTCATAGACTTCGCGCGGCGTGCCGATCTGCTCCAGGTTGCCGCGCGAGAAAATCACCGTGCGGTTGGAAACTTCCATCGCCTCCTCCTGATCGTGCGTTACGAAGATGGTGGTGACGTTCAATTCGTGGTGCAGCGTCACGAGCCATTCGCGGAGTTCCTGTCGAATCTTCGCGTCCACGGCGCCGAACGGTTCGTCCAGCAGAAGCACGCCTGGCTTGGGCGCGAGCGCACGGGCGATGGCGACGCGCTGGCGTTGACCGCCCGAAAGCTGGTGCGGATAGCGCTTTTCCAGTCCCTCCAGGTCGAAGAGTTTCAGCAATTCCATCACGCGCGCTTCAACGTCGGGCCGTTTCCACTTCTTGATCTTGAGGCCAAAAGCGATGTTCTTGAACGCGTTCATGTTTTTGAACAGCGCGTAATTCTGGAACACAAAACCGATATTGCGCTCCTGCACGGAAAGATCGTTCACCCGCTGGCCGCGGATGAAAACGTCGCCTGTGGTCGGCATTTCCAGCCCGGCGATCATGCGCAGCACGGTGGTCTTGCCGCCGCCGCTCGGCCCCAGCAGCGCCATCAACTCGCCTTCGTTCACTGAGAAGCTGACGTCGTTGACGGCGGTGACTTCACCGAACTTTTTGGTCACGTTTTTGAGTTCGATGCTCATCTGAGGTTCTGCCGCGCAAGGAAGGCCGTGTCGCTGTCGCTTTCGGGTGTCGGCATGGCCAGTTGCTGCGCGCGCGCGTAGTCACGGGCCTGCTTCCACTCCAGAAAAGTTTTGATCGCCAGCGTAATCAACGCGAGCAATGCCAGCAAGCTCGCCACCGCGAAAGCGGCCGCACCCGACACCGCGGAGCCGCCTTCATAAAGAGCCTGAACGCGCAGCGGCATCGTTTCCGTCTGGCGAATGATGTGTCCGGAAACGACGGACACCGCGCCGAACTCACCCATCGCGCGCGCGTTGCAAAGGATGATGCCGTAGATCAGCCCCCATTTGACCGACGGCAGCGTCACGTGCCAGAACGTCCGCCAGCCGCTTGCGCCCAACGTCAGCGCCGCCTGCTCCTGCTCCGAGCCGGCCGCTTGCATGACCGGGATCAGTTCGCGCGCCACAAAGGGAAAGGTGACAAAGACCGTTGCGAGCACGATCCCGGGCACGGCGAAGATGATCTTGATCTCGTGCGCCTCGAGCCATTTGCCGAAGTAGCCTTGCAGCCCGAACATCAACACGAACATCAGACCCGCAACGACCGGCGACACGGAAAAGGGGAGATCAATCAATGTGGTCAGCAGAGATTTCCAGCGGAATTCAAATTTGGCAATGGCCCAGGCCGCGGCTACGCCGAACATCACGTTCAGCGGAACAGCGATGGCGGCGACGATCAGCGTCAGGCGAATCGCCGCCCAGGAATCAGGCTCCGTCAGCGAATTCCAGTACGCCTGCCATCCTTTGGCGAAGGCCTGCGCGAACACGTTCACCAGCGGCAGCAACAGAAAGACCAACGAAAAGGCGAGCGCAATCGCAATGAGCGTCCATTTGATCAGCGGCGGCTCTTCCGTGCCGCGTTGCGACTGGCTCCGGCTGACGCGGCGACGGATGATTGCAGTGTCGGTTGAGGGAGCGCCGCCCATGATCAGTTTTGGAAGCGACTCGACCAGGTTTCAAGCCAGTTGATGACGTAAAGCATCGCGAATGAAATCACCATCAGCACGACGGCGAGCGCCACGGCTCCGGTGTAATCGTATTCATCCAGACGCATGACGATCAGATATGGGGCGATCTCCGTTTTGAACGGCTGGTTGCCGGAGATGAAAACGATGGAGCCGTATTCGCCCACCGCGCGCGCAAAGGCCAGGGCGAATCCGGTAATGATCGTGGGCAGCAGCGTCGGCGCGATGATGCTGAAAAAAGTGCGGACCCGGCTTGCGCCGAGCGTGGCCGCGGCTTCTTCGACCTCGCGTTCGAGGTTTTCCAGCACCGGCTGCAGGGTGCGAACCGCGAAGGGCATCCCGACAAACGTCAGCGCGATGATCACGCCCAGTGGAGTGAATGCGCCTTTGATCCCGAGCGGCACGAGCCATTGACCGAGCCAGCCGTTGTCGGCAAAGAGATTGGCGAGGGTCAAGCCCGCGACCGCCGTCGGCAGAGCGAACGGAAAATCAACCAGTGCGTCGATGAACCGTTTGCCGGGAAACTCGTAGCGGACCAGCACCCACGCGAGGACAGTTCCGAACAGAGCGTTGGCGAGCGCGGCGACCAGCGAGGCGCCGAACGTCAGTTCGTAGGCGGCCAGCGCGCGGTCGGTCGTGGCCAGCCGCCAGAAGTCTGTCAGGGAAATCTCCAGCGTTTTCAGAAACAGACCGGCGATCGGAATGAGGGCAATCGCGCTCAAATAAAAGATGGTGAAACCCATCGTCAGGCCGAATCCCGGCAGGGCGTTGAACTTTTTTTCTGCCATGAGTGGTCGTGAGGTTGCGGCGAAGCTTATCCGAACCCGGAGACGCGGCAAAAGAAATCTTCGTTCGTCACCGGTTGGCTTGACTGATCTGGTCGAAGACACCGCCGTCGTTGAAGTGTGTTTTTTGAGCCCTTTGCCAGCCGCCAAACACTTCGTCGATAGTGAACAGTTTCAGTTGCGTAAATTGGCCGGCATACTTTTGCATGACCGATTCGAGCCGAGGACGATAGTAGTGCCTCGCCGCAATGTCCTGGCCGGTTTCGCTATAGAGATATTCGAGATACCCTTTGGCTGCCTCCTCCGTGCCGCGCTTCCTGGCTACCTTGTCAACCACGGTCACGGGCGGTTCTGCCAGGATGCTGATGGAGGGGGCAACCAGATCGAACTGCCCCTGGCCAAGCTCTTTGATTGCCATGATCGCTTCGTTTTCCCACGCGATGAGTACATCTCCGATTCCGCGTTGAATGAAGGTCGTCGTCGCGCTGCGCGCTCCCGAATCGAGCACCGGCACATTCTTGAACAACTTCCGCACAAATTCTTTCGCCCTGGCTTCGTCGCCCCCGGCGCGCTTCAATTCGTAGCCGTAAGCAGCGAGATAGTTCCAGCGCGCCCCACCAGAGGTCTTCGGGTTGGGCGTGACAACCGCGATGCCCGGTTTTATCAAATCGTCCCAGTCCTTGATTCCCTTTGGATTTCCCTTGCGGACGAGGAAGAGGATGGTGGAAGTGTAGGGCGAACTGTTGTTCGGCAACCGCCTTTGCCAGTCGGGCGGCAGCAACTTTGCCTTCTCAGCGATCGCGTCGATGTCATAAGCCAGCGCCAGAGTGACGACATCGGCGGCGAGGCCGTCGATGACGGCCCGCGCCTGTTTGCCGGAGCCGCCGTGCGATTGCCGGATGATGATCGCGTCGCCGGTCTTTTCCTTCCAATATTTGGAGAAGGCGGCGTTGAAATCCTGATACAGCTCACGAGTGGGGTCGTAAGAAACGTTCAGGAGGTTGATGTCCCTGGCGAAGGAACAAACCAGGGAGAGCGCCAACGCCGCCGTAAAAGTGATCGGACGTTTGTTTGAGTTTCTTTTTGTCATAACATTTTCTTTTTGGGCCGGGCTAAAACGCCAATTGGACCCGAGTGAACAACACATTTTCCGGTTGCCGCGTTATGATGGCCGGCGCGGTGGTGCCGGCCCCGCCGCCGCCGGAGAAGGTGGTGCGCGAAAAACTGGTCTTCACGAGCACGTTCCGATTCAAGTACCAGTTGAGGCCCACGGACCAGGCCGACGCCGATCTTGCCGACGTAGTCGGATCGGCAAATAAGGGAAACGCATCACGATCAATGTCCAGATGTGCGTAGCGGGCGACAAGCTGGACCGCGCCCCAGCGGCCTGCGGCGGGATCGAAGGGCTTGGCAGGGACCACGCGCTGGTAGGAGGCGTCTTCGCCGGTCAGGACCCAGGAGCCGGTGATTTGCCACGCCCTATTCTTGAGCGCTGCAGTGTTCAACGAGTTGGTTTGAGCCCGTTGGGCCGAGATCACGTATTCCCCCAGCAAGCCGAACGGGCCGTAATAATAGGAACCTTGCGGCGAGACCCTCCAGTGTTTGCCACCGGCGACGACGGTATTCCGATAGGCGAAGAACTGTTGCTGCCCGTCCGTGACGTAGCCGGGCGCGGTTCCGCCGGTCGTCGCCGGCAGCGCATTGACCGTGGAGGAGTCCCCATAGCTTCCGCCTACGCCAAAACCAAATCCTTGGAGGGCGGACAAACTGGATTTCATCAAAGGCCGGAGGAAGAGTCGCCCGGCAAACTCCTTGTCGTCTTCAAAATCGGCATTGCTGGAATTGCGCGCGTCGCCCACGCCGTTGAATATGCCGGCCGCGTAGCTCATCGTGCCGTCAAACAAATCGCCGTGAAGCTGCACGCCGAGGTCGCGGTTCGGCACCAGGTCAGTCGCCATTGAACGCTCGTTAAATTGCAGATTTGCGTCGGCTTGGAGCTGCTCAAGCCCAACCGGGGACTTGAACTTTCCGATCTGCGCCTGCAGACCACGACTATAGCGATAGTTAAGGTACGCATCAAAAATCTGTGGTGTGCTGCCGCCGAAGTCCGGAACGAACACGAAGTCGAAGTCCCGGAAAACAGTGCCTTCAATGACGGGTCTGGCCCGGCGCAGCAGGAAACCATCATTGCCTTTGATCCCGCCGTCTTTAAAAAATGTTCTCGAATCCAGTTGCAAGACGCCTCGCAGATTGATCGCGAAGTTGCCATCGGCGGAGCCGAAGGAAAAGCCCTTCTCGCCGATACTGATTTTCGGCGCGTCTTTGGGTTTTGTGTCAGCGGTTTCTTTCTCCAGTTCGCGATTGCGTTCGAGTATGCGGACCTTCTGGTCGAGTTGTTCGATTTGTTGTTTGAGACCGTTGATGGTATCGGCCGTGTCATCAGCCAACAAATGGTTGGTGGTCATTGATTGACTGCCGATCACAGCCGCGGCGACTGCCCCTAGAGTTGGTTTCATTTCGCTTTTTCGTGCCTCACGAATTGCAAATTCAGAGCGATAATAAGTTTAATATACACTAAGTCAATAGACATTTTTATGAATTATTTTATCACTGTATTTATTCGTGTTTATGGGTCGTATCAAATGAAGTGAAGTAATTCTTGATAGTTTTAATGTAGATTCTATCGTCTGCGCAATGAAGTTATCTCTGCGCGGTGAATACGCATTGCGCGCCCTGCTGGTGCTGGGACTGAACTACAAACAGTCAGTCGTGCGAATTCAAACCATTGCTCAACATCAGAACATCCCGAAGCGATTCCTGGAGCAGATCCTCAATGACCTGAAGTCGGCGGGTGTGGTTGAAAGCAAACGTGGCGTCGCAGGGGGCTACCGGCTGGCGCGTCCGCCGGCGGACATTTCGCTCGCCAGCGTGATCCGCCACATCGAAGGCGCGTTGGCCCCGGTGAGTTGCGTGAGCGAATGCTTCTACGAAAAATGTTCCTGCCCTGATGAAGCCCGGTGCGCCATTCGCAGTGTGATGAAACAGGCGCGCGATGCCGTCGTGGGCATCGTCGAAAAATTGACCGTGGCCGACCTCTGCGAGCGTGCCCGCGAACTACAAGAGCTTCATGCCAATCCTGTCGATTTTGTGATTTAAGGACACGCGTTCGGTTGCAAACAGCTTGCCTGAGCGGACGGAATTCATTAAAGACAAGGATCGTATTTTCCATTAGACTCGCGTAAGTCCAGTACCCGGCGGACGCTCAATTCAAGCACATCATGAAAAGCAAACCTGCCTCGGCTCGCAGTGGTCTCCTCGCCGGCGGCAACTGGATCATTGACCAGGTGAAGTTGATTGATGTCTACCCGCAGCCGGAACAGCTTGCCAACATTCGCAGGCAGGCGCAGGGGACCGGCGGCGCACCCTACAACGTCCTGGTTGATCTCGCCAAATTGGGCGTCGCTTTTCCTCTTTTCGCCGCCGGCCTGGTCGGCAAAGACCCTCTGGGCGAACTGATTCTGGCGGATTGCCGAAAATACAAGATCGACGCGCGATTTCTGCGCGCCACCTCCGAAGCGCCGACTTCATACACGGATGTCATGACTGAGACAAACGGCGGTCGTCGCACCTTTTTCCACCACCGGGGCGCCAACGCTTTGTGGGACGGCGACGACCTGGATTTCACCAGAGTCAAAGCACGGATTTTTCATCTCGGTTACCTGTTGTTGCTGGACGGGCTCGATGCGTCCGACAAAAGGTTCGGCACCAGGGCCGCCGCGCTGCTCGCCGCTGCCCGGGAAGCCGGACTTAAAACCAGCCTGGATGTGGTCAGCGAAGACAGCGACCGTTATGCCCACATCGTCGCGCCGGCCCTCAAGCACGTTGACTACTGCGTTGTGAACGAAATCGAAGCGGGGAAAACGACAGGCTTCAGGGTCCGCCAGCCGGACGGACGGCTGGACACCGTAGCACTGCGGCATGCCGCCGGCGCGCTCCTGCAGATGGGTGTGCATGAGTTGGTGGTTATCCATTTTCCGGAAGGCGCCTTTGCCCGCACGCGTAAAGGTGAGGATCACTGGCAATCCTCGCTTAATCTTCCAGCCAAATACATCGCGGGCATGGCCGGGGCAGGGGACGCGTTTTGCGCCGGGGTGCTTTTAGGGCTGCACGAAGGATCGGATTTGCGACGTTGCCTGGAAACGGGCGTTTGTGTCGCAGCCGCATCGCTTTCAGACCCGACTTGCACGGGCGGCATCAAGCCGCTTAAAGCTGCTCTCGACCTCGCAAGAAAATACCACTTCCGTCCGGCGCTCGAAACAACGGAATGAAAAAAGCCCGCGCGAAGCGAGCTAGAGTGGTAGTAATTTCCAATCAATGTCGGGTGCGGGGAGCCTCTGGGCATTCGACAATTGGTTTCATTTCGGAAATTTCCTTTGGCAATTGGTCTTACCTCGAAATTTGGAACTGGCCTCACGCCCGTTCCATGTATTTTCCCGTGCGTGTGTCGATCTTGACCTTCTCCCCTGTCTTGATGAAAAGCGGCACCTGAATCGAAATGCCGGTCTCCAGTTTCACCGCTTTCTGCACGTTGTTGGCGGAATCACCGCGAATTCCCTCCGGCGCGTCGGTCACCCGCAACACGGCGCTGGCAGGCAGCTCAATCGATACGGCTTTATCTTCAACAAAAGTCATCGTGATGGGCGCGTTTTCCACCAGATAATTCCTGGCGTCACCGACCAGTTCCGGCGGCAACGTCACGGTTTCGTATGTCTCCGGATCCGAAAAAACAAAGTCGTCGCCGTCCTTATAGCTGAACTCCATCTTCCGCGTCGTCATCGGCACCACTTCCACTTTTTCCGTGGAGCTGAACCGCACGTCCGACGATTTGCCGGACTTGAGGCTGCGGATGCTGGCCTGGACGAAGGCGCGCAAGTTGCCCGGCGTGCGATGTTGTGTGTCGAGGACGACGGCGACATCACCGTTGTAGAGGATCGCCATGCCCTTGCGTAAGTCGTTTGCTGCTGGCATAAATCTATCCGTTTTTCGTTCGCAACTGCTCTCGGTCTGAAAGCAGCGGACTGGGGAAAATACCCAAGCGGAGTCTGATTGCAAGCATTGAATGGGTCTTTTTGCGGCGGTTTGTAGGGAAGACCAGGCTGGCTGCCGCGCGCCAGGCAAAAGATTACTGCGTTTGAATCACCCGGTAGAAGCGGAGGTTGAAGATTGCTGCGTTGGTATCCACAATGCGAAACCGGCCATTGGTTCGCACCACCGTTCCGATCGGAAACCATTCCACCAAGTTGGTCGAGGCTTGAATCTCATAATTTGATTGTGGGTCCCCTTGGAAAAGCATTTCGACATTTCCGTCTGTCAGGAGCTCAAATGATTGAAATCTGGCCAGTTGATTTGCCGGCGACGCAGACCGCCCGTAAAAAGGGCCGGCTGGTTGCCCGCTTGTCTGGCCACCAGTGCAGCCGTAGGAACCCTCAGCCTGACCGGGTTCACGAGGCAGGCGCGCCTGCGACCGTCTTTCATGCCGACCGCTACGATTTGTCCACGGTCATTGAATGCTTAATCCGGGATTAAAATTCCCGCGTCCGCCAAGCTCTGGGAATTCGTCGATCGCTCCCAAATCGACCACTTGGCCGGCGGACCACACAAACGCCCGACGTTGCCCGTCGCGCGTCGCGACACCCACAATGACTCCCGAGTTGTTGATGTCGCAGGCAATGCTGGAAAGCCCAGAGAGACCATTGAGATTGGTTATCGTCCCGTTTTCCCAGAGAAAGGCCTGACAATTTCTGTCTCCGCGGTCCGCCCAACCGGCCACTTGTCCGAGGTTGTTAACAGCGGTTGGGCTGCTTTCCTCAAAACCTGTAGGCGTTCCCAAATCGATCAGTGTGTAGGTTTCAGCGGATCGCGCGGCAACGAAGGCGAAAACAAAAAAAGACATCAATGAAGCGGCGGAAGCCAAATGCACTTTCGTTTTGAGGTGCAAGACCATCGTCAATCGCGCCGAGTTACATCCTGCCCATCCGACCCATCTTCAGGATAGGCGGACCGCGTCAAAGCGCCACCAAAAGTTTCCTGATTTCGTCCAGCCGCGCCTTTGCCTCCGTCTCCGTCAGGCGCGGGAATTTGCCCGCCAGCGTGATATAGTCCTCGTTCCGCGTCAGCATCAGCTTGTCCTCTTTGGTTTCCATCACCGTGATGCCGCGATCGGCGGCCAGCACCTTAAGTTCGGCGACTTGCAACAGTCGTTCCATCGGCGGCGGCAAGGGACCGAAACGGTCCCGCAGTTCGGCGCGCAGATTCTTCAGCGCCTGCTTATCGGTCGCCTGGGCGAGCTTGCGATAAACGTCAATCCGCTGGCGCGAGTCGGAGATGTATTTGAAGGGAGCGCAGGCGCTGGCCTTGTTCTTGGTTGGTCGTCCATTGTCCGTCGCTCCGACAACTGGCAACTGTCCGCTGACAACTGACTGATCGGCTGCCGGAACCATCGCCAGAAAATCCAACCGGACTTGCACTTCCAGCCGCGGCTTCACGCGTTCACCCTTGAGCACGGCGATGCTTTGTTTGAGCAACTGGCAGTAAAGCTCGAAGCCGACGGCCATGATATGGCCGCTTTGCTCCGGGCCGAGCAGATTGCCGGCGCCGCGAATTTCCAGGTCGCGCATCGCGATTTTGAAGCCGCTGCCCAGCGTCGAGTATTGCTTGATGGCGCTGATCCGTTTCCGCGCGTCGGCGAACAAACCGGCATGGCGCGGCAGCAGCAGGTAAGCGTAGGCCTGATGCTTGTAACGGCCGACGCGACCGCGCAGTTGGTAAAGATCGCTCAAGCCAAATCGGTCGGCGCGATCGATCAGAATGGTGTTTGCGTTTGGAATATCGAGGCCGCTTTCGATAATCGTCGTCGAGAGCAGCACATCGGCCTGGCCGTTGACGAACCGGGTCATCACTTCCTCCAGATCATCACTGTGCATCTGGCCGTGACCGACGACGATGCGCGCCTGGGGAACCAGAGCTTTGAGCTTCTGTGCCATCATATCGATGGTCATGACCCGGTTGTGGAGGAAAAACACCTGGCCGCCTCGATTCAATTCGCGCTGAATGGCGTCGCGGATGATTCGCTCGTCGTAATGCGTGACGATGGTCTCGACCGGCAGCCGATCCTGCGGCGGCGTTTCGATCGTGCTCATGTCACGGGCGCCGGTGAGCGCCAGGTAAAGCGTGCGCGGAATGGGCGTCGCGCTCAACGTAAGCACGTCCACCAGCTTGCGCAGTTGCTTGAATTTCTCCTTCTGCATCACCCCGAAACGCTGCTCCTCATCGATGATGACCAACCCAAGGTCCTTGAAGCGAACGTCGTCCTGCACGAGTCGGTGGGTCCCGATGACGATATCCACGGCGCCGACAGCGAGGTCTTTGCTCACACGCTCCTGCTGGCGTCGCGTTCGGAAGCGGGAGAGCAATTCGATGCGCGCGGGATAATCCGCCATCCGCTCGCGGAAGGTATTGAAATGTTGCTGCGCGAGCACCGTCGTGGGCACCAGCACAGCCACTTGCCTGCCGTCCAGCACCGCTTTGAAGGCCGCGCGAATGGCCACTTCGGTTTTGCCAAAGCCGACATCGCCGCAAATCAGACGGTCCATCGGCTTTGGTTTTTCCATGTCGGTCTTCGTTTCGAGGATGGCGCGCATCTGGTCGGGCGTTTCCTCGTAGATGAAGGCGCCTTCAAACTCGTGCTGCCATGGTGCGTCGGGCGCGAAGGCGTGGCCGGGCTGGGATTCGCGCGCCGCCTGGATCGAGAGCAACTCGCCCGCCAGATCGCGGACCGCTTTTTCCGCCTGCGCTTTCGTTTTGGCCCAGCGGGTTCCGCCGAGGGCGTTCAGCGGCGGACGCGCCTTGCCCGCGCCGACGTATTTGCTGACGAGATGCGCCTCTGTAACCGGCACGTAGAGTTTGGGCGGCGGCTGATCGGGATCGGCGGGCGCATATTCGATCACCAGGCATTCCTGGCCGGATTCGGTTTCCGCCAGTGGACTCGCGCCAGTGGACGCGTTCCCCTTTCGTCCGGCTCCGACCGGCAGAATTTTCAAGCCGAGATAACGCCCGATGCCGTGCTGGATATGGACCACGTAGTCGCCTTCTTCGAGTTCAGTGAAATTGATTTCGAGGGCCGAACGCATCGCGGCGGCGTGCGGCGATTTCAGACGGCGCGGGCGCTGCACTTTATAGCGACCGAATATTTCGGCATCGGTGACGACGACGAGTTTGGCCTCGTCGTAGAAAAAACCTCGGGCGAGCGTCCCGAGGTGCAAAGCAGGGGAGGGGTCCCGCCTCCGTTCATTCTCCGTTGATCGTGCTTCCCGCGTCTGGTTTTTCGACAAAAAATCCTCCGTCTGAAAAGAGTGAGGCAGGCGAGACGCCTGCGCTCCTTTGCTCAATCCGTACTCCGCCCAAATCTCATCAAACCGCCGGCGTTCGCCTTCGTTATTGCAGAAGACGTGAACGTCGTAGTCCTGACGGAGCCAACGGTGCAGCTGTGCGAAGAATTCGCGGCGTTGCGTTTCGGCGATCTGCGGTTCCGGCGCGCGATCGCCGAGCGGACGGAAGGCGTCCAGCGAAAAAAGCGGAAGCAAGGCAGGTTGCGGATTGGAGGTTCCAGGTTGTTCTGAATCGGAGCGGGCTGCATTCGCGTCGCTGAGGTCAGGTTCTGATGCAGGAATTTCAGCTCCACACACCTTCAACGAAGTCATTCCTTGCTGCGCCAACCGGCGTTGAAACTCTTTCCAGGCCACAAAGAACGGGTTGTCAGCGGGTATTTGTTGCGCGTATTGGTCGGCGCGTTCCGCGAGCGCTTCAGGTTCGCAGAGCAGGAAGAGGGTTTCGGGAGGCAGGTAATCCGCGAGGGTCGCTGGCGCCTCGGATGTTGAAGCGGCATACTTCGGATGGCGCCAGGAGTCAGCGTCGCTGTCAGGCAGGTCGAAGTCTGCGGCGACAGCTTTGCTTTCGACGCGCCGCTTTAAGATTCCCAACTCACCCGCCGGTGGCAACGTCACCGACGAAATTTCCTCGCGCGAGATTTGCGTGAGCGGATCGAAGTAGCGAAGCGATTCCAGTTCATCTCCGAAAAACTCCAATCGCACGGGCCACGGACTCGTGGGCGGATAGACGTCGAGGATGCCCCCGCGCAAGGTGGTTTCGCCTTTTTGTGTCACTTGCGCTTCTGGTTCGTAACCCTGTTCTTCAAGCCATTGGACCAAATCGAGCGGCTCAAACCTGTCGCCCCGATTCAAATCGCGCGTGCGTTGCTTCAGATCATTCGGCGGGAAAGTTCGCTGCTGCAGCGCTTCGACACTAGCAACGACGAGCGGCGCGTGTTGCGTGTTGCGTGTTCCTCCCCGCGCCAGCGCGACCAGAGTGTCCAGCCGTTCGCTGATGACATCGGCGTGCGGCAGCTTCGCCTCGTGCGGCAGGGTTTCCCACGCGGGAAAGAAGAGCGGTTGAGCGTTGCGCGTTGAGCATGGAGGGTGCTGGCGCGAGGAGGTCCCGCCATTCGAAGTCTGCAACCAAGTCGTTATGTCCTGCTGAAAACTTTCCTGAACCTTGAGGCTGGCGGTGACGACGACGAGGGGGCGTTGGGGAAAAAAGTATCGCAGCAACGCGGCCAAAAAAGGCTGGGCAGATTCGCTGACGCCGGCGCAAGACAATGCGCCGCCTTTCTCCAGGCGCCGTTGCAGGGACTGCACAGCCGGAGTTTCCGCGACGGCGGCGAAAAGTTCGTTTGCCACCGCACCTAACGGCTCTTTTGCCAAACGCGCCCAAAGTCGCACGACCATCACTGGGTCGTCAAGGGTCGAGCCGACCCCGAATGACGAAGGTAATCCGAAACCAAAAGTCCCGCTTGCCGGGTTCAACTTTACCTAGGGAACCGTTGGATGGGCCACATTTTCTTTCCCCTCACCCCGGCCCTCTCCCCTGGGGAGAGGGAGAATTCTCCGCTGTCTTCAGGCCATGCCCGCGACGGAGTTTGCCAATCCAGTGTGCGCAAAACGCGCGCCAGGAGTCCCTGTCCAGTGGGAGGTCAGGGGAAACGACGGTTCGACCGCCACCGACTGTCGCATATCCAAGGGACGCCTCAATACTGTTTCGCGCTTCGTCATTCTTTCCCTGTTCGGCATCTGGATTTCGGACTTGTCGAGGGTTCCTCGCGCCTGCTCCTGCTCAAGACTTGAAAATTGTTTCATCCCTGTTCCGGCCGTGGCTTAATCCTTACCTTATGCACAATCCAATCATCGTTGCGCTGGATGTACCCAGCCTGGAGGCGGCGCTGAAGCTGGTCGAACAGCTCGCCCCGGTCGTTGGCGCGTTTAAAGTCGGCAAGGAATTGTTCGTCTCCGCCGGCCCGGAAGTCGTCCGCAAAATCCGCGCAACCGGCGCCGCGGTTTTTCTCGATCTCAAATTCCACGACATCCCGAACACCGTGGCCAAGGCGGTCGAAGCCGCCGCGCAGCTCGATGTGCAAATGCTCACCGTCCACGCCAGCGGCGGCAGCGAAATGTTGCGCGCCGCCGAACAGGCCGCCCAAGCAAACGCCCGTAAACTCCGTCGTACGCCTCCCCTGGTGCTGGGAGTGACCGTGCTGACCAGTCTTGACCGCGAGGGGCTGGGCGAAATCGGTGTGGAACCGAATGTGGGACGGCAAGTTGAACGGCTGGCCTCTCTCGCCGTGAAGTGCGGGCTGCGCGGGCTGGTTTGCTCGCCGCTGGAAATTGCCAGGTTGCGACAAATCATTCCCGCGGATGTGCAACTGGTCACGCCGGGTATCCGCCCGCCCGACGCGGAGAAAGACGACCAAAAGCGAACTCTGTCACCCAAAGAAGCCATCCATGCCGGCGCGAACTGGCTGGTGATTGGCCGACCGATTTGTGCGGCCGAACATCCGCGTGCCGCCGCGGGAAAGATTCTGGCGTCGCTCCAGGAACCTTGATTCACCAGACCGCAACCGAATCAGCCGCGAAGATTTCTTCGAGTAATTTTGCGTAATCGGGTTCCGGCGCCGTCAAGTCCACAACTTTGACTTGCGTCTCCGGTCGCTTTTGTTGCGTCGCCATGGTCGCGGCGGCCAACGCGTCGTTCGCCCGGGTGACGATGAGAAGGACGGCGCGCATGTCAAAAGCGGATGAGGTAATGATTCTCCAACGCGAGCGTCGCCAGCTCCTCGTCGTCAATTTCGCGAAATGCAACCGGTGCGCGCCCGATTTCGCGCAACCACGGCGCGCCGCGTTGGGCGCAGAGCACCCCGCCGGATTCCCCCACGAGCGGAAGGTAACGGGTGAAGTTGTGTCCGTCAGCCAGTTCATCGGGAAATTCGCTCAGCGCCAGGACCGCGGCGTCGCGGAGGTAAATCGTGACCGCCGCTTTCCTCCACGCGCCTACGCCCGCTGCGATGCGGATGGCCTCGGCCGGCCGCGGGCTCGTTCGCGGGTCGGTGGTGATGACGAAGAGAACGCCGGGGTTCATCACTTTGAATGTCGTGTGGCCCACCGCCGGTCAATTGAAGCTCACGAACCGGTCCGTGCTCGCGATTAAATCATTCAGGATAGTCAGGCCGCCGAACGCGGCTCGTTCACTCACCGGGATATTGCGACGCTGGGCCCCGTACGCGCAGGCGAACAGTTTCACGCCGTCCGTTTTGAGCCGTTGCAGACGTGGGTCGCCCAGGCCTTTCACCGCCTCGTCGATGCAGTACAGATAGACGTCCACACCTTGCCCCAGCGCAGTTGCCGCCAGGCGGAGGCCGTGGTTGAAGTTGGGATGCTCGGGCGGCACGGAAATCAGCAGGCCGAGTTTTTTTCCGCGCAAGGGCATGCCGCAGGGTAAGCAAGGCGAAAGGGGGGTGTCAAACCGCGGCGCATTATTCTGCCAGCACGGCTTGCACCATATCGATCAGCGTTTTCGGACTGAACGGCTTTCGCAAAAAGCGGTCGGGTCGGGCAGGGTAAAATGCGACGGTGTCCTCCTGCACATTGCCGCTGTAAAGGATGGTCTTCAACGCGGGATGGGCCTTTTTGCAGCGCAGAATCAATTCCCGCCCGGTCATTTGCGGCATTTGAAAATCAGTCAGCAGCAAGGTTGGCTTTGGATTCGCCTCGCTCAGGGTCTTAAAGGCCACCGTAGGGTCTTGGAAGAAAACGGTTTCGTAACCGCCCATCTTCAAAATGGCCTGGACGACATCGCCGACCATCGGTTCGTCGTCCACGACATAAAGCAGCGCGGTTGTTTTGGCGGTCGCTGAATCGCTTTCTGGTTTCGCCTGGCTCATCCCATCCAGGGGAATTCTCAGCCTAAAGTGGGGGAGCGTCAACTCATTCCTCAACACGCTTTACAGGTGGGGCGGTTAGGGCCAGTTTCGCGTTGCGCACAGGCTCGCGCTCGGCGTAGTCTCCGGTCGGTTGGTTCGCATCTTTTCTGAGGCCATGAAATCGGAAAAAAAGACAACTCGCCGTCGCAAGGCTGTTTCTCAATCCGCCGAAGCATCGGCCAAAACCGTCCGCCCTCGCGTTCGTCGCCTGCCCCGGACGGCCGCCGGGAAAAGCA
The DNA here is from genome assembly GCA_003218515.1 of Verrucomicrobiota bacterium. Lineage (GTDB taxonomy): Bacteria > Verrucomicrobiota > Verrucomicrobiia > Limisphaerales > AV2 > AV2. The sequence goes on along the minus strand of QHNT01000055.1, from coordinate 3,355 downwards.
GCGAACCTGTCGTTAAACTTAAATCAGAAGTAAAGCCCAGAAAAAGGTCGTCGAAGCGGAGCGCAACGGCGGCTAACTCCGCGGTCAGAAAACGACCGATCAAGGTGCCTCCCATGCTGCTCGAAGGCGACGAACCAACTGCGCCATCGGTGAGCGGTCCCGGACAACGCTATGCGCTCGGACCCACGCCGCCACCGGAACACGCCGGGGCAACGGTAGAATCGGGCGAATTGCCCGAAGCTTACGGCACAAAAAAGCTGTTACTCGCCGCCCGCGACCCGCATTGGCTCTACGCCCATTGGGACCTGACCCGCGAGCAGCTCCGGGAGTACAACCGGCGCTCGGCTGATGGCCACCTCGTCGTGCGGGTTTTCGTCGATCACCTGGCTGATGAACCATTCACCGAAGTGCATGTTCATCCCGAATCACGCAACTGGTTCGTCCACGTCGGTCGCGGCGGGACCCGCTTTATCGCCGAATTAGGATATTACGGGAAGACCAGCGGACGCTGGACGAGCGTCTCCGTTTCCGCGCCGACCCTGACTCCGCCGCACACGCTCTCGTCGGACACTTCCGTTCACTTTGCCACCATCCCCATCGAGGTGACGTTCGATCAACTCCTTGCCCCGGTGAAAAGCGCCGTCAGCGAAAACGTGCCGCTGGCCGAGGCCATCCAGCAACTGCGCGCTGAAGGTTATGCAGGGTTGCCCAACCTCGCCGAAATCACCGGGCGTTGGACGCCGGAACAGGAGCGCGCCCTGGCGGAATTGATTTCCATGGACCAGGTGCGCCGTGTCTGGATTGGTTCGCTCGAAATCACCGAGCTGATCCGGCGCAAGTTGGCGCAGGAAATTTCCTCCGCGGCAGCCGCGCAATTCTCGTTGTCTGTGGAACAGCGCGTCGGCGCCATGGGAAGCGTTTCAAGTCCGTTCGGTGGCGTCCAGTTCAGGAAAGGATTCTGGTTCAACATCAACGCGGAACTTATCATTTACGGCGCGACCGAACCGGACGCGAAGGTCACCATCGGCGGACGCGAAATCAAATTGCGGCCCGACGGCTCATTCAGTTTCCGTTTCGCGCTGCCCGACGGGAAATACGAACTGCCGGTCGTCGCTGTTTCCGCCGACCAGACCGACGGTCGCGCTGCGGAGCTGGAGTTCAGCCGGGAAACGGAATACCGCGGCGAAGTCGGCGCGCATCCGCAAGACCCGCAACTCAAGCCGCCGCGAGTTGAAGCTGTAGATTAGGCGCCATAGAGGGACTCCCCGCCTGGCTGAAAGTCAACGATCCGCGCGATCCATTCTGCATTGACGCGCGAGTGATCGAATCCATGAACGAAGGACACATCTAAAAAAATTTTATGGCCGGCTACCTTTCCCTCGTCCTGCACGCGCACCTGCCGTTTGTCCGGCATCCGGACCACGAAAAGTTTCTGGAGGAGAACTGGCTGTTCGAGGCCATGACGGAGAGTTATATCCCGCTCATCCAGGTCATGGACAACTGGCTGCGCGAGGGCATGAAGACGCGCCTGACGCTCACGCTCACGCCACCGCTCTGTTCGATGCTGCTCGACCCGCTGTTGCAGGACCGCTACGTGCGGCATCTCAATTGCCTGATCGAACTGGCGGAGAAGGAAACGCACCGCACGCAATGGGAAGCCGCCTCGCGCCCGCTTTCAGAAATGTATTATCGCCGTTTCACCGGCATCCGTGACACTTACTTCGGCTGCAACCGCGACCTCGTCGGCGCATTCCGCAAATTCCAGGACCTCGGCAGACTGGAAATCATCACCTGCGCCGCGACACACGCGTTGTTGCCGCTGCTGGCGAATCATCCGCCGTCCATCCGCGCGCAAATCCTGACCGCGCGCGATCATTATCGCGGTTGTTTCGGTCGCGATCCGCGCGGCGTCTGGCTGCCGGAATGCGCCTACGCCGCCGGCGTGGAAACTGTTTTGCAGGAGGCGAACATCCGCTGGTTCATCACGGACACGCACGGTGTGCTGCACGCGCGGCCGCGGCCGCGCTACGGCGTGTTCGCGCCCATCTTCACGCCAAACGGCATCGCCGCGTTCGGTCGCGAGCTCGATTCCGCCAAACAGGTCTGGAGCCGGCACGAAGGATATCCCGGCGACGCGCGTTATCGTGATTTCTACCGCGACATCGGCTTCGACCTCGATTTCGATTACGTGCGGCCTTATTTGCCGTCGCCTGAACATCGCGGTTTCACCGGCATCAAGTATCATCGTATCACCGGCGGCGCGGGCGCGAAGGAACCCTATGACCGGCACACTGCGCTGCGCGCCGCGGACGAACACGCCGGCCATTTCCTCGCCGCGCGCCTCGAGCAATTTCAGCGGCTGGCCGGCATCATGGACCGACCGCCGCTGATTCTCTCGCCCTACGATGCCGAATTGTTCGGCCATTGGTGGTATGAAGGCATCGAGTGGCTCGATCTGTTGGTGCGCAAGGCTTATTACGATCAAAAAGTTTTCGTCCTGCTCACGCCTGAGGAATATTTGCGCCGGCACCCGACCCAGCAGATCGCCACGCCGAGCGCGTCGAGCTGGGGGGAGGAAGGCTACTGGCGGGTGTGGCTCAACGAAACGAACGAATGGATTTATCCGCACCTGGACGTCGCGCAGGAGCGAATGACCGAATTGGCGAGAAAATTTTCCGGCGCCGGCGCTTTGGCGCAACGCGCGCTCAAACAGGCGGCGCGCGAGCTGCTGCTCGCCCAAGCCAGCGATTGGCCGTTCATACTCCGCACCGGCACGAGTCCCGACTACGCCCGCCGCCGTGTCAAGGACCACCTGCTTCGCTTCGTCGCCTTGCACGAACAACTCACCACGACCCGCGTGGACGAAAAGTGGCTCGGGCGAGTCGAGTGGCTGGACAACATCTTTCCCGACGTGAATTGCCGGTATTGGGCGTGAGCGAAAATGGGAACCGCGGTGATAATTCTCCTTGGAGCGCAGCAGCAGCGCTTCCCTTCTCCCTCTCCTCCCAAAAAAGGAGGAGAGGGTCGGGGAGAGGAGGCCGTTTTTTATCAGTTTCCCCTCTCTCCAGCTCTCTCCCCGCTCGTTCCTCGCGGGGAGAGAGGGAAGAATCCCTCAGCGTTTTCATGCCGAACAATATTGGCGTCTCGCCTGCCGTAAGGCCGTGGCACGTTTCGCAACTGTGCGCGCGGCCGCCGCGTGTGTGGGGACGTGCGCGGTCAAACGCACACTCCTCCGCGGCGCTGTGCGGTCAGACGCACAGTTTACCGTCGAGGCCGCGCGCTCCAATATGCGAACGAACCAGCAACCGGCGGGAATCGATACGTATGAAAACGACTTTTGATCACTCCGTGAGTG